>CAXTKV010000056.1:0-25067 GCA_964244895.1 uncultured Deinococcales bacterium
CGTCGGTGAAGACCACGATGTCCCCTCGCGCTTCTTCCAGCCCTCGGTTCCTGGCCCAGGATGCTCCGGGACGATCCTCGCGAAGGTAGTGAATCCGTCCTCGAAACTGGTCATTGATCAGGCCAGCGACCGCATCCGTCCGGGGTGCGTTGTCTACGACGATCAACTCGAATTCGGGGTAGACCTGGTTCAAGACAGCCTCGAGCGCTGGCGCGATGGCGGCGCGGTCCCGCGTGCAGATCACGACGGATATAAAGGGCTGCGCCCGATGGGCCAGTTTCGCGACCGGTACTTGGAGCGGGTCGAGCCCGGTGGCCAGCAATCTCGACGGTGGACTCAACCCTTCGCGTGCACAATGGGTGGTGATCGCCGACTCGAGGCTGTCCCAGATGCGTCCGGCGAGATCCTCCGGCTCGATGACCTCATCCGTTACGGCCACGCGTCCGATCGGGCAGCCCCCGATGGTGACCAGCAGCCATCCCTCAGAATAGGTGTGGTTGCCCGAACCCAATTCGATACGAGGTAGGGCTCCCGTGATCTCGACATCCTCGAGCAGAATTCGTTCCATCGTCATACACGACCTCCCGATTGGAACCCGCCTCAAGTGCTTCTGAGGCCGCTGATCGCCTGTGAGCGCGAGGGTTTGAGAAACGCCGACGGGCGGCGCGCCAACGCTTCTTTGAGGGCGCTCTGAACCACGCGCCTGCTCCGGGCGCTGAAGCCGAACGTCACCAGATACCGGAACATCATCAAGCTCAGGCGAGCGAGCCAGAAGCCGCGCTCGTAGAGCTCCCAGGCATCGCTGTAGAGGATCATCCAGAGCTCGTTGCGGATCTCGAAAAAGGCCCGATCCCGAGGGTCAGCTTCCCAGAGATGCTTGGTCGATGCCAGGTGCACGACGCGACTCTCGGGAACCATCAGGCCGAAGCCGCGTCTCAGCAGCCGTCCGGTGAACTCGGTATCGTCGCGGTTGATGAAATACTCGGTCATCGGCAAGCCGAGGCGTTCGACATCGCGCAGGTTGATCAGCGTCGAAACGAAGGTCGTGGCGCGTATTGAGGTGCGCGATCCGCGCGCGCGCCACGGTGGCCGCCGTACGCCGCAGACGGGTTGAGAGACGGGATGGGGTCGGCCATCCGCATCGAGCACGAGGCTCGCGAGCACGCTCGGGCGCGGCTTGTGGGGGAACCGTTCGATGTTTTCGAGCAGGGCGCCGAGCGCCTCGCGCTCCGGAAAGCAGTCGTCATCCAACATCCAGACCCATTCGGCTCCCGATTGCACGGCGCGCTCGAGCCCCGCCGTGAAGCCGCCAGCCGATCCCAGATTCACCTCGAGCCGAACGACCTTCACCTGTGGAAACTCTTTGGCCAGGATCTGGTGCGTGCCGTCTTGGCTCGCGTTGTCAACGACAAAGATGCGCGTCGGTGGGCGCGACTGGTGCAGGACGGCCCGCAGGCACTGGCGAAGAAGGTCGATGCGGTTGTACGTCAAGATGACCGCGCAAACCTCCTCGGATCGTTCCATTGCCGTCGAACGGTTGACGACAGGAACCGAGGGCGCGCGCTTCTCGGCGACCCTGATGATCACAGGCAGGCACAAAAGACCTTCGAGCATCAACACCCCGGTCAGCCCGAGGCACAGACCTTCGAGGCCTCCGAGTCGCGCCCCGGTGGCGGCGGCCAGCAGCTCCAGGACTGAACCGAGCGCGGCAAATCGGGCACCCTGGGCGACCCGCTGTTCGACCCGAGCGATCGCGATGGCGTGGGTCTTCAAGATTCCGGGCAGGAGGCCCAGCATCAGGATCTGAAGTGCGCCGGTATCCTGTGTGAATTTGGTTCCGAACACCGACAGGATCGGCTCGGCGGCGACGACCACAATCAGGATGTATAGCGCGCTCAAGGCGAGCGACGCCGAGAGACTCAATCGCAGCTGAGGCCCGAAGCGATCTGGCGCGCGTCGCGCGATGGCGTAGGTCACGTTGCTGAGCGCCTGCGGGATGATCCAACCGGTCGATACGATCATCCAAGCGACGTAGAACGTCGCGTTGGTGGCCGTCGAGAGCAGCGCCGTCACCACCACCGGCAAGATATTGCCCGTGCCGAGCATGGCGACGTTGACGAAATGATGCCCGAGGGCCGCCCGTCGAAGGTTCCACATCACCGCAAAATTTGGGCGGACGCGCAGCGTAGGCGCATACAGCGCAAAAACGAACGCGAGCGACACCGTGACCCCGCCGATCCACGCCAGATAGATCGAGTGGTTGGCATCGCCCCGTGCGCCCAACGTCAAGACCAGGACGACCAAGGCGACCCGCGCTAGCGCCGCCACGACGTTTCTCGCCAGCTGCTGTCCGCCGCGCATCAAGCCGATCAGCGCCTCGTCGATTACCACGCTGGCGGAGATCGCTCCCGAGCCGAGCGGCAAGGCCAGCCCCAGCAGCGGTTGAGACCAAAGCGGAGCGAACTCGCGCGAGACGAGCGGTGCAACGGCCACGAAGGCCGCGCCCAGCAACGTTCCCGCCCCGGCTCCAGTGATGGCTCCCGCCAGCGCGAACCGGGAGCGGGCTCTCTGGCGCGCCAGGTCGCCCATCAAGAGCGTGCCGTAGCCGAGCGTGCCCAGGTTGCCCAGCAACAGCGTCGCGGAGGCCAACGCCGACGCCAGCCCAACCGCTCCAGCGTTGGCTTGACGCGCTGAAAACCACCAGAAGGCGAAGCCCAAACCCGACGACAGCACGGTGCTCGAGATGACCGCGCCTGCGGTCGCAAAAAATGGGGTCTCGCCGAGCGGCTTCAGCATTCGACTCGCGTTTCTGGCCCGCCAGAGGGAGCGCAATCGCTCCCGCTCCTCGAAACCGATCGCCGCAATACAAACGGCGATGAGGGTGATCAAGATGAGATGAACGGACCAATGGTGGGTGTAAACGAGCGCCAGCGCAAGCACCGTCTCGATCGCGAGGCTGGTCGGTACGGTGAGGGTCCAAACTTGCTCCGGACGCTCAATCCTCAGCAGCCTCAGCACGGCCAGGCCGGGAAGGATCAACGCGAACAGCAGAGAAACCGCGACCCTCAGAGGGTTGGGGCCGCCGAGCATCTGCGCTCCAGCGACGGCCAGGCAGGAGGCGAGCACGGCGAGCGACCACCGATTCATTTCGACCTCGCGAGTGCCGGATTGTTGAAGATGTAAACCTCGATGCTCCCGTCGCGAGCGAACAGCCGCCAATCGCTCGAGGTTTTCACCGCCGTACCAAAGGTGGCGTATCGCTCCGGCGTCACGATGTCGCGGGCGGTGCGAAAGCTGGCCTCCTGGCTCGATAAGATCAGGTACGCCGCCGGTCGGCGCTCGCGAACGACCAGATCTTTGATGCTCGCTAAGTCCTGCGGGGCGAGTCTCCCGCCCACGTCGAGGTGGCGATCGAGCAGCGACACGATCGCATAGTTGGGATAGTCGCCCTTGAGCGGGTACGGCAGCGAGTACACGGAGACCCCCACGAAGGCCGCAGATCGCGGCGCTTCTGAATAGAGACGCTCGGAAATGCGCACATTCTCGGGCAGGACGCGAGCAAGCCGCTCGTTGCCGTAGTAACTGGCGATGAAACCGATGGAAACGACCGCACTGACCACACCGAGCCCGATCGCGTGGCTTCTCGAGAGCCGCCGACCTTTGGGAATGGCGAGGTTGACGGCGAGCGCCACGGCGAACGGCAGCGAGAAAAAGTAGGCGCGCAGGATCATCTCGCCGCCATAGGCGTGAACCAGCTTCAGCGATAGCGGTGCGACGGCCAGCAGGCCCGCGCGGACGGGCGGATTGCCTTCGCGCGTCGCTTTAATGGCTCCGAGCAGGGCGCAACTCCAGACCAGCAAGGTCAGGTACTTCGGGAACGAGGCGGCGAGCGACTGTTGGCGATCGGTCGGGACGATCAGGCCGACGCCCGAGGCGAACATGTTCTTGACGATGTCCCCGAGCGAACCGCTCCAGTGCTGCGCGTCAGACATGAAGCCCGCAGCGCCCGTCACGGTCCAGACGATGATCAGGGCCACCAAGGCGATCGGTGCCCAAAAAAGCGAAGTTCGGCGCGTGACGGCGAGAGCCGCGAGCGAGACGGTGAGCATGAACGGCGTCAGCTGGTGGGTCGCGACGATGGCCAACATCAACAGCACGACCAGCACCGCCATGCCGGGGTTTGCGCGCCCTGTGCCACCCAGGTCGCCCGAGTCCCGCCGCAAGAAGTCCGTTACGGTTGAATGCATGCGCCAGAATCGACCGCGCCGATGCGCATCGGCGACCAGAGGCCTGGCCGGGAAGCAGGACAGCACGATCGCCAGGGCTGTCAAGTCGAAAAGATAGCCGATGGCCTGTGGGGCAAAATAGTCTTGTGAGATCCAGGTCGTGAGGTAGAAGAACCACGCACCGATCCAGGTCGCCCGGCGCGACCAGCCGCCAGAAGGACTCGGGAAGAGCGAGCCGAACACGGCCAGCAGCGGCCCCAGATACAACACGTTGAAAACGAGTTGACCGTAACGGGCGATGCCGATGGCGTCGGCGTAGCCCATCAACTCGGTTAAAAACGCGCTCAGGGCGAAAAACCCCGGCCAGTTGTGGTACGCATCGACGCCGGGGTTGACCGCCCCGTTGAGCTGAATGAAGCTCGTTACACCGACGTGTTTGTACGACCACGGGAAGCGGGCGACCTCGTAAATAAACGAAGGTGTGCCGTGCAGCACGAGAATCAGCGACACGATGTGAACCAGCCATGGCAGCCTCGAGCGCGGCGCATGAAAGACGAGAGCCGCAAAACTGAACGACAAAGCGATCAGTGAGGCGAAAAAGGTCGTCGGGAGCGCCCCGACCAGCCCCACATCGGGGATATTCCGAACCTCGATGCGCGATAGGCTGGCGATCCACAGCGCGAGCGCCACGGTCGGGCCGCCGTAGAGCCACCAAGATACCGATTGAACTACCGCCCGGTCGCCGGTGTTCGAGGGCAGGTATTCGTCGCTGACCGAAGGGTCACGTAAGCCCTTCGGGGGGAGCGCCCGAGGTTGCGATGGGTGAACGCCTGCCCGCCGGGTTTCCGTCACGGTGCACCCATAGCGGTAGTTCCGTGCCAACCCTCGGCATGGCTGGCTGGCTGGCGGAGGAGCGGACTCGGACACATGGCGATCGCTCGCAATTTCGACCGACGTGCCACGACGCGTGAATGTTTACGCGCAGTCGCGTTACGGTGCGCTCGCGGAACCGACTTCACAGCCGGATCCGGATTGCGCCGACGCAGTACCCGCTGACGGTAAAGGCTAGACCTGCGACAATCGCAGCAGCTCGGGCCAAGCCGCCCAAATTCCGGTCTCGAAGCGTGGACTGGAGTCCGCGCACGACCCCTTGCGGCAGGGTGCGCGCGGCGTGCGCGCGCTCCGAGGCAAGCCCGCGCTGCTGCCCGACGCGCCCGGCGATGATCGCCTTTGAAATGCCCTCGGCGAAACAGCGCGATCGAAAATACGACCACTGCGTTCGATCGGCGGTAACGGTGTGAGAGACGCAGGCGGCGGGCTCGTAGACCAGCACAAAGTCAGGGCAGAGGGCTGCGAGTCGAATGCAAAAATCCGTCTCCTCGCCGCTCAATGGTATGGTGCCGACCCGTCCGAGGCCGACGTGGAAGTCGAGTTCATCGAAGACGCGCCGCCGAAATGACATGTTCGCCCCGATCAGGTTGCGCACGTCCGATCGCGTTTCGGGCATGCCTCGATAGGTGCAGCCGATCACCCACCAGAACTCTTCCGGAAACCAGTTCGGGCGCGCGCTGCGCCAGTTCGGTCGAATCTTGCCGCCCGCGCCGATGGTTCGCGGGTCGCTGTAGGTCTGGGCGAGGTTGGCGAGCCAGTCGGGATCCGCAGCGGCGTCGTCGTCGAGGAAAGCGATCACCTCGCCGCTTGCCTCCTGGACGCCGCTGTTGCGCGCGCCCGAGAGCCCTTTCGTTTCACGATTTGCGATCACCGTCGCGCCGGGGAAGGCTTCCTCGGCGCGCCGGAAGAGCTCCTCATTGTGGTCGATGACGAGGATCACCTCGCGTCGAGGGTACGTCTGCGCGACGAGCGAGCGGTAGGCGGCGACGAGTTCGTCCCAACGGCGCTCGGTGTAGGCGCAGACCACCACCGAGACGAGGCTCGTGAATCGCGTCGGGTCGGCGGCTGCAGATTCCGGTACTTGCATCTTCACGGGCTCCCGATCACGGATCAATGCGCTGGTTCATCCAGCACGGAGCGTCGAGGCTTTCGTTCGGCAGTCTCGACGCGCTAACTTGGTTCCGCGCTGTGCGCGACCGGGAGCGTCGAATTGCGGCTGAAGCGCTCGCGGAAAATCGTTTTCAGCACCCTCCAGCCATCGGGGAAGGTTCGCAGATTGCTCTCGCCGTGGATGCGCTCGGTCTCGAAACTGTGCACCTCGACGATTTTGAGCCCGCAGCGCAGCGCCCGGACGTTCATCAAGGTTTCGATTTCGAAACCGTCGCAGTCGAGATCGAGCTGCGGCAGGACGTCCGCCCAAAAGGCGTTGTAGCCGTAGCACAGGTCTGTAAAGCGACCACCGAAAAGCATTCGAACCAGTCCGGTCAGCCCCATGTTGCCCCAATAACGCAAGTTGGTCATGTCGGAGGTTCCCGCACCTTGCAGGAAGCGCGATCCTTTGACGAAGTCCGCGCCGTTGCGCAGGTGTCGAACAAAGGCCCCGATCTCTTGAGGATCGGTCGAACCATCCGCGTCGAGCATGACGATGATGTCCCCGCTGGCGGCGCTAAACCCTGCCCGCAGTGCATTCCCTTTGCCGCGCCCCTCTTGCTTGACGATTCGGGTATCGGGTCTCAGCGCCAGCGCGATCGCCACCGTGTCGTCACTCGAGTTGCCGTCGACCAGGATCAGCTCGTCGACCCAAGACGGAATGCGCGGGAAGACGTGGGGCAAGTTCTTAGCTTCGTTTTTGGCGGGGATGATCACGCTGATCCGAGCCGACTTGCTTCGTTCTTCGAATCGAGGGTTGCTGGCACTGATCGGAAACGCGTTTACCGTTCCAATGTTCGTCGTCATGGTCGTCCCCCTGCGCTGCGTGAGTCGTGGTGACCGAGTGGTTTCGACGCGTGTTGGGAAATCACCTTCGGGTCAAAGTTTGAAACGACGAACTCCCCGAAGTTGGTACCGGATTGGTCGGTGCCCGCCAACTGTTGCCGGCAGGTGCGTGAGTACCGAAAAGATGGACGATGCGACGGCCAGACCTGAGCGCGGATCAATGCGGTGCGCCCCTCGTGCGCTCGAAACGACGATGCCTTCCGATGTCGTTCATTGCAGGGGCATCGGTCAATCCCTCCTGTTTCAGTAATTGTCGGATACGGTGAGTAGAAAGTGAGTAATGTGGGGGAATTGGTACGGTACGATCGAGCCAAAAACATGTGCCATCGCGGGGGGCTGACCGAGGGAATCCGATCAACTTGGGTTGGCGCATTTTGCGTTTGATGCTGGCATCATTATTTTGACGACGGCATGAATATTCAGGCGAAGACTCAGATTTTGCATCCTGCAACCGTTTCGCGCGAATGGTTTAAAAACGTTCATTATCGCGGAAGTGGTTTCTCGGAGTTTCGTGAATAATGCTGCAAACTCCAAATATGTGAGGATGCATGACCCTGAGGAACGATTAAGGCCGCACGTCTTTGACGCTCAAGATACCGATCGCTTTCGGCTCCGTTTTGATCGCTCCGCAACCGTACTGGCCCTCGTCTCCGAATCTTGGCTGTACGAGGCGAACGTCTACGAGTCGATCAACGGGCGTTCGCTACGAGGCGAACTTCGTAGGGTTGAAGGCTGAAGCGCTTCGCCCCAAGGGCGACCCTGATCGCGCTAACCCTGGTGTTGATCAGCAAAACGGCGTCCTCAGAAGCCAGCACTTCGAGGCTGCCCAAACTGGCCCTCGCGCCGACCAACGGCGTGCCGGGTGAAAACTGTTCGCGAAAGATTCGATAGACTGCGTAGGCGAGGAGCGGCTGCCCTCCACCGCTCCGGTGCGTGTTCGTAAACCAATTCTGACGATTCTGGGTTGGCTGCCCAGAATCCATCTGCTGCTCCGGCGACCAGCGGAGCGAAACGCTGAGGCCCGCCTCGAGTTCGTGCTTGAGCATCGAGGCCAGGGCCGCCGCCTGAAAGGCTTCTGAAGGCTCGTCCGACTTGCCCTCGTACCAGACGTTGTCCTCCGCCATCCAAATCGGCTCGGCGCGGTAGCCCGGCAAGCGTTGAATCTGGCGTACGACCTCACCGAAGAGCGGCGTCAGCCGCATCAAGTCCGCTTCGCTGTATCGGAAGGCATCTGTTCGGGTCGTCACCGAGCGGTCGACGGCGATGAAATCCGCACCGGTCTTGTAGCGCATCCAATAGGCCAGCACGTCCCGGTCGCGTTGGGTGATCGGGCTGGCCGTCTCGATTGTCTGCGGGAAGCCGAGCCGATCAGCTGCACCACTGCCCTCGATTACGAGGTACGGGCCTCCGATTTTTGCATCCGGTCGCACCGCTTTCACGGCGGTCCAGACTTTGTTGTAGAGCCTGGTGTAGCGCACGAAATCCCAGGTCGAGGCTCCGGCGTTCCACATTCCCTTGAATTCGTTCCAAACCTGAAAGTAGGCCACGTCCCTGTAGCGCCGCGCGACCTCGGCGCACAGGCGGGCGAAGTCGTCCTCGCGCTCCTGAAGCGGCGCCCATTCGAGCTTGCTCCAGTCAGTGCCGCTGCGCCAGTTCGGATCGACCATCCAGGTCGGGGCGCAACAGAGCGTCAGCACCAGCCGTCCGCCAGTTTCGCGCATCAGCCGCACGCGCTGGTCGAGGCTCTCCCACGACCACTGCGAGGGCGAGGCGAGTCTCGGGTCGGGCCAAGGATCGTTGGCACCGAAACCCATGATGTGCTGGTTCTGAAATACGGCACCTGCGCGCAGCAACTCGCGAGCGCGCGCCACCGCCTGCGGGTCGCCGTCCGGGTTGGCGCTGGCCTGCATGTGCGTCACCCCGACCTCGAGGTGGCTCGTGCCGATCACCTGAGATCGATCTATGGAAACGACGACCTCCGATGGTTCGAATTGGGTAAACAACGAAGTGCAGGCGGCGAGCAGCAATCCACCGGCAGCCATGGCGATGCGGTTCCATAGACCTCGGATCATGGGTTTAGCATGCTCGAGCTTCGCCGCTGTCACCGTGACGAATATCCACGAATCCGCACGCTGAAGGTATTCACGCGCTAGCCGGGGCTCAGGGTTGGACAAACGCGCCGAGGTCGGGCGAACCGCTCTGCGGAATCGGATTGCCCGCCAGGTCCGTTTGGATACCGAACTCGAGCAGGGGCGCGAGCGTCCCTGCGTCGCGTGCCGGACTCGAGTTCGCGACGTTGAAATCGCCGTTCAGGGCGTTGAGAAACTGCGGATCCGCAATGGACGAGCTCGAACTCATGCTTCCTCCGCCGATGTTGACGAACGCCCCGCCGCCCGATTTGAAGTAGAGGTTGTTGCCCTCGTCGAACGGCGCATCCGCGAAGACGACCGACACGCCGCGATTGGGCGCATTCCGCTGGTAAATGATGTTGTTGTGCGAACTCAGGATCGAACGCGTACAGCCCGAAAAGCAGGTCGTACCGATCGAAACCCAATAGGCGGTGTTGTTGAAAAACTTCGTGCCCGGATTTGCGCCGAACGAACTCTGATCTCCACGAACCACCAGCATCGAACCATCGACCGTGCCACTGGCGACGTAGAGATTGAAGGCAAAGACGTTATCTCTGGCGAGATGGCTCGAGCTACCGCCGAGCTCTGAGAAGGTCGAATCGCCCCAGGTCGACCTGTTGTGGTGCGCGTAATTTCGGCTGCCGAGGTAAATCTCGATGGATGCGCCGTCCTCACCATAGTCCTCGGAACAGGCTTTGTGCCCCCAGAAGCTGTTGTAGGCGACCTCGTTGTCGTCGCTGTTGAGGACGATCGCTTGCGCGCCGACATCGTCTCCGTTGATGTCGGGCGTATCGATCTCCATGACGTTGTTGGCGGCAAATTCGTTATTCAGAATGTGATTCATCACGCCGTCGAGAACCCGGACGCCGGTGCTCATGCCGGAGATTTTGCTGTTCTGCAGGGTATTGTTCGATGCGCCTTTTACGAACAGCACACCCTCTTGTTTGCCCTGAGGTTGGTTCTTACAAACGACGGCCTGAGGGTTGGAGCTGGGCGGATTCGCACCGACTTCGAGGTTCTCGATCAAGAGATAGCTCCCGCTGACCTCAATCGCGACCTTTCCAGCGTTGCGAATGCTTGGACGTTCGCCGCTGCCGTAAGCGGTCACCCGAATCGGTTTCTGTGCGGTACCCGACCAGGCCGCGTAGAGCGTTTCAGCCCACGTGCAACCGCGCTTCAACGCCAGCGCATCGCCCGGCGCGAGACTGGCCTTGTTCGCCCGACCGATGGTTTTCCAGGCCAGCGACTGGTTCGCACCCGAGTTGGAATCTGCTCCGGACTGGCAGTCGACGTACCGAGTTGTTCCTAAGACTGGTGGGGGCGATACCGGCGGCGGAGTCGCCGGGGGCAAGGCGGGCGGGGTGGGTTGAGGCGATGGTGGAGTGGGCGGCGCCGGCGGTGTTGATGGGGAAGGTGCTGCAGGAGGCGGTGAGCTCGGGGTAGGTGCAGGAGGAGCGATCGGCACGGCGGCTTGATTGCAGCCGACCGCGATTGCGCAGAGGCAACCGATCAAAAGTTGCTCGGGTTTTCTTCTGAGGAATTCCAACATACGTAATTGAGTCTGGCGTTTTCTGATGACCTCGCTGAACGATAGTTCACACTGGCTATTCAGTTAGGCTTGTTTGGTATTTTCGTCAGAGCGATTGCGCGGCCACTGCCACAAGGGCAGCACGGTCTAGGGCACGATGTGGCGAACTTCGAGGTCTTGACGATCGTCGCCCAGCGTTTCTATCTCAACCACTCAGCTCCAGTCTGAGTGATTGGTTGAATCAGTTTTATCCGGGTACATTCCTCGAGGCTTGCCTCGTCACTGACGATAATGTTCTCGAGACGTATTCGAGGGTGGCGTCCGATTTCGAGCTTTTCATACTCCGAGGCTTGCCTCGGTGAAGTTGATTAAACACCGTTCTGGACGGTGTTCCCTGAATTCAATAATTTGCGTGCTGGACGGTCTCGTCGCGCGGAATGAGCGATGTTCAGCGACGTTTCGCGCCCAGGCTCACCATCATGAAGGCGACCACCGCGAGCGGCAACAGCCACCAGGCGGGAACTCCGGCTCGAGACAGCAGGGCTGTGCCGATCAACCCGATCGCGACCGCTGCCGCCACGCGCCAATCATCGCCGACGATGAAGTCGTACCAGAATGCCGCGAACGAGACCAGGAACTTCACGAAGCCTCCGAAGTCTTGAGGACGCCCGTGCGACGGCGGTGCAGAACCGTCACCAGTCCGTAAGACAGGGCTCCGTAGAGCGCCAGCAACCCCAGGATCGAAAGATCCGCGCCCGGCCAGCTCGCGCCCGCGCCTTCCGCAGCCCAGAACGTGCCGAAGCTCGAGAGCATCAACCCGACCGCGAATTTGAGCGTGTTTTCTGGCACGCGGCTGAGGGGCTTGTGAACCGCGACCCCGACGATCAACACGACCACCAGCGCCGCCAACGCGCCCGCCGCCGCCAGCCCGACCGCTTTCGAGGTCGCTCCGAAGGTCACGACGATGAACGCGACCTCGAGCCCCTCGAGAAACACACCCTTAAAACACAAGGTGAAGGCGTACCAGTCGAGCCCCGCCCGCACTTCCTGACCCTGCGCGCTCGCCTCGGCAGCCTCCCTGGCAAAGATCGCGTCTTCGTCGTGCAGGGCTTTGAGGCCGCTGGCGCGCAAAATCGCTTTGCGCCACCACTGGATGCCAAAGATCAACAGCAATCCGCCCACGATCAGGCGCAGCGTGTCGATCGGTACGCGATCCAGCGCCGGACCGAAGATGACGATAATTGCGCTCAAGGCCACGAGCGCCGCACCCACGCCAATCAAGCTCGAGCGCCAGCCGCGCGTGGTTCCGGCGGCCAGCACAATGGTCAGGGCCTCGACCATCTCGACGGCGCTTGCGAGGAACGAGGCGAGCACGACGAATAGACCGCTTATTTCCATTGGGTTCCTCCGGCTTCCTGCTGAGCATACGCAGCGTCCATACCCGAGATCGTGTGATGCCCCGTGTTGGCCTGGGTCGATGCGTCGAAGGCGTGAAGATACCCCGCGCGTGCCCGAACCCAGACGCGATCTTTCGGTTTGAGCCTCTGCGTATGCCAGGCCAGAACCCGGCCCCCGCCGAGCGCGAGCCAGCACTGGTAGCGTCCGCCGACGTAGGCCGCGTGTTCGACGGTGGCCAAAAGCGCATCCGGGGCGGGCGCAAGCACGATCTCGAGGCCTTCCGGGCGCAGGTAGACCTCGACTGGAACGGAGCCCGAAGCGTTTGGCGAAGATCCAAAGCGCACTGTACCCGCTTCCAGGACGCCCTCCAAGCCACCCATCGCGCCGGTGAACCGCGCCACGAAGGGGCTGGCCGGGCGCTCGTAGACGGCCTCGGCGCTATCGAACTGAACCAGCTGCCCCGCGCTCATCACGCCGAGCCGGTCGGCCAGGAAGAACGCCTCGGACTGGTCGTGCGTGATGTAGACGCTGGTGATCGCGTACTCGCGCGTCAAGCGCGCGATCTCGAGGCGCAACTCCTCGCGCAATTGAGCGTCGAGATTTGAAAGGGGTTCATCGAATAAAAGCACCTCAGGTCGCCCGGCCAGCGCCCTGGCGAGCGCCACGCGCTGCTGCTGACCGCCGGAAAGTTCGTACGCAAATCGTGCGGCGTGCGCGGGCAGACCGACGCGCTCGAGCGCCTCGAGCGCCCGAGCCTTCCAGTCCGACAGGCGACGCTCGCGCAACGGTAACGCCACGTTTTCAAAGGTGCTGAGATGAGGCCAGAGCGCGTATTCCTGAAAGACCATGCCCAACCCGCGAGCCTCCGAGGGCAGCCGCAGGCCAGAGCGCGCATCCTCGACCAGCTTCTCGCCGAGCTGAATCGTTCCGGCATCCAGTGGCTCCAGCCCTGCGAGCGCGCGCAAGAGCGTCGTTTTGCCCGAACCCGACGGCCCCAACAGCACCACGAACTCGCCCGGCAGAGCGCTGAAGCTGACGTCCTGAAGCGCCTTCACCGATCCGAATCGCTTCGATGCCCCCTCGACGATGATGCCGCTCAAGTCAACTCACCGAGCCGTGTGGAACGGACGGATTGCTCATCGTGCGCGCCCCTGCGCCAAGCGGGTGGTGTCAAACGCGAGAAGGCCCAACGCGCCAACCCGACCGCAACCAGCACCAGGGCGACTGCCTCGAGTTCGAGCGCCGCGCCGAGGCTGAACTCGAAGTTGTTCGTGTACGTCACCAGTGCCACCGGCAGCGGCGGCGAACCGGGTGGGTACAAAAGTTCACTCATCGGCAGCTCGAACATCACGTGGGTGGCCGCCAGCAACCAAGCTGAGAAAATCGGCACGGCCAACAGCGGCCCCGTGATGGCGCGCGCCACCGCGCTTGGACGCAGGCCGTGGACGCGGGCGGATTCCGAGAGGCTGCGGTGCAACTGCGTCACCGGCCCGAGCAGCAATCGGCTCGTGGCGGGCATCCCTCCGGCGGCGTAAGCGGCGCACAATAGCCCGGCTGTGCCGTAGAGAGGGATGAAGGGTTGGTTGAAGGCGAAGATGTAGCCAGCCGCCAATACCAGACCCGGCATCGCCATCGCGCCCAAGAGCGCCAGATCGAGTCCTCGGGCGATCGGCGTCGGTCGGGCCAGCAATCCGGCGAGCGAGAGCCCCAACCCAACCGCCACAGTTGCGGCAATCAATGCCAAAAGCGCTGAGAAACAAAATGGCCCGACCAACCCGATCCGCGCGGCCTCGAGGAAATGCTCGAAGGTCAGGTTAGATAACACCAAGCCATCCGAGAGCTTGCGCGTGAAGGCGCTAGAGACGGTTCCCAACGCCGGAATGCCGAGCGCCAACAGCGCCATCGTAACGAGCCCCGCTCGAGAAATAGTCGCGCTGAGGCCCGAGAGCCGGATGCGGCGCGCTGGTCTCGATCGGCCCGTCAGCGCGGCGTAAGCCCGAGCGCGCCGCGCGACGCGCGCCTGAAACCAGAGCGCCACACCCGAGGCCAACAACAGCAGCCAACTCGTCGCAGACGCCAGCGGGAAATCGAGCGGGTTGGCGTACAAGGCTCGGTAAATCGCGAAGGTCGCGACCGGGAAGTGCGCGTTGGCGGCGAGCGTACTGGCCACACCGAAATCCCCGAGCGATTCCGCGAAACTGACCGCAAAGGCTGCCGCGATCGAGGGCAACAGGAGTTGCGCTGAAAGCAGAGCGCTCCGGCCCGAGCGCACACCGTGGACGCGGGCGGCTTCCTCGAGTTCACCGCCTGCACCGCTCCAACCCGGCGCAATGGCCAGGTACGCGAACGGCAGGTGCTTGAGGGCCAGCACCAGCGTCACCCCGACCGGGCCGAGGATCAACCCGCGCAGCCACGGCCACTCGAGACCGACCCCGCTCAGCAAACCGCCCCGTTGCACCAGCGTCAACCAGCCAATCGAGATCAGATACGACGGCGCCAGCAAAAGTACCCACACGAACCCGTCCACGAGGCGCGCTTCGCGCAAGTTCGTGCGTTGCGTCAGCCACGACAGCCACAGACCCAGCGCCGCCGAGATCACTGCCGAAGCGAGACCGACGATGAGGGAGTTTCGCAAAGCTTCGAGGGCGTACCCGCCGAGTGCCCTCGAGAACGAACCGATGCCCCCGCCCGCCTGCCCGAACAATCCCGGTACGAAGGAGAGCAGCAAAAAACTGACCATCGGAAAGAGCAACAGCGCGCCGACCGTCAAAGCGACGAATAAGCCACCCAACGACTCGCCGAGCCCGCGAGCAGTATGGTCGAACGCCCGACCGAAACGAGGGCGGGCGTTCGCGCGCTGAGGGTTGAGAATCGGCGCAGCCACGATCTGCCGTTACCGGGCGATCGTGTTCGCAAACCAGGTGTTGATCTCGGCTTCGCGCGGCCCCCACATCTGCGGATCGACCTTCTGGTACGGAACCTTCTCGAGCGGTGTAGCCAGCGGATGGGCGCTCGCGCCCTCGACGAGCGGGTAGTAGTAGCCGTCGCTGTCGCCGGAGGTCAACGCGAGCTTCTGCCCCTCGGGCGAGAGGAAAAACTCGACGAATTTCTTGGCCGAGGCCAGCGCCTCGGGGCTCGACTTGGCGCTCAGGCCGAAATCGGACGGAAGGAGCGCCACACCCTTGGGGAACACGACGCGCACGGCTTCCTTCTTGACGAGCGCATCCACGCCTCGCGTGCTCTGCGTGGCGGCCACGGCGATGGCTCCGGCGTAGAGTTGCTTGACCAGCGGGCCGCCCGTATCGAAGACCTGAAGCCCGTTCTGCTTGAGGCTCATCAGGAGCGCTTTGCCCTGATCCACGCCGCCGAGCGTCTGCATCAGCCCAGCCACGAGCGGGTACGTCGGGCCGGAGACCGCCGGGTTCGGCATGCCGACGAGACCTTTCCATTCGGGTTTGGTCAGATCCTGCCAGCTCTGGGGCGTCTTGTTTTCGGGCACCATTTTTGTGTTGACCAGGAACACGCCTGCGAGGGTCACGCCGCCCGGCACGTAGGCTTTGTCGGCGGGTCGGACTTCCTTGGAGAGTGCGTTCCACTTGACGGAAGGCTCCCAGCCCTTGAGGAGCATGTCTTGGTTGGCCAGGTCGCGCATCGCCTCGCCGCCATCGAACCAGGCGAGATTCCACTGCGGGTTCTGCTTTTCAGCTTGGACTTTGGCCACCAGCGGTCCAGTGCTGAGGTCGACGAGTTTGACCGGAATACCGGTGGACTTGGTGAAGGCATCCGCCACGGCCTGCGCGTAGCCAATGGCTGAGTAGAGCACGAACGGGGTCGGCGATTGCGCCCGTGTGATCGCACCGAGGGCGGTTAGCCCGAGCACGGTTCCGAAAGCGAGCTTGAATGTGTTCATCAGTGTTGCCTCCTCGAGATGTACGGACGACTCGTGTATCAGGAGTAAGCTCGCACCGTCATGCCGTCGTGATCTGGCGCCACGCCTTGAGAAGGCTGAGCGTGCATACGCATTGAATCGTGCCAGCGAGAACACTCAAATCAGTCTCGCAGCGCTCAGGCTGTTGATGCAGGTTGGCTCGAGGTCGGATTGGGCACGATCGTTTGCGTTGGGAACGCGATACAGCCGAACGAATCTTCAGCATCGGTGCGAAGATGCGAAACGACGAAGCACCAGGAACCAAGGATGGGGCGCGAGAGCTGGTCGAGCGGGAATTGATCGCTTTCGTTCGTGCGCTTGCGTCTGCGCGATTCTTGCGGCGGGCTGTGCTGGTGCGCGAAGACCTGCTCGGGTTTCTCGGTGAGCAGGAGACGCGTTGCGCCGCCATCAGGGTTCGGTCTTGTCGATGATCGCGTTCAAAATGGCCGCCAGAGCCGCCAGCGAGACCGGTTTACGCAAGAAAAACGCGGCGCCGGCGAGCTTCGCATCCGATGCGAGCGTCAGGTCGTCATCGCCCGTGAGCAGCACAATCGGGGTGGCCATTCCCCTTTCTTGAAGCGCCCGAAGGACGCCCAGCCCGCCGAGTCCAGGCATGCGGTTATCCAACACAATCGCCGAGGGTGCGTTCGCGAGGGCCGAGCTGACCCCTTCGATCCCGTCGGAGGCGGTATCGACCTCGAAACCCTCGAGCCTGAGACCCCGGCGCAGCATGGATCGAATCCCGGCGTCGTCATCAATCACCAGAATCCTGTTCAGGGTCATTTTCTTCGCTCCAGACGTGTCATTGCGCCACGGTACGTTGTGGGACTGAAGGGCGGCTGATCGAGCTCGATGGCGCGGTTTCGGCTGTATTGGCCCTCCAAACACCGTTTTCTGCGAGAACGCGAGGCTTTCTTCGAGAATCCGAGGTGGGATCGTTCTGACGTTGCCCTTGATCCCTCGAGCGCGCGTACTCGAGGGATCCGGTTCGTGCCGTCCATGAGGATCTCAGACCTGTCGTTTGCGCCGCGTTTCCCAGCCTCTCCGAGCGGCTTCAGATCGCCCCGAGCCTGATCGCTGACCGCCGCCATCGTGCTTGTTGACCGTCGCCCAAGCGATTGATTCAGCGCGTTCATCGGCTGCGCCGCGTTCGCGGTAGGTCTCTTCGATGTGGGCAGCCTGGCGCTTTTGTTTGTCGGTGTACGCGTCCTGGTCGCCGCGTGGCATTCAGTAGTTCAGGCTCACGCCGGTCAAGGTCTGGCTGATCGTGTCGTCTGCGGTGCCCGTGTTGAGGGCCAAGTTGGTATCGCGGTTGGCGTCAACGACCACGTTCCAGCCTTTGACGAGCGGTTTGCCCGCCACCAGATCCTGGTTGTCGGTGGCGTACACCAGGTAGCGGTCACCGCCGTCAGCTTTGCCGTTGGCTGAATCGGTCAGAATCCGATCCTTACCGCCGGCGCTGTTGGTGGCGTCTCGATCGTATTTGTTGTCGTCGTTGATGTCGTCGAACACGACCACCCGAAAGAAGGCTTTCGTGCCGCCACCGATGTCGATGGTTTTCGGAAGGCTGCCCGTGTAAGCACCGACGCCGCCCGTCAGGGTGAAGGCGTTCAGGAATTGTGCGGCCTCGAGTTCCGTGGTGTTGGCTCCGAAAGTGCTGTACCTGACGAGCGCGAGCCGGTAATCGGCTGCTGCCGGAGCCACCCCGGCGACGTTGCCCGTCACGACTGGGCCGCCGCCGCCGACGTTGCCGAGCAGACCGCACGATCCGAGTCCTGCTGCCGTTGCCGCGCCGAGCGCGAGTTTGACGATGGTCGAGATGGATTTCATGTGACCTCCTGGCGTCCGTTGAAGACGCCGCTTTCGTGCGCTCGAGAACGATTTGATTGCTTGCGCACACGGGAAAGGTATTCGCGCACCCTGAGCTAAGCCTTTGACCGGGCTGAGCTGTGACTGAATTCGCGTTATTGCCGAGGAGTCAGCCCGAGGAGGTGCTTCGAGCGGGTCAACCCTGTGATACAACGCCAGAACACCGTCCAGCACGCGTTTCCTGATGTGCGTGCTGGACGGTGTTCCGGTGGCTCGAGTCATCTCAAATTCGACTAAAATGATTGTGAAGTCGCAGGCAACATGCACAAATGCGTATACTCATGCAGAGCGACGCCCAGATCTCAGATGCAAATGGAGAAAACCATGCCCCAAGCCCAGATGCTCCGAAACAGACCCAGTTTGTCGGGACGGGATTTCCTTTCCAATCTCGACCTCTCGCACGACGAGTACCACGCGGTGCTGGACACCGCGCACGGCATGAAAAAAGGCGCGTTCAAGGGCCTGCGGCCCTTGGAAGGGAAAACGCTCGCAATGATCTTCGAGAAGCCGTCCTTGCGCACGCGCACGACCTTCGACGTGGCGATGTTCCAGTTGGGCGGGCATTCAGTCAACCTTTCCAACGCCGAGATCGGTCTGGGTACGCGCGAACCCGTGCGCGATATCGCCATGAATCTGGAGCGTTGGGTGGACGGCATCATGGCCCGCGTGTACCTGCATTCGACCGTGGACGAACTGGCGCACTATTCCAGCAAACCCGTGATCAACGGCCTGTCGGACTTTTTGCATCCCGTGCAGTTGCTGGCGGATTATCAGACCATCGAGGAGACTTTCGGGGACACGCAGGACTTGCGCGTGACGTACCTGGGTGACGGCAACAACATGGCCAACAGCCACATCGAGATGGCGGTGCTTTCCGGCGCGAAGCTGACCTTGGCCACGCCCAAAGGCTACGAACCCAACGCCGCCGTGGTCTTGGAGGCCATGAGGCGCGGCGCGAGCATCAGCATCACCAACGACGCCGCCGGTGCCCTCGAGGGCGCGCAGGTCTTGTACACGGACACCTGGGTCAGTATGGGCCAGGAAGCCGATGCCGCTGCGAACCGCAAAGTGCGCGACTTCAAGGGGTTTCAGGTCACGGCCCAAACCCTGGAAACGATCGACCCGAAAGGTATTTTCTTGCATTGCCTGCCCGCCCATTACGGCGAGGAAGTGCTCGAAGAGGCCACCCTGCACGCGAAGTCTCGGGTTTTCGATCAGGCGGAAAATCGCTTGCACGCTCAAAAAGCGCTGCTCTATCACTTGATGGCTTGATCCAGAAGAATACCGTCTGGGACGCAATTCTTTGATTGGCGCGGCTTGGTGTCCTGGACGGTCTGCCGTGGTTGTTCGAGCGCTGCGACTCGAGGCCCGCGATCGGGATGCAGCCGTTCGAGAATCGGTGGCCCGTGCTGTAAAATGCCCGGTACAGACAACGCAATGGCTCGGACACCCTTTCCAGACTGGACAATCCGATCGCGGCACGAAAGGAGCACGTGAACCGCGAACTGCTGCTCGGGATCGACCTGGGAACGACCCTGATCAAGGTCGGCGTGTTTACCACCACCGGCGGCGTGATCCAGTTGCGCAGTGCGCCGACGCCCATCACCTGGGATGGCCCCCAAGAAGCGCACCACGATCCCGACGCTCTCTGGGCGGTGGTTGCGGATTTGATCCAGGAGGCCGCGCTCGAGATCGCTCCGACAGACCTGGCCTGCCTCGGGATCAGCAGCTTCGGCGAGGCAGGCGTGTTGCTGGACGACGACGGCCAACCCAGGAGCAGCATTCTGGCCTGGTTCGATACCCGCGCGAAGCCTGACAGCGACGAACTCTTCGCGCACTTCGACGTGCGGGCGTTGCGCGAGCGAACTGGCCTGATGGCGGATCACACCTACAGCCTCTCGAAGTTGCTGTGGCTCAAGAACCAACGTCCGCTCGAGGGGCTGCGTTGGGTTTCGACCGCCGATTGGATCGCCTTCAAGCTGACTGGACGCGTCCAGATGGGCCTGACGCAAGCCTCGAGAACGCTGCTGTTCGATCTCGAGAAACGAACCTGGATGGACGACGTTCTGCGAGACCTGGGGCTCCCGTCGGATCTTCTCGCGCCGTTGCGCCCGCCCGGAGAAGCCATTGGGCAGGTCACGAGCGAAGCTGCCGCCCGGACGGGGTTGCCGTGCGGACTTCCCGTGATGGAATCCGCCCACGATCAACCCTGCGCGGCGGCGGGTGCGGGTGCGACCGAGCCGGGCGTGCTGCTGAACGCTTGCGGTACGGCGGAAATCATGTTCGCGACCCTCGAAGCTCGACAGCTTCAGGCGGCCATCCGGGCGCAATCCGTGGCCGTCGGGCATCACGCGCTGCCGGGGCGCTATTGGGTCATGGCCAGCATGCGGGCTTCGGGGTCGGTCTTCGACTGGTTCGTGCGGATGTTCAATGACCCGAGTTTGGATGCACCCGAGTTCGGCAAGCGCTCGGTTGAAGCGTACCAGCGCGTAACGAAGGCGGCTGCCCGCGCGCCGGTCGGTGCGGACGGCGTCTGTTTCGTTCCGCACTTGCGCCAACTCTCCGACGATCCGCGCGAACCTTCACTGGACGGCGGCGTCTTTACCGGGTTGCGCGAGGCGCACGGCCTCGGACATCTCGCGCGCGCGGTGCTCGAGGGATTGTCGTTCGAGAGCGCGCACCTGCTCGAGCGCATTCGTGACGCCATCGGGCGCCCTCAGCCCGGAACCTCGATCCGCGCGGTCGGAGGTCCGACCCAGAACGCGCTCTGGATGCAGATCAAGGCCGACCTGTACGGCACTCCGATTCAGGTCTACTCCGCGCCGAACGCGACCGTCTGGGGCGCAGCCTGGCTGGGTTGGTATCACCTCAACGCCAGCCAGGGCGCGCCGATCACCACCAGCGCCGCGATGCCCGCGCTGAGGGTGTACCAGCCGAATCTGGAGGCCGAACGCGCCGGGGAACTGAGGGCGCGCTACCGCGCGCGGGTTCAACAACTGATGCGCGCGAAAGAGGAAACGCCTCCGTCGGCATCGTCGGGCTCGCTCGATTGATCTGCCGCTCCACGCGTCGCGCCCTCGAGATGGATCGGTTCCAGATGCAAACCGCACGTGCACCTCGAGCGGC
Source organism: uncultured Deinococcales bacterium (assembly GCA_964244895.1). Lineage (GTDB taxonomy): Bacteria > Deinococcota > Deinococci > Deinococcales > JAAFIG01 > CAXTKV01. The sequence goes on from CAXTKV010000056.1 coordinate 21,091, forward strand.
ACAGCCGCGAACTTCACCTCACGAATCGAGCCTCACGATTCGACCGAGTGCATCTCGGGCTTCCGCCGTCTCGTCCCAAAAGACTGCGTCCGCACCGCGCTCCATGCTGCGTTCGTGACCCTTGCCCGCGAGCAGCACGGTGTCGCCCGCGCGCGCGTTTTGCACCGCCCAGCGGATCGCCTCGCGCCGGTCCGGCTCGAGGTGATACGACTCGCCGCCGGATTCGAGGAACGCGGTTCGCATCGTCTCGAGGATGGCCTCGAGCGATTCCGTGCGGTGATCCTCTTCGGTCAAGACCGTCAGGTCCGCGCCGTGCGCGGCGGCTCGGGCGATTCCAGTACGGCGCTCCGTGCCGCGCTCACCGGCTGCGCCGACCACCAGGATGATCCTGCCCGGCGTCGTTTCCCGAAGCGTCTGGAGGGCTGCACGGATGGAGTTTTCCGTATGCGCGAAATCGTTGATCACCCGGAACGGTTCGGACTGCACGATCTGCATCCGCCCTGGGACACCGGGGAAACTCGAGAGGCCATCCCGAATCTGTTCGATGCTCAACCCGAGTCTGGCCGCCGTCGCCATCGCGGCGAGTGCGTTCTGGGCGTTGAATCCGCCGATCATCGGGACGCTCGACTCGAAATCACCGATGGGCGAGAGAACGCGAAACTCCAGTCCACGGATCGTCTCGCGCGCGGTTTCCGTGCGCCAATCGCCTCCCGTTCCGTACGACCAGTGCGGCATCTCGAGCTGCGGGAAGCGCGCGTCCTCGCGGTTGAGCACGCCGAAGGTTGAGCGCTCCAGGAGCTTGCGTTTTTCCGCAAAGTACGCATCGATCGTGCCGTGAAAATCCAGGTGTTCGGCTTCCAGGTTCGTCCAGACGCCCACGTCGTACCGGATGCCGCGCACGCGTTCGAGCGCCAGGGCGTGCGAACTGACTTCCAGAACCGCGTGCGTGCAACCTGCGGCTACAAATCGTGCCAGCAATTCCTGAACCTGCGGCGCCTCCGGCGTGGTGAAGTGACCGGGCAGCAGCTCGTCTATACCGGCGTATCGCACGCCGACGGTGCTGATGCGGGCCGCGCGCACGCCCGCGTTCTCGAGCAGGTGATGAATCAACGCCGTGGTGGTGCTCTTGCCCTTCGATCCGGTCACGCCGACGACCTTCATGGCTTTCGCTGGAAAACCCCAGAAGGCGCTCGAGAGATCGCCCAGCGCCTGACGGTCGTTTGAAACACGGATGTACGGCACGCGTAATTCGAGCCTCTTCGTGCCGACGACCGCCGAAGCGCCGTTCTCGAGCGCTTTCTCGATGAAATCGTGCCCATCCAGCGGCGGACGCGTCGGTAACGGCACGCCCGTTATGGCGACGAAAACGAATCCGGGTCTGACGAGCCTCGAGTCGTGCGTTACGCCCGCAATTTCTGGGTCGCTCGAGGCATTCGGCTCGAGCCCCGCGAGCCGCGAGAGTTCGGACAGGTTCACGCGCTGCCCTCGAGAACACCGTTCTGGACAGTATTCATGATGTGCGTCCCGGACGGTGTCCCTTCACTTCGGACTCCTGAGCTCTGACCCCTGACTGTTAAAAAACGGCGCCTCCAGCCCTCGCGCCTCGAGCTGGCCGCAGATCCAGCCCAGCGCGTAGCGATCCGCGATGAAATCGAGTTCGTCACCGGGCACCACGATCACCGGGGAACGCGTCCAGGATTCCACGAAATCCTCGTAGAGGGCGTTCAGGCGTTCCAGATAACTGTCCGGGATGTCTCGTTCGTAATCGCGCCCGCGTTTTTCAATCCTGGCGCGCAGGGTTTTCAGCGAACACCGGATGTAGATCATCAGGTTCGGCACGCGCAAGGCCGGGCCGATGCCATCGTAGAGCGCCAGGTAGGTCGCCCAATCGCGCGATTCCATCGCGCCATCGTTGGCCAGATTGCGCGCGAAAATCGCGGCGTCCTCGAAGATGGTTCTGTCCTGAATCACGCGCTCGTTCGGGTTGACCTCGCGCAAGTGCTGCTCGAGGCGCTTGCCCAGGAAAAAGACCTGCGAGTGGAACGCGAACGGATTGGGCCGCGATTCAATCTGCGCGTAGAAATCCTGAAGGTACGGGTTTTCATCGACCGCCTCGAACACGGGCGTCAGCGCGTACCGCTCGGAGAGCGTCTGCGTCAGGCTGGATTTGCCCGAACCGATGTTTCCGGCGATGGCGACGTACATCAGTGCCTCCAATCCGCGCGCGGTGCGGTTCCCGAGTCGCTCACGAAACCCGAGCCGTTCCCAGCGCGCGCAGCACCGGGCTGGTCTGGGCTCTCTCGAGCACCAGTTCGACCACGCGGGCGCGGTCGCGCTCGTCGGTGACGTAATCGAATTCTGAACCCTCGAGCACCATCAACGGGTGCGGGAATTGCAAGAAATACTCGTCGTAGTGCGCGTTGAGCCTTTTGAGGTAGTCGGGCTCGATGCTGCGCTCGAAGCTCCGCCCGCGCTTCGCGATCCGACCGAGCAGCAAGTCGGTGTCGGCGCGCAGGTAGACGGTCAGGTCCGGCGTGCGCAATCGCGGTTTGAGTTGCGCGTACAGGTCGCGGTACAGGTCGAACTCGGCATCGCGCAGGTTCATGCTCGCGAAAATGAAATCCTTATCGAACAAGTAATCGCTGATCACGCTCCGGAACAGGTTTTCCTGCACCAGGGCCTGCAACTGCTTGAAGCGCGAGAGCAGGAAAAACACCTGCACGTTGAAGCCGAAGCGTTCCGGGTCGCCGTAGAACGATGCCAGGAATGGATTCTCCTCGACCACCTCGAGGTTCAGGCTCGCGCCCAGCTCGCTCGCCAGAATCCGGCTGAGCGAGGTTTTGCCCACGCCGATGGGGCCTTCGACGACGATGTACAACGCGGAACCTCCAGGTCGTGCCGATGCGCCCCAGCGTGCAAGGCCGGATACCGCCTCGGGACATCCGACTTTACCGCGTTCCGACGCGTTCCGCTCGAGCGCCAGCGAAAACGCTACCGTTCTCGAGAACACCGTCCAGCACGACATTCTTTAATTACGTCACCGACGGTCATTCCTGATTCGGACGCAAAAGAACGCCCAGGTATGTGCCTGGGCGTCCCGGTTGGCCGATGCTTCAGAAGCTTTTCGGTGTGGTGCTGATGCTGCCGTCCGTGACGGTCGGGATGAATCCCTTCGACCTCGAGGTGCCGATGACCGTGTTGATCTCCGAGGAGTTGTTGGTGTAATCGAAGGTGAAGACCTTCTTGCCCGCCGCGACGAGTCTTTGAAGCACTGGAACCGTCCAGTCCCGGTAGCCCGCAGCGCCGACGACACCCGTGCCGTTGTACCACATGTGTTCGCCCGCCGTGGCATCCACGCAGTTCCAGTAGCTCGAGCCGAACAGATCGACCTGATTGCCGCCGCCGTTGACGAAAATCTTGAAGCCCGGCTTGACCGATTGCGCGTGGTTGTAAATGTTGCAGACCAGATCGCGGCTGCGCTGCATGTTTTGCGTGCTCGCACCGCCGGGAAAACCGGGATTCCAGTATGGGTCGGATTGATCCAGGAACGCGCCATCGAAACCGTTCGCGATGATGCGGTCGATCACGCTGAAGACCTTGCTCTGCCAGTCCGCATCCCAGTAGGCGACCTCGTAAGTTCCACCGTAGGTCGGAGAGGCAGACAGCAGCCAGCCTGGGTTGCCGACGGTCCACCAGGATTGCCAGTAGGTTTCGATGTTCTGCGCTTGACCCACCGCCAGGTACGAGAACATCCATTTCTTCTTGGCCAGACGGCTGATGTCCGCGTACTGCCATTCCCTGCCGCTGCCGTCGAAGCGACCCACGACCGAGACATCGATGTTGACGGCATCGAGGGCGTTGACGCTGCTGGCGTTGAAGCCCTGGTACTGGATGCCCCAGGAGGAGACGTTGTTCCAGGCGGCTCGAGTGCCGGATGGTGGCGGAGGTGGTGGCGGTGTGGGTGAAGGTGGTGGGGG
>CAXTKV010000057.1:0-10395 GCA_964244895.1 uncultured Deinococcales bacterium
GACCAGCACGGTCATTCCGAACGCCGAACCCACCGAACCCGACATGAATTACCTGGGCGGCAAGACCTTCCACACGCTTTTGAACGCCGAACAGTCCGCCACCGCCAACGCCCTGCGCGAGAACAGCAAGCCCAACCTGACGATCAGCCTGGAGAGCGTCACCGAGGAACCTTTGGCGCACCTGATGCAACTGCTGATGTATTCCACCGCCGTGATGGGCGAGCTGTGGAACATCGACGCGTTCGACCAGCCTGGCGTGGAATTAGGCAAGAAGTTCACGTATGCGTTGATGGGCAGGCCGGGGTTTGAAGAACTGGCCAAAGAACTGCGCGACGCGGGTGTGGAAGGGTAAATCTGGAGATTAGGAGATTTGAGGGTTGGTTGCATTCATGGACATACACGAATTCCCGTTAATCTGGCGCTGGACTTCGGCGTCCCACACGATTCTTCCGCCAGATACCCTCCTATCATTGCGGCCATTAAACGCTGATGAGTCAAATCGGCTTTACAGTAAGGGCGAAGAGATTTTTCGAGTCGATGAAACCAAACCAAACACGCGCTACATCGCTGATGAAACAGAAGCCACTCAAGCTTGGCTCGAAACCTTGCCGTTACCTTGTGACGAGCAAGTGTCCATCGTCTGGAATCGTGCTACTGGACTTTGTTTGCCTTGGAAAACGTTTACCGCATTTTGGAACAACTTTTGTTACCCATCAAGCGATGATTTGTTTGTCTTTTCTGAGCAAAATACATACGCTCTTGCGTGGAACCACGAAGAGACTTTTGAGTTTGTTGAACGTGAGACTTGAGTCCCAACTACTCGAAGATCGAGTAATTCTGGGAACACCGTCCAGCACGCGTATTCTCGAGATGAAAAAACACCGTCCAGGACGGTGTTCTCGTGAAGGGCGATATCAGGGAAGGCGTGGAAGGCGAACAATCGCGCGGGAACCTTGTCCAGGAATGCTCTCCATCCAGATGCGCCCGCCATGAGCTTCAGCAATCGCGCGGGCAATCGGCAGGCCGAGCCCGGTTCCGCTCGAGTCGTCGCTGCTGGCGGTCTTTGAGCGGTAGAAACGCTCGAAGACGCGCTCGAGTTCGTGTTCGTGGATGCCGACGCCGGTGTCTTCGACGCGAAGCTCGATCTCGTGGTCGGCGTCGATGGTGGTGACGCTGACGCGGCCAGCGGCGGGCGTGTACTTGCAGGCGTTGTCGATCAGGATCATGACCAGTTGCCGGATCCGATCCGCGTGCCCGATCACGCGTCCGGTCGATGTGATGCTCGAGGTCAGCGCGTGATCGCGCGCGAGCGGACGCGATTCCTCGAGGCTGGAGCGCACCAACTGCGCGAAGTCGAGTTGATCGTGCGTTTCCGACTGGGGGACGTTGTTGCGCACGAGGTGCAGCATGTCGGACACGAGCCTGCCGAGGCGCTCGGTTCCTTGCGTGGCTTCAGTCAGCGCCAGGGCGCGTTCCGCGATGTCCAGGTCGGGATGCCGCAGGACGACCTCGATGTTGCCCTGGATCAGCGTCAACGGTGTGCGCAGCTCGTGCGAGGCGTCCGCCACGAAGCGTTGCTGGGCGGCGTTGAGGGCTTTGAGTTGCTCGAGGCGTTCTTCGAGTTCGCGGTTGACCACGGCCAGGGCCTGTTCAGCCAGGGTCGCGCGTTGGGCACTCAGACGCGACTCGAGATCGTCGATCACGGACGCGGCCAGATCGGTGATCGTCTCGCGTTGCGCTGGCGTCAGGTCCGGTCGAGGTTTGAAATCGTAGATGCACAGCGTCCCGATGTTGTGACCGTCGCTGGTGCGCAACGGCGCTCCGGCGTAGAAGCGCACGCCCAACCCCAGCACGATCGGGTTGTCGCGGAAGCGTTCGTCCAGAAGGGCGTCCGGCACGACCATCACGCCGTCGGTCAGGATCGTGTAACTGCAGAAGGACAGCGCGCGCGTGTTCTCGCGCAGGTCGGTTCCGATGCAGGCTTTGAACCACTGTCGGTCGCGGTCGATGAACGTCACCATCGCCACGGGAACCTCGAAGATGCGACTCACCAACCGCACCATGCGCTCGAAGGCCACCTCGTTGGGCGTGTCCATCACGGCGTAACGCTCGAGGCTGGCGAGCCTTTGGGGTTCAGTATCGGGAATGGTGGCTTCGGTCATACGAATCTGTGAAGGATACACGCACCGCAGCGGCGCATTGGAAGCGAGAACGACTCAGGGCGTCTCGGATGGTCATGCACCTGGTTTCGGTGCGTTGACGATCAGCGCTGGCGACTGCACCGGTCTCGGCGAGTGTGCGAGCGACCCAATTCTGGGAACACCGTCCAGCACGCATATTCTCGAGACGAAAAAACACCGTCCTGGACGGCGTTCCGCATTGATGAGCCCGCTTGGAAGGTCTCGCAGATTCGTATTTGATCGGCACCGACTGCTCGCGCGAGGCTCGAGACACCGAGACGAGATTCTGTTGTAGGCTAAATAAAGAACAGGTGTTACGGAATTGATGCCGTGGTTCCGCGCACTCAAACCGCCAGATCGCGCCGCTGCTGACCTCGGAGGTACGAATGGGAACCGTTTTTCTCGACATGGCCATCTCGTTAGACGGGTTCATCTCCGGCCCGGACAACTCGGACGGTGGGCTGCACGACTGGTATTTTTCACCGACGGGCAAAAGCCAGGGCGTGCTGGACGAATTGCTGCACGATATCGGCGCGATGATTCTGGGCAAGCGCAGCTTCGGGGATCTACCGGACGGCTGGGATACGCCCTACAAGGTTCCGCATTTCGTGTTGACCCACCACGCAAAACCGACCGTAGACCGGGACGGAGCGCAGTTCATCTTCGTGACGGACGGAATCGAACGGGCGTTAGAGGTGGCGAAAACCGCCGCTGGTGACAGGGACGTGTGCATCTCCGGTGGTGCGAACACGGCGCAGCAGTACCTTCGCGCGGGACTGGTGGATGAACTTCGTCTCCACCTCGCGCCCGTCGTGCTCGGGCGGGGGCTGCGGTTGCTCGAGCATCTGGAATCGGTCGCGATCAAGTTGGAGCGCACCGGGGTGATCGAAGCGCCCCTGGCGACGCACCTCCGATACCGCGTTGTGAAGTGAATCCGTTCCTCGAGCGCCGAAAGGTTTTCGCAGCGTTCGGAAGACCGTCCGGTACGCCTGTCCTCGAGATGAAAGAACACCGTCCTGGACGGTGTTCTTTTGGTTCAGCCGCGATCGAGATTGGCGCGGTTTAACCTTTATCGCTCGCGGCTCGGGCCCCACCGCGACGGCGGGGACGGCGTTTGCGGCGCGGTGCATCGGACGTGCCGGACGCGATCGCGACGGCGGGTGTCGCGCTCGCCATCGGCCCGGAGGTTCGGCGTTGGGCTCGCGCCTGTTCGTCGGTGACGGAGCGCGCGCCGACCGGAACGGCCTGACGTTGAGGCTCGAGGCCGGGACGCGACGCGGGGCGGCTCGAGTTCGGTTTGTGCTGAGGTTTGGCTTGCGTCTTCGATGCCGTCTCGTGCTGCGCGCGGCGGTCGGCTTTGGCGGCGGCGTTGGTCCTCGCCTGGGCTTTCTGGGCGCGCATGGCGGCGATCCGTTCCTGGACGGGAATTTCCAGGCGCTCGTTGGGTTTTTTGGTGTAGTCGAAACCGTCCAGCTTGACGCGCGGCAGGCTCAGTTTGATGGCCTTCTCGATGTCCCGAAGCTGAGGTTCCTCGTCGGAGGCCACGAAGGTGAACGCTTCCCCGGTGCGTTCGGCGCGGGCGGTGCGGCCCACGCGGTGGATGTAATCCTCGGGCACGGCGGGCACGTCGAAGTTGACCACGTGTTCCAGCGCCTCGACATCGATGCCTCGGGCGGCGATATCGGTGGCGACCAGCACGCGGTACTTGCCGGACTTGAACCCCGACAGGGCTTCGGTGCGCTGCGATTGCGAGCGGTTGCCGTGGATGCGTTCGGCGTTGACGCCGTGCTTGACCAGGAATTCAGAAACGCGGTTGGCACGGTGCTTGGTGCGCGTAAAGACGATCACGTTACCGATCTCGTCGCGCTCCAAGAGCGCCAGAAGGAGCGGCGATTTGAGTTCCTGACTGACCGGGTAGACGGCCTGGGTCACGCCGCTGGCGGGCGCAGACTGGCGTTGCGGGTTGATCGTGACCGGGTTTTTCAGGAGTTCTTTGGAGAGTTGCGCGATCGGCGCGGGCATGGTCGCCGAGAAAAACAGCGTCTGTTGCGGCTTCGGGATGTGCCGCAGGACGCGCTTGATGTCCGGCAGGAAGCCCATGTCGAGCATCCGATCCGCCTCGTCGAGCACCAAGACTTCCAGGCCGGAAAGTTTGGCGTAAGCGTGCTGGAAGTGATCCAGCAACCTTCCGGGCGTGGCGACGATGATGTCGACCCCGGACTGGAAGGCGCGAACCTGGGGCGGCATCGGCACGCCGCCGAAGATCGCCGCGCCGCGAACGCCCGTGTGCGCACCGAGTTGCTCGACCTGCTCGAAGACCTGCGCGGCCAGTTCGCGGGTGGGCGTCAGGATCAGGGCGCGGGTCACGCCTCTGGGTTTATCCATCAAGCGTTGCAGGATTGGCAGCACGAAGGCGGCGGTCTTGCCGCTGCCCGTCATGGCGCAGCCCAGCACGTCGCGGCCCTCGAGCGCCGGTGGAATGGCCTGGGTTTGAATCGGGGTGGGTTTGGTGTACCCCATGCTTGCGACGGCTTCCAAAAGTTTCGGATGGAGCGAGAATGGCGAAAAAGACATGCAGACCAGCGCTTTCCGCGATTCCGTCCCCTCCTCCAGGGCGTGGAAGGTCGAATCGCGTGTCGGTTCGTTCGTGTGATCCCTGGGTTGTTCTCGGACGCTGGCGGTGAAATGGCCGCGCCGACAGCGCAGCTTACCCGCTTTCCATTTTTTCTGCTGGCGCAGCGAGGACGTTGCGAAGCTGAGCGCAGCCGAACATCGCGCTGCACGGCCTTCTTACCCAGCAAGCACTTGCGTCTGGGACGGTCTTTTTAGTCACCCGATGCTCGAGCCACACCCGCACAGACGCAATCCAACCAAGCAAAGTCCGGGAACGCGTTCCTGGACGCGATATCTGCGGCACAAAGGCAATCGCGCGGAACTCGGGATAGACTTCATCTGTGCCTGAACAACGGCGCGTAATCTCGTCAAATCAACGCGCACCGATTGACTTACGCCAACCGAACTGAACATACTGAGAAACGTTAAGCCAGAGGGAGGCCGGACATGGAACTCGCGGGTGGACGGATGGTTCACAGCGGCTGGAGCGCGATCATCGTCGATGGACGGATCACGGCCACGTACCCCGACCGCGACGAGGTGATCGGCTTTTTCACGATCATCACCTCGCGCCGCCCGAGCATCCTGAACGGCGAGGTGATCGTGTCCACGCGCGACGCGGAATTCCTGGTGTCGGTCTTGCAGGCCGACAAAACCAGCCTCAACGGCACGCAAACCTGGCGTTTCGTCGCCAAGCGTTACAACCCGAACAGGACGCCCGCCGTCAAAGCGGACTCGCCGGACGCGATCGATCACTGGGCAACCATCAGGGATTGAAGGTAAAAGCTGAAAGGGGAAAGTGAGGGGCGAGCGTTCCGAGGTTTCGACCCTCCGATGTTTTCCCATTCGACTTTCCGCTTTTCCCCTTCACCTCTTTCTGGGCCTGACTCCCATCGCTCGAGACTTCACAAACACGCCCTCTGGTGCGGAGTATGATCTGCGCGTGAGCAAAGCACCCGATTTCAAGCTGCTCGATCAGTCCGGCCAGATGCATTCTCTGGCGTCCTACGCGGGAAAATGGTTGGTGCTGTACGTCTACCCGAAGGACGACACGCCCGGTTGCACCAAGGAAGCCTGCGATTTTCGCGATCACGTTGGGCACCTGCGCGAGCTCGGCGCGGAAGTCGTGGGCTTGAGCGCCGACTCGAGCACATCGCACGATAAATTTGCGACCAAACACGGCCTGAACTTCCCGCTTCTGGCCGATGACGGCGCGACCACCATCAAGGCGCTCGGCGCGTGGGGCGAGAAGAGCATGTACGGCAAGACCTATGAGGGCATCATCCGCCAGACGTTCCTGATCGACCCGAAAGGCGAGATCAAGAAGGCCTGGAAAAAGGTGTCTGTGGACGGCCACGTGGCGGACGTGGAAAAGGCGCTGCGCGAGGCTCAAGCGGCATGAACGAAAGTCAACCGAAGCTCGAGGAGTTCAAACGCCTCGCAGCGCTCGAGGCCGTCAAGCACGTCAAATCTGGCATGACCCTCGGGTTGGGCACGGGCTCCACCGCCAGATACGCGATCCTCGAGATCGGACGGTTGGTCAAGGAAGGCAAGCTCACCGGGATCATCGGCGTGCCGACCTCGAACGCCTCCGAAGCCCTGGCGCGCGAGGTCGGGATCGAGGTGCAGGAACTGACCGCCTTCGGCGTGGACGTGGCCATCGACGGTGCGGACGAGATCGACCCGAACCTGGACTTGATCAAGGGTCACGGTGGCGCGCTGGTGCGCGAGAAAGTCGTGGAGTTCAACGCGCGGTTTTTCGCGGTCGTGGCCGACACCAGCAAGCTCGTGCCGGAGTTGTGCTCACGGGTGACGCTGCCCGTCGAGATCCTGAACTGGGGTTCGAGGGCGACCATCAGCGCGCTGGCGGGCCTTCAGAACGGCGCGCAGGTCAGGTTGCGAATGCTCGACGGTCAAGCGGTCGTGTCCGACAACGGCAACCTGATCGCGGACATGAGCTTCCGCTTTCCGGTGACCGACGCCCGCGAGATGGACGCGCGCATCAAGCACACGCCGGGCGTGGTGGACACCGGATTTTTTCTGGGCTACGCCAACGTCGCGTATGTGGCCGGGCCGGATGGGGTGGAGACCTTCAAGCGTTGAAACCCAACGGATCGCCTCGAGGGTCGCGTACTCGAGAAGACCAGCGAAGGGATGAGCCCCTGTTCGACCGAGACGCTCGCTCGGGGCGCGCATAAGATCGCAAATCGGGCATCAGGTGCGGCCCGAACCGTGGGAATCGCGGCGATCAGAACCGAGGAACACCGTCCAGCACGCAGATTACGATTCGCGTGCTGGACGGTGCCGTATGCGCATCAGATCCGTTAGACTCGAGGCGTGGCCACGATCCTGTTCGTCAGGCACGCGCAACCCGACTGGGCGTTCGCGGACGCGCGAGGCCTGAAAGGATCGGCGCGCGACCTGGTCGGGCTGACGGCGCTCGGCGTGGCGCAGGCCGAAGCGAGCGCCAACGATGCTCGACTCGAGGGCGCGGCCCTGATCCTTTCGTCGCCGTACACGCGGGCGTTGCACACGGCAGCCGTGATTTCCAGGGTGCAGCACGCGCTGGTTCAAGTCGAGTACGATCTGCGCGAGTGGGTTGCGGACACCAGCGACGCCTGCGACACCTTCGAGGGGATCAGGGCGCTGGCGGCAGATTTCAGACTGCACGCGGGCGTTCACCCGGAAGGCGATCCGCGCCTGTGGGAGCCGCTCGCGAGCCTGAGGGCGCGAGTCCTGGGCGTGTTGACGCGCTACGCCGATTACGGCAAGCTGATCGTCGTGTCGCACGAGATGGCGATCGGCAGCGTGACGGGCGTGAACGAAATCGAGTTCGCTGCACTTGTGGAGTGGAGCACTTAAAAACACCGTCCCTGACGGTCTCGTTCCGCGTGTGGAACGGCGTTCTCGATCGCAAGCCAGAAGTTTAGCAATGCGTGACACGGCACTCGACCAGGTTTTCTGCCACCATCCCACGATGAACCTCGAACTTGAACGCATCCTCGAAACCGTCCGCGACGAGTACGGCCTGCCGAGCATCGCCGCCACCGCGTTCGTCGGACGAGATGTCTGGAGCGCAGCGCTCGGCGTGCGAAAGTTCGGCGCGGACGAGCCAGTGACAATCAATGACAATTACCACCTGGGGTCAGTCGGCAAATCGTTCACCGCGACCGTGGCCGCAAAGCTCGTCGAGGACGGTGCTTTGCGCTGGAACTCGAGGCTCGAGGAGCATTTTTCAGATATTGAAATGCGTGACGAATACAGAACGGTCACGCTCGAGATGCTGCTCTCGCACCGCGCTGGCATGGTGCGCGATGCGACGGAACCGAGCCTGTACAACCCGGACGCAGAACCTGACCCGACGCGGCTGTTATACGTCACGAACGTTCTCGCGCAGGCACCGATCCACGCGCCTGGAACGCTGCTCGCGTACTCGAACGCGGGCTTCTCTACCGCCGCGCTGATGCTCGAGCGTGTCGCCCAAAAGCCGTTCCAGACGCTGCTGAGCGAGGTGATCTTTGAGCCGCTCGGCATGACTTCGGCATGTTTCTCACCGTCGCGTCAACCCGATGCCCCAACGCAACCGTGGGGACACAAGCTCAAAGGGACACGATTGCTAACCATCCAAGCTGGCGAGGACGCGGGCAATGCCCCGACGGATTTCGGAGCCGGGTTGATCGAATGCTCAATGCCGGATCTGGCGAAATACTTGATCGCCCACGTTCAGGGCGAACGCGGACAGGACGGCATCGTGTCGAGCGCGTCGTTCAAGGAACTCCACCGCGACCACACGGACGGATCAAAATATGGACTGGGTTGGAGCGTCGTTCCTCGGGAATGGGCTGGAGGGCTGGCGCTGACGCACGCCGGAAGCAACGGGTGGTTCAACGCGGTGACGTGGCTTTCGCCCGCGCGCGATTTCGGCCTGGCCATCGCGACGAACTTTGGTGACGGAGATTACCCGTGCGACGACGCAGCGCAGAGAATCATCCGCGCGCTCGAGAAGTGGTTGAATGAAAATCCCAGGAGGAGAAATATGACTGCAAAAACCAGCTCGAAAGTCTCGAGCAAGTCGAACATCGCGCTCAGCAAAGCCGTCACGCTGCCGCATTACCCGATGATCGTGGGTGACCGGGAACTGACGCACGGATCGCAGGACTTGATCGCACCCGCGACCGGGAAGCCGTTCGCCACAGTTGCGCTGGGTACGGTGCAGGACGTGAAAAAAGCGGTCGAGGCCGCCAAGCTCGCGCAGGAAAAATGGGCGGCGCTCTCCCCCGCCGAACGATCATCCGCGATGCTGAAGTGGGCCGATGCGCTCGAGAGGCACGCGCAAAGGTTGGCGGAACTCGAGAGCCTGAACGCGGGCAAACCGATCAAGCTCGCCAAGTACAGCGATATCCCGGTCGCGATCGACAACATCCGGTATTTCGCCAGCACCCTGCGGCGCAGCGAGGGCGCGGCGGCGGGGTCTTACATGAGCGGCTACTCGAGCATGATCGTGCGCGTGCCGGTCGGCGTGGTCGCGGCCATCACGCCGTGGAATTACCCGATTTTAATGGCCGCCTGGAAGCTCGGCCCGGCGCTGGCGGCGGGTTGCGCGGTGGTGATCAAGCCCGCGCCGAACACGCCGATCACGACGATTGAACTGGCCAGGATCGCGCTGGAATCCGGGTTGCCCGCCGGGTTGATCAACGTCGTCACGGGCGGCGCGGAGGTCGGTGAGGCGATGGTCACGCACCCGGACGTGCGCATGGTGTCCTTCACGGGTTCCACGCGCACCGGTCAGCGCATCGGCGAACTGGCTGGGCGCGGCACCAAGCGCGTCACGCTCGAACTGGGCGGCAAGGCTCCGCTGATCGTCTTCGAGGACGCCGACATCGAGGCCGCCGTTCAGGGCGCGGTCGCGGGCGCGTTCGTCAACGCCGGGCAGGACTGCACCGCCGCGACCAGAATCTACGTCCAGGACGGTGTACACAAGAAATTCCTGGCGCGATTCAAAACCCTCGTATCCAGCCTTCGCACCGGAAAGCTGACGAGCGAAAGCACCGACCTGGGGCCGTTGTCCAGCCAAGCGCAACTCGAGAAGGTCAGCGCTTACGTCGAGAGCGCCCGCAAGCAGAAAATCAAAATCGCGCTCGGCGGCAAGCCGCTCGAAGGAGCCGGGTTCTACTACGCGCCCACGATCCTGGTGGACGCGCCGCAGAAATCGAACGTCGTGCAGGAAGAAATCTTTGGCCCGGTGGTGGTCGTGAACCGTTTCAGCACGGAAGCCGAAGCGATCCAGTTGGGCAACGATGTGCCCTACGGCCTGGCCGCCAGCGTCTGGACGAAGGACGTGCAGCGCGCCTTGCGCGTCTCCAGCGCGCTCGAGTTCGGAACGGTCTGGGTCAACGATCACCTGCCGTTGACCAGCGAGATGCCGCACGGCGGCTTCAAGTCTTCCGGCGTCGGCAAGGATTTATCGCATTACGCCCTGGAGGAGTACACCGTGCCCAAGCACGTGATGTTCGACACGACCGGGGACGCGCGCAAGGGCTGGCACTTCACGATCTTCGGCGATCAGTGAGTTCAGCCCCGTAACCAGCCTCGAGTCCCCAGC
>CAXTKV010000057.1:10495-24956 GCA_964244895.1 uncultured Deinococcales bacterium
CACGATCTTCGGCGATCAGTGAGTTCAGCCCCGTAACCAGCCTCGAGTCCCCAGCTTCGAGTCCCCAGCCCCGAAGCGCTTCGCTCGCTTCTCGCGGGTTTACTCGAAGCCTACATCAGAAAAAGACCGTCCAGCACGCGAATTTCGAATGCTCGAGAAGACCGTGCTGGACGGTCTTCTCAAAACTCGGTTCAAGAAATTGTCGATCCAGCGGGGCTGGCTGGAACCTGCAAAATGGCTTCCAGAATCGTCACGACCAGCACCGTGCCGGGGTCAATCTTGCCTTCGGTGCCGCCGACCCAGTTGGCGCGCCCGATCATGGATTTGAGCGGGATGGCGGCGTCCCGCCCCCGACGGGCTGCATCCAGCATGGCCGCGCCCGCGTCTTCGAGGCTCGAGCCCGACTGAATCGCGTCGCGGAAGGCTTCTGCGGCGGGATGGAGCGCGTCCACCAGGGTTTTGTCGCCGGGTTTGGCCTTGCCGCGCTCCTGAATGCCGGTGTCTGCGGCCACCAGCATTCGCACCAGGGTTTCGGCATCCACGCTGGATGCGCCCACAGCTTCCTTGCCCGCGCGCATCAATGCGGTCGCGACCAGGGCTCCCATCGTGCTGGGTGCGTGGCGGTTGTACGTCATGCCGACGCCCGCGAACCACTTGCCCAGGTCATCGCCCGGCGGGTTGGCGGCCATGTGATCCAGCACGCCCTGAGCACCTTTGGCGACGCTCAGTCCGGTGTCGCCATCGCCCATCGCGCCGTCGAGTTGGTTGAGCTGGTCGGTGATCTCGAGCAAGCGCCGCGCGGCGCGCTCGATGGCGGATTGGAATTCGGCAGCCGCAATCGTGCTCATATCTTGAAGAACGGCGTGCTGGCCGGGTGATCGAGCAGGGTGCTCAGTTCATCGTCGAGCTTCATGACGGTGATGCTCGCGCCCGCCATCTCGAGGCTGGTGGCGTACTCACCGACGAAAGCCCGGTGAACGCCGACGCCCTGGGCTTCGAGCAGGGAATGGACGCGCCGATACAGGATGTACAGTTCCTCCGGCGGGGTCGCGCCGAGCCCGTTGACCATGACTGCGACCCGGTCGCCGCGCGTCAGGGGCATGTCCGCCGCGATCGTCTCGAGGATCGTCAGCCCGATCTCGTCGGCGGTTTCCAGCGGGCCGTGGCGCACGCCGGGTTCGCCGTGGATGCCCATGCCGAGTTCCATCTCGCCGTCCGGCACGGTAAACGTCGGCTTGCCGACCGCGGGCAGGATGCACGGCCCCAGGGCCACGCCCATGGTGCGCATGTTGGCCAGCGCCTTGACGGTCGCGGCTTCGACTTCGTCCAGGCTGCCGCCCCGCTCCGCCTTCGCCCCCGCGATCTTGAAGGCGAACACCATGCCCGCCACGCCCCGGCGCGTCTGGGCGCGGTCTGCGGTGGCGCTCGCCACGTCGTCCTTGACCAGTACGGTGCGCACCGGGACGCCTTCCAGGTCGGCCATCTCGGTGGCCATGTCGAAGTTCATGACATCGCCTCCGTAGTTACCGTAGATGTACAGCACGCCCTGGCCGCCGTGAATGCGCTTGGTGACCTCGAGCATCTGATCGGCGCTCGGGGACTGGAACACGTCACCGATGGCGCAACCGTCCAGCATGCCCTGCCCGACGTAGCCCAAAAAGACGGGCAGGTGGCCCGAGCCGCCGCCCGTGGCCAGCGCCACCTTGCCCTGCATGGGCGCATCGGCGCGCACCAGACAGTGCAAGTCACCGACGTGCGCGACCATCTTCGGGTGCGCCATGTAGACGCCCTCGAGCATTTCAGAGACGAAATTCTTGGGGTCGTTCAAAATTTTTTTCACGCTAAACCTCCGACGAGTCTGGAACCTCGAGCGATGCTGGACTCCCTATTCCGACGCGGCAATCATACAGGCGCAGAACGCGGCTCGGGCCACCGATGATCGCGACCCGAGCGCAGCTTGACTGGATTCAAAAATCGAGAACAACGTCCAGCACGCACATTTTTGGCATCGAGAATTCACGTGCCGCACGGTCTTTCCACGCAACCTCGCCCAATTCATCCGGCGCCTAGCGGAATCTTCAGGTGCGCTGCGCCGAAACCACCCCATGCGAAGGTCTGATCGGCGCGTGGGCAACACCCGTGAGCGGGTTCATGAAATCGACATCCTGACCGAAGCGTGAGCCGCACCACTTGACCTGAAGCGCTCAAATTCGGAGAATGGGCGCGTTCAACAATTCAGATAGACCGCGTCCGACATGGACATTTTGCGCCACCATGTTGGCGGAATGCACCGAATTTGCAAACGATTGCAAGCGTGCGGCACGCGACCTAAACACCATTCGAGGAGTTCACTTGCGGCAACTGCTGACGGACACCCACCTGCGCTTTCTGGTCGCCGCCAACCTCGCGATCCTGGTCGTGGCGTCTATCCTTTCAGGCGGAACCTTCCTCGATCCGTACAACTTTCAGAGCATGGCCACGCAATTGCCCGAAATCGGCCTGCTGGCCATCGCCATCGGCATCACGATGATCTCCGGCAACGGCGGCATCGACCTTTCCGTGGTCAGTATCGCCAACCTGTCCGCCATCGTCGCGGGATTGGTGATCCGCGCCACGCTCGGCACGGAAGGTCAGGGCGTGACCTTCACGCTGGTGTTCGTGGTGATCGCGCTGGTGGTCGGCACGCTCTGCGGGCTGATCAACGGCCTGCTCGTCTCGAGGGGCAACTTCCCGCCGATCCTCGCGACGCTCGGCACGCAGTTCGCATTCGTCGGGCTGGCGGTCGCGCTCTCGGGCGGGCCAGCGGTCGGATTGGGGTACGTCGAACCGTTCGTGGAAATTGGCAACGGCAACCTGCTGGGAATCCCGATCCCGTTTCTGATCTTCATCGCGGTCGTGCTGGTCTTTTCGTGGGCGCTGACCCGCACGCGCTTCGGCTTCCGGCTGTACCTGATGGGCACGAACGCCAAAGCTGCGCATTTCACCGGAATCGACAACAAAGCCGTGCTGCTGGTGACCTACACGCTTTCGGGCGTGGTGGCATCGATCGCTGGAACCGTGATCGCGTCGCGCGCCTCGAGCGTCAAATGGGATTACGGCACGTCGTACCTGCTGATCGCGATCCTGATCGCCGTGATGGGCGGCGTCAACCCGTCCGGCGGGTACGGCAAGATCCTCGGACTGGTGCTCTCGAGCTTCGCCCTGCAGATGCTCTCGAGCACGCTGAACCTGCTGGGCACGTCAAATTTCTTGAAGGATTTCACCTGGGGGCTGCTGTTGCTCCTGTCGATCATGTTGACCAGCGCACGATTCAATCCCTTCCCGAAAACACCCACGCCACCCAAGGAGGTGAAGGCGAGCTAGAAGCAACACGCGGTTCTTGAGGTCTCGATAGCCAACGTTCCGAAGCCAATTCCAGGAGGTCGTATGAAGAAAGCCATGATTCTCGGAGCTGGACTGCTGGTCGCCGCCGCCACGGGCGGAGTTCTGGCGCAGAAGAAATACACGATCTACACGGTCGTCAAAATCACCGGCATCAACTGGTTCAACCGCATGGAAGAAGGCGTCAAGCAATACGCCAAGGACACCGGCAACAACGCCACCCAGACCGGCCCCGCCCAGGCGGACGCCGCCCAGCAGTTGCAGGTCATCACCGACCTGGTGGCCAAGAAGCCAGACGCGCTGGCGGTCGTGCCATTCGATCCGGCCACGCTGGAACCGATCTTCAAACAGGCGATCGATCGCGGCATTAAGGTCGTGACCCACGAAGCCGACAACCAGGTCAACACCCTCTACGACATCGAAGCCTTCGACAACGTGGCCTTCGGCGCGAACCTGAACGCGCGCCTGGAAAAGTGCATGGGCGGCGCGGGCAAATGGACAGTCTTCGTCGGTAGCCTGGGATCGAAAACCCACAACCAGTGGGCGGACGGCGGCATCGAGAACGCCAAGAAGAACTCGAAGATGGTGCTGGTGGACGCCAAGCAAGAAACCAACGACGACGCCGACAAAGCCTACGAGAAAGCCAAGGAAATCATCAAGAAGTACCCGGACATCAAGGGCTTCCAGGGCAGCGCCAGCACCGACGTGGCCGGCATCGGTCGCGCCGTGGAAGAGGCCGGGTTGAACGACAAGGTCTGCGTTTACGGCACCAGCCTGCCCTCGATCGCCGGTAAGTACATCGCCACCGGCGCGGTCGACGGCATCGGTTTCTGGGACCCGAAGGACGCTGGCATCATCATGAACAAGGTCGCGCAGATGGTGCTCGAGGGCAAGACCGTCAAGGACGGCGCGGACCTGGGCATCAAGGGCTACAACAAGGTTTCCGTCACCAAGGGTAAGGGCGCTGGTTTCGTGATTCGCGGCAACGCCTTCGTGGACGTGGACAAGAGCAACTACAAGGAATTCCCGTTCTGATCTGAAGCAATAATGCAAACACCGTCCAGGACGCGATTCCTGAAGTGCGTCCCGGACGGTGTTCTCGAGAAGCGGATCGAAGTGCAATGGTGCATTCCTCGGAACGCCGAAAGGTCAACTCGAGATTCGCCTTCAAAGCAACGTCAAGACGGTTCGAACGCGGAGCGGCGGACGCGCGCTCGAGCACCAGGTGAGTCCTGATGACTTGCACACCACACACAACGCGAAAACAAGAGAAAACCCAATGACGACACCGACAAACGCGCACAACCTCAAACCCGGCGACGAATTCCTGGCGCTCAACGACATCACCAAAACCTTCGGCGGCGTGCGCGCCCTGCGCGGCGTCAGCCTGAGCATCCGCGCGGGCGAGATCTACCACTTGCTGGGCGAGAACGGCTCAGGGAAATCGACGCTAATCAAGATCGTCTCCGGCGCGCAACCGCCCGACAGCGGCACGATGACGGTGCGCGGCAAGGAATACAGGAAGCTCGAGGCGCTCGAATCGCTCGAGGCGGGCATCGAGACGGTCTACCAGGACTTGAGCCTGTTCCCGAACCTGAGCGTCGCGGAAAACGTGGCGCTGACCGCGCAGCTCGTGCAGAACGACGGGCGTCTGGGGCGAATGCTCAACTGGAAGAAACTCCAGGAGACCGCCAGCAGCGCCCTGGAACGCGTCGGGCTCGAGTCCACGACGGAATTTCTGGATCAAAAAGTCGAAAGCCTGCCGATCGCCGTGCGGCAACTCGTGGCCATCGCCCGTGGGCTGGCGACCAGCGCGTCATTGGTGATCATGGACGAACCCACGGCGGCGCTGACGCAAAAAGAAGTCGAGAACCTGCTCTCGATCATCTCGAGCCTGCGCGCGGACGGGGTGAGCGTGCTGTTCGTCAGCCACAAACTCGACGAGGTTTTCCGCATCGGCGGCAACGTGATCGTGCTGCGCGACGGACTGAAAGTCGCGGATGGCAAGCTGAGCGATTACAGCCAGGAGCAAATCAGCTTCCTGATGACCGGCAAGCACCTGGACAAAACCAGCTACCGCACCGGCAAGCCCGGCGCACAGGCGCTCCTCGAGATCAAAGGGCTCTCGCGCAGCGGGGCATTTTCAGGCGTGAGCTTCAACCTGCACCGGGGCGAGGTGCTGGGCATCACGGGCTTGCTGGATTCCGGGCGCAACGAACTGGCGCTGGCGATTTCTGGCGTGCAACCCGCAGACGGCGGCCAGATCGTGCTGGACGGTCAAACCATCAGCGTCCAGAACCCGCGCGATGGCATCCGGCTCGGCATCGGCTACGTGCCCGAAGACCGACTGACCGAAGGTTTATTCCTGCAAAAACCGATCCGCGAGAACATCGTGGTCAGCATCCTGGATCGATTGATGCGCGGCAACCAGATCGACTTCCAAAAAAGCACCCTCGCCACCGAAACACTGGTCAAGGATTTGCAGATCGCCACGCCGAACGTGATGCTGCCCGCCCAGAGCCTGTCCGGTGGCAACCAGCAACGCGTGATGGTCGCGCGCTGGCTGGCGATCAACCCGAAAGTGCTGCTGCTGCACGGCCCGACCATGGGCGTGGATGTCGGCAGCAAGGACGCTCTCTACAGGATCGTGCAAGATTTAGCGCAGAAGGGATTGGGCGTGATCATCATTTCCGACGACCTGCCGGAATTGTTGATGAACTGCGATTCGATTCACGTCATGAAAAAAGGCCGCATCGCCCGAACCTTTCAGGTCGAAGGGCTCGAGGAATCCGTGTTGTCTCACGAACTCCTGACCGAGGCCGCATGAGCGCCGCAGCACCCGAGAAGACCGTCCTGGACGCGAAATATAAAGTGTGTCCAGGACGGTGTCCCATGCAACTTCCAGAATCAATCCAGCATCTTCAAATTGACTCGACTCGAGGTCAGACGTGTCCGTGATCGCACCGACGCAACCCAGAACCCCGATCCGCGCCTGGCGGTCGTTTACCCGCCGACCCGAGTTCATCACGCTCGCCCTGATCGTGGTGTTTTCCCTGGCGGTCGGGATCATCAACCCGAATTTTTTCTCGCCGAAGACCGTGACGGACACGCTGCGCGCTTCCATTACCACG
The DNA here is from genome assembly GCA_964244895.1 of uncultured Deinococcales bacterium. Lineage (GTDB taxonomy): Bacteria > Deinococcota > Deinococci > Deinococcales > JAAFIG01 > CAXTKV01. The sequence continues at coordinate 17,008 of CAXTKV010000057.1, forward strand.
GGCATTTTCGCGTTGGGCGTGCTGCTGGTGCTGGCGGCGGGCGGTATCGACGTGTCGTTCACAGCCATCGCGATTTTCGCGCTCTATTCCACTACCCGGCTGATGCTGGCAGTCTGGCCGGGCGCGCCGTACCCGGTGATGATCCTGTTGTGCCTGGGCATCGGCTTGCTGATGGGCATGCTGAACGGCTTCCTGGTGTGGCGCTTCGCCGTGCCGTCCTTGATCGTGACCATCGGCACGCAGTATTTGTTCAGCGGCTTTCTGAAAGCCTTCATCGGCAGCAGGCACATCATGGACATCCCCGCCGCGATGGATTCGGCGGGCACGACCGCGCTCTTTCAGACCGTGACCGCCGACGGCACGCGCATCGCCGTACCGATACTGGTGCTGGTGCTGGTGCTGGCGATTATCGTGACGTGGTTCATCTTGAACCGCACGCTGCTGGGCCGCGCCGTCTACGCCGTCGGCGGCAGCATCCCGATCGCGGAACGGTTGGGGTTCAGCGTGCGCACCGTGATGCTGTTCGTGTTCGGTTACGCGGGCATGTTGGCCGGATTGGGCGGACTGATGCACGGGTCGTTGAACCGTCAGGCCAACCCGTCCGATCTGGTTGGCTCTGAACTGAACGTGATCGCGGCGGTCGTGCTGGGCGGTGCGCGCATCACGGGCGGCACGGGCACGGTGCTGGGCACGCTGTTGGGCGTGGTGCTGATCGAGTTGCTGACCAACAACCTGATCCTGATGGGCGTGCCTTCCACCTGGCAAAAAGTGGTGATCGGCGTGATTATTCTGGCGGCCAGCGGCGTGTTCTCGAGGCGCGGTACAGCGTGATGTACCGATCTGGACGGGTTTCTCGGGCATTCGCAAAAAGATCGTCCCAGACGGCTTTCCTTGCATTGAACGCCCTCGCTCGAGCACGCGCATCACTCAATCTGGACGGTGCTCTCGAGGGAAGTGAACGGGCTTGAGTTACCGAATTCTCGACGCTGAGACCGTTCTCGAGTACATGCAGTCGCACCCGAAAGCACGGGATGTGATCGACGTTGACGCCCCCCTTCAGAGCGCGGAACTTTCGGATGGCAACCTCAATTTCGTGTTTCGGGTTTTTGAAAAAGACCGTCCAGAACGCAGCATCCTGGTCAAGCAGGGCGTTCCTTACTTGCGCGTGGCGGGTGAATCCTGGCCGCTCTCCCCTGCCCGTGCGGGCTTCGAAGCCCGCGCGCTCGAGCTTCAGCACCGTTTCGCGCCGGGGCTGGTGCCGACACCGTACTGGTTCGACGAGACCATGTGCGTCAACGCAATGGAAGATTTGCGCCACCACAACGTCATGCGCAAACCGATGGTGGATCGTGTGCGGTTCGAGCATCTCGGCGCGACGATTGGAGACTTTCTCTCGAGAACGCTGTTCGGCACGTCGGATTTTGGGCTCGAGGCGAAGGAGAAAAAAATGCTTCAGACCCGATTTGCCAACGCGGAACTCTGCGAGATCACCGAGGATTTGATTTTCACCGAACCGTTCGAGCCCGCGCTGCTGGGAGGCAAATCCAACCGCAACCGCTTCGATCCTGGAATCAAAAACACGCTCGAGATGCTCCAAGCTGATCTCGAGGTCAGGGCGCAAGTCTCGAGCCTCAAGCACCGCTTCATGACGGTGGCGCAGGCGCTCTTGCACGGCGACCTGCACACGGGTTCGATCATGGCTTCCGACCCGGACGAGAAAGGTGCATCGGATATTCGGGTGATCGACCCGGAGTTCGCGTTCTTCGGCCCGGCCGGATTCGACGTGGGGTTGTTCGTGGCGAATCTTTTTTTGAACGCCAGCGCTCAAGCCGGTCACGCGCCTGATGAAGACTCGAGAACCGCGTACCGGACGTATTTGTTTGGTCAGGCCAGGGCCTGCTGGACGGTCTTCGAGGGCGGTTTCCGCGAGCGTCTCCACTCGTCCAACAGCGTTTCGTGGCGATCCCGAGCGTTCCGTGACGCGTTCATGCTCGAGGTGCTGCAGGACGCGGCGGGCTTCGCGGGCTGCGAGATGATCCGCCGAAGCGTCGGTTTCGCGCACGTTCTCGACGTGGACAGCATCGCGGATGACGCGAAACGCGCCGAAGTGCTCGAGATGAATCTACGCGTAGGTTCAGAACTGATTCGGTCGCACCGAACCATCTCGAGTTTCAATGAAATCGAGGGTATCGTAAAAAGCGTGATTCGCGCATGATTCAGCCCGTCCCGACCGTGGTTTTCGAGAACGACACCGTGAGCTTGCTCGATCAGACCTTGCTGCCGCTCGAGCGCAAAATGATCGAGATTCCGGACGCCGAAAGTATGTGGGAAGCCATTCAGGTTTTGCGGGTGCGCGGCGCTCCGGCCATCGGCGTGGCGGCGGGGTTCGGGCTGTGGCTGGGCGTCAAGGGCGTGCCGGATGACGCACCTCGAGAAACCTTCCTGGCGAGGCTCGAGGAGGTTCGGGCGTACCTGGCGACCTCGCGCCCGACCGCCGTGAACCTGTTCTGGGCGCTGGATCGGGTGGTCGCCGGGACTCGAGCATCGGTTGGAACGGTCGCAGGAGAACTCAAGAAGACCGTCCTGCACGAAGCGCTGGCCATTAAAGCCAGTGAGGAAGCCACGTCGCTCGCCATCGGAAAGTACGGCGTGCCGCTCCTGAACGGTGTTCAGAACGTGCTAACGCACTGCAACGCGGGTTCGCTTGCCACGACGGGCATCGGTACGGCGCTCGCCCCGATTTACGCGGCGGCGGCGCAGGGGCAGATCGTGCACGTCTACGCCGACGAGACGCGCCCGTTGCTGCAAGGCTCCCGACTGACCGCCTGGGAATTGCAGCAGGCCGGGCTGCCCGTGACGGTCATCACCGACAACATGGCGGCGACCGTCATGCGCGACAAGAACATCGGCGCGGTCATCGTCGGATGCGACCGCGTGGCGGCCAACGGGGACTTTGCCAACAAGATCGGCACCTACGGCGTGGCCATACTGGCTCGAGAACACGGCATTCCTTTTTACGTGGCCGCACCGTTCAGCACGATCGATTTCGGCACGCCGGACGGGTCGCGGATCGAGATCGAGCAGCGCAGCGCGTCGGAAGTCACGAGTTTCGGCTCGAGGCGCACCGCGCCGGATGGCGTGGACGCGTTCAACCCGGCGTTCGACGTGACCCCCGCGAAGTACGTCACGGCCTTCATCACCGACAGGGGCGTCATTGAGGCCCCGTACACGGAAAATCTGGCGCGGGCTCGAGAGGCGTTCGAGGTCGGCTGAACTCGAGCAGAACGAGAACACCGTCCAGCACGCGAATACAAAACACCGTCCTGGACGGTGTTCTCGGAAAGGTGAGCGAATGGAAAGCCTCTGGGACGACGCACAAGCAGCCAAATGCACGACGGAACTCGAGCTGCGGGCGTACACGTCCAGGTTGCTGGGCGCTCGAGAAGACCTGGTGCTGGCGGGCGGTGGCAACACGTCGGTCAAGCTGAGCATGACGGACGTGTTCGGACAGGATCTCGCGGGCATGTGGGTCAAGGGCAGCGGCGGCGCGCTGGTCAGCATCACCCAAAAAGGTTTCGCACCCGTCAGGTTGGATCATCTGCTGGCGCTCTCGAACCTCGAGAAGCTGTCCGACGCGGACATGATGCGCGAGTACAGCTTGAGCCTGCTCGACCCGGACGCGCCCTTCCCGAGCGTCGAGGCGATCCTGCACGCGCTCCTGCCGCACACGTGGGTGGATCACACGCACGCCGACGCCCTAGAAACCATCATGGACACGCCCTCCGGCGAGGCTCGCGTGCGCGAACTGTACGGCGAGACCGTCGTGTACGTGCCCTACGTCATGCCGGGATTCGATCTGGCGCTGGCCTGCAAAAAGGCCTACGCGGAGCAGGCGTCGCATAAAACCATCGGCATGGTGCTGCTGCACCACGGCATTTTCTCGTGGGGCGAGACCGCGCGGGAATCCTACGAACGCATGATCGATCTGGTCACGCGAGCTGAGCAGTACCTCGAGGTGCGTGGCGCGTGGCATCTCGAAATCCAGAAGCCCGAGGCGGCGAAACCGCTCGGTGCCGACATCGCGCGGCTCCGGCACGAGATATCCAGCGTCGCGGGCGCACCGATGATCGTGCAACGGTTGGAGGACGATCTGAGCATCGCCTTCTCGAGACGAGCCGATATTTCAGACGTGGCGACGCGCGGCCCCGCAACCGTGGATCACGTCTCCTGGACGAAACACCAGCCGTTGATCGGGCGAGACGTTCGGGCCTACGCCGACGCCTACCGCGCGTATTTCGAGCGCCACGCATCCACGGCCCGCACCGGTTCGACCCTGGCCGAATTGAGCATGATCGACCCTGCGCCGAGGGTCGTGATCGACGCGCGGCTGGGCGTGCTGACGGCGGGACGCACCGTGCCCGACGCGCGCACGACGGGCAAGATTTACGCGCAGACCATCCAGATGATCGAGCGCGCCGAACGACTGGAATCGTGGAACACGCTGCCCGAAGGACAATTCTTCGAGATCGAATACTGGGAATTGCAGCAGGCCAAATTCAAGAAAGGCCCGAAGCTCCCGGACTTTTCCGGCGAGGTGATGCTGGTCACGGGCGCGGCCTCCGGCATCGGCAGGGCGTGCGCGGAAGCGTTTCTGGCTCGAGGCGCCGCCGTCGTCGGGCTCGACCTGAACGCCAGCATCACGACCACGTTTGAGCGACCCGAGTACCTGGGCATCCAGTGCGACGTGACCGACGAGAACGCGATTCAGTCCGCGCTCGAGCGAACCGCGCAACGCTACGGCGGGCTGGACATGCTGGTGCTGAACGCCGGAATTTTCCCCTCGAGCGAGATGATTTCTTCGCTCGACCTCGAGCGTTGGCAGCGCGTCATGCGCGTCAACCTGGACGCCAACCTGAGCCTGATGCGAGAAGCGCACGGGTTGCTGAAGCTCGCGCCGAACGGCGGGCGAGTCGTGGTGATCGCGTCTAAGAACGTGCCCGCACCGGGGCCTGGAGCGGCGGCCTACAGCGCATCCAAGGCCGCACTGACCCAACTGGCTCGGGTTGCCGCACTGGAATGGGGCGCGGACGGGATTCGCGTCAACGTGCTGCACCCGAACGCCGTGTTCGACACGGGCATCTGGACGGAAGACGTGATTTCAAAACGCGCCGAGAGCTACAAGCTGAGCGTCGAGGAATACAAGAAGAACAACGTGCTGCACACGGAAGTCTCGAGCGCGAACGTCGCGGAATTGGCAGCGGTGATGTGCGGGATGGCGTTTGCGAAGACGACGGGGGCGCAACTCCCGATTGACGGCGGGAACGACAGGGTCATTTAGTACCGTCCAGCACACGTTCTCAAATCCGTGTCCTGGACGGTGCTCTCGAGCTTGACCCGTCGGATCAAATCGTCTGGATCGCAGGCCGCGTAGAATCACGCCATGATCTCGAAAGAAGATATTCTGGCGCTCGACCAGTCCGATCCGCTCGCAGGTGTCCGCGATGAATTCAGCGTGCCGGACGGACTGGTGTACCTGGACGGGAACTCGTTGGGCGTGCTGCCCAAGCGCGTTCCTTCACGCCTCGAGCGAGCGATCAGGCAGGAATGGGGCACCGACCTGATCCGGTCGTGGAACAAAAACGATTGGATCGGTTTGCCCGCGCGGGTCGGCGCACAGATTGCGCGGCTAATCGGTGCAAACGCAGATGAGGTGATCGCGGCGGATTCGACCAGCGTGAACCTGTTCAAAATCCTGCTGGCCGCGCTGAAATTGCGCCCCGACCGGCGCGTGATCGTCAGCGACATCGATAATTTCCCAACCGATCTGTACATGGCGCAGGGCGTGAACGCGCTCTTGGATGATCGGCTCGAGTTGCGGTTCGTCAAACGAGATCAGCTGATGACTGCGATGGACTCGAGTGTGGCGGTCGTGATGCTGACGCAAGTCGATTACCGCACGGGCGAGTTGCTGGACATGAAGGGCATCACGGACGCGGCGCACGCGAACGGCGCGTTGATGATCTGGGATCTGGCGCACAGCGCGGGCGCGTTCCCGGTGCACCTGAACGCGTGCGACGTGGATTTCGCGGTTGGGTGCGGTTACAAGTACCTGAACGGCGGCCCCGGCGCTCCTGCGTTCTTGTTCGTTGCGCATGAACACCAAACCCAGGCCGTGCCGGTGCTGTCGGGCTGGATGGGGCACAAGAACCCGTTCGAGTTCACGCCGTGGTACGCGCCCGCAGAGGGTGTCGGGCGGTTAACGGCGGGCACGCCGAGCGTGCTGGGACTGACCGCGCTCGAGGCGGCGCTCGAGGTCTTCGATGGGATCGACATGAACCTGGTGCGCCAGAAATCGCTCGGGTTGACGGGCGCGTTCATCGCGTTGATGGAACCGTTGCGCCAGGAATTTGGGTTCGAGTTGGTGACGCCAAAGGATGGCGCGCTGCGCGGTTCGCAGGTCAGTTACGCGCACGATCAGGGCTACGCGATCATGCAGGCATTGATCGCGGACGGTGTGATCGGTGATTTTCGTGCGCCGAACATCGTGCGCTTCGGGTTCACACCGTTGTACACGCGTTACGCGGATGTTCAGGAGGCTGTGGATCGGTTAGCGCGGGTGATGCGAGAAAAACGTTGGAATCTCGAGCAGTACAGGGAACGCGCCGCCGTGACCTGAATGAAAGTAGGCGTCTCGAGGATTGGCTTTGTCGAGATTCGCTTATTGATCCAGCACCTTCGACCAGATCGCTGGGCTGGCCGGGTTGGCGCTGGCGGTGATTTTCAGGATCGTGTGGGCGTCGGGGTACTCGAGCAGACGCGTGAATTCGTGAGGTGCCATGACGCATTCCTTGAAGTTGATCGCGCCTTTGGCGGAAAGTCCTTCCAGCAAATCCTCGAGCGCTCGCTTGCCGCTCGCGCCGTAGCGCGGGCCGAAGGCGTCCTCGGAGAGCGCGATGCGTTCGCCGCTTTTGATCAGCACGGCGTAACGGGCGGTATCGCGGCGATCCTGCCAGTCGGAAAGGATCGTGACGATGGCGTGTTTCAGGTCGAAGCCCTTGACGGCGGATTGCAGCGCCGACAGGGTTTCGAGCGGTGAGCCTTGCAGGCCGATGGGGTCGAGGTTTGGGGCTTCGGTCATGGCTCGAGCCTACGGCGTCCGGCGCAGCTGTGGCAAGAGCGTGACGGGAAGACCGTCCAGCACGCGAATTCTTTGATCTCGAGAGCACCGTCTGGGACGCTCTACTGGAAATGATTCAGGTTTGAGGGCGGGTCATTTGAAAATCAGCGCGCCGCCAGCCCGTCCCGCGAACATCGGCACGATGGTCGAGCGGGAGATATCCGCGCTGAAAGCGATGTCGGTTTCCAGGCCGACCGCGATGATCAATTCAGCCGCCCTGGACATCCGCAGAGGTTCCAAGGGGTCGGCGATCTGGCGGCGCACGGTCAACGCCACGCGAGCGCCATCGTCCAGATCCCAGTCGCCCATGGCGGACAGGTATTCGGCCAGCACGCCCGCCGTGTAGACATCGTCCAGCCCGACCCGTCCGTCCGATCCGGCGCACAGAATGGCGACTTCCTCGCTCGAGACCTCTCGGGCTTTGCGGGCGGCGGCGTGGGCGTTTCTGAGGCACGCCAGGATCACATTCTGGCCGGATGCGCAGGCGGTCTCGGCGGCTCGCGTGCCGTTGGTGGTGCTCATCACGACCGTCTGGGCGTCGTAGCGACGATCCAGGGCCTGCACGGGGGAATTGCCCAGGTCGAAATCCTCTGGCGGCAAGCAGTTGCGTTCGCCCGCCAGCACGATGCCCTCGGCGCGGAATGCCCGAGCCGTCTCGAGGTCGGGGGTCAGGTACAGCGCGTCAGCACCATTTTCCAGGAACGATAAGGCCGTGGTCGTGGCGCGCAGCACGTCGATCGGGGTGCGCCCGTCGAGCAGCTGGCCGCTGACC
>CAXTKV010000058.1:0-24826 GCA_964244895.1 uncultured Deinococcales bacterium
CGCAGTTCGGCGCGGGCGGCGGCGTAACTCATGGCGGGCTTGTACGGGCGCGCGAACAAAAGCGTATCGAACACGTCGCAGACGGAAAAAATCCTCGCCTCGAGCGGAATCGCCTCGCCGATGAGACCGTCCGGGTAGCCGCTGCCATCCCAGCGTTCGTGATGGTGCAGGATCACGTTTCGGGACGCGACGGGTAAGAAATTCAGGTTGAGCGCCAGGTCGTGCCCGAAGACCACGTGAGATTGCGCGAGCTTCATCTCGTCGTTGCTGAGCGGGCCGGACTTGAGCAGGATCGCGTCTGGAACGCTGAGCTTGCCGACATCGTGCAGGTACGCGCCCCAACGCACGGCGCGGGCTTCGGTCTCGTTCAGGCCGACCAGGTGGGCGAGTTGCTCGCTCAGCGCGGACACGCGGTCGGTGTGACCCGCCGCCTCGCGGTCGCGCACCTCGAGCGCCACACCGATGGCGCGCAGCGCGCCTTCGTAAGCGTCCTCGAGCACCTGGACGCGTTCCACGCGGGAAACCACTGCGCCCAGGATTCGGGCTGCGCCTTCCAGCAAACTGCGCTCGGACGGCGTCCAGCCGTCCCGGCGTTCCAGGCGCGTCAGCACCAGCGTCATGGGTTGCTCGTCTTGTTCGAGCAGGATCGTGTAGGACGCGTGAACGCCCAGTTCGCGCTGCACCTGAGCGAGCGGGTGATCGCCGGTGGCGAGCAATTCCACACCGCGATCGATCGGAAAATTCAGGCTACGGATCGACTCGAGCGTCACGCCTCGCGCCATCGTTTCTTGCAGCGCGGGCGTCGGCTTGCCCGCCAGGGCGTAGACCTTGAACACGTCGGATTCGAGTCGCGTGATGACAGCCACCTCCGCCCCAGCCAGTTCGCGCACGCGTTCCAGCACGGTCGGAATGGCTTTGGCGTCCGAGCGTTCCAGCATCCGGCTCAAGTCCAGCAGGGTCTGGCTTTCGCGCGCCTGAACCCACAGGCGTTCCGCGACCTTGATGCGCTCGAGCGCGATGGCGGCGGTATCGGCGATCACGGCGATCATGCGCGATTCAAACGAATCGTAGGTTTCCGGGTGGTTTCTCGCCGAGATCAGCACGCCGATCGGTTCGCCTAAAGAGCTGATGATCGGCGCGGTCAGTTGGGCGTGCGATGGCCCGTCGCCGGGCGCAGGATCGAAACTGCGTTCGTCGCTGGTCGCATCCACGCTGTAAATCACGTCGCGCGATTCGAGCGCCGCCCACGAAAGACCCTGGCCGCGCGGCACGGGAAAGGCCGCGATCGCCTCGAACAGCCCGTGTGCAGCCATGATTCGCAGGGCGTCACCGTTCAGCAACAGCACCGAAGCGTGCTGCGAGCGCATCAGACGCGCCGTCTCGAGCACCAGGCGTTCCGCGATGTCCTCGCTCGAGGAGGCTTCCCGCAGGGCGCGCGTGACGGATTCGATGACTTCAAACTCGCGGATTCGTTTCTGCATCAAGTGTCCAGTTCAGGCGGGGAATGATGAATTGATCGAGGCTCGGTACAGTTCGTCCGGGTCGAGCTTCTCCCGGTTCGCAGCGCAACTCTCTCTGAATTTGCAGCGTCAACTCGAGCCCCGTTGTGAAAACTTTATGACGGGGTTCCAGGCTCGGCTGGTCGCGTTTCACACCGACCATACGCTCGCTGCGCGGGCTTCCGGCTCGGGCTGATTGACTCGAAAAGACCGTCCTGCACGGTGTTTCTAGTATTTCAAAAACGGCCTGCAGGACGGTCTTGAGCGTCCAGCGTCCCACCCCGTGACGCGCCGCCTGTTCCCAACCGCCCGCCTGCGCTACACTGGCGTGCTTATGCTGGCGCTTCCGACCGACACCCTGGACGTTCATCCCGCGCTGATTTCTCGCGTGGAACCCGGCTCACCCGCCGACAAGGCGGGCGTGCGCGCCGGGGACGCGCTCCTGCGCGCCAACGGATTACCCGTCACAGACATCCTGGCCTACCGCCGCGAACTCGAGCAGGGTGCGGCCAGCCTGGAAGTGCAAGCTCAGGATTCCGGCGAGTTGATCCAGTTCGAGGTTAAATGGGACGATCCGGGCCTGGAATTCAGCGAAGTGCTGTTTGACGGCATCAAACTCTGCGCCAACAAATGCGAGTTCTGTTACGTCCACCAGATGCCCAGAGGCTTCCGCAAAAGCCTCTACGTGATGGACGACGATTACCGACTGTCCTTCCTGTACGGTTCCTTCGTGACGCTGACCAACCTGACGGACGCAGATTTCGACCGGATTCTGTCTGAAAACCTTTCACCGCTCTACGTCAGTGTTCACGCCACCAACCAGGACTTGCGGGCCGACATGATGAAATGGTGGCGCCTGAAAGTCAAAGACGAGGAAGCCACCCGGATTCAGGACGCGCTGGCGCGGCTCGAGCCGATAGACCTGTACACCCAGATCGTGCTTTTACCGGGGCGCAACGACGGCGACGCCTTCGAAGAATCGCTCGAGTACCTGTCATCCCTGCCCAACGTCATCGGGGTCGCCTGCGTGCCCGTCGGGTTGACGGCGCACCGCAAGAACCTGCCCGACCTGCGCCCGTACACGCCCGCCGAAGCCCGCGACGTGCTGAACCGCGCACACAAATGGCAGAAGAAAATGCTCGCGGAACGCGGTACGCGCTTCGTGTTCCCGTCCGACGAGTTTTACATCCTGGCCGGTTACGCCCTGCCCGAAGAAGACGCCTACGAGGGCTACCCGATGCTGGAAAACGGAGTCGGCATGGTGCGCGATTTCCTGTCCGAACCCCTGCCGGAACTGCCCAAACGCATCCCCACCACCCGCGTAATCTTGGGCACGGGCACGCTCTTCGCGCCCGTTCTGGAACGCGCCATCGAACCCTTACGCAGTATCGAAGGGCTCGAGATTACCGTCCGAGCCGTCGAGAACCGCACCTTCGGGACGCCCACGACCGTCGCGGGCCTGCTGACCGGACGCTGCTTCCTGCAGGCGGTTCAGCCCGCCGAAGCCGACCTGCTGTTCGTCTCGCCCAGCACGCTGCGCTACGGGACGGAAACCATGCTGGACGAGATCACGCTCTCAGAACTTCGCGCCACCTTGAAGATGGACGTGCGGGCGGGTGGCAAGACCCTGGCTGAACTCGCGCACGCGATCCTCGAAAGCATCAACCTTTCCGGTGGTCCGGTACGAGATGCCGCCTCCAGCCCTCAATTCGGCATGAGCGCCCACGCGCTCAAAGAGCAGCAGGGTTAGAATATGCCGTCCGTGACAGTATTTTTATGCCTCGAGAAGATTTTTAGGATGGTTTTCTCGAGATCAATCCTCGAGCGTAGACGCCCTGCAGAAGTGGAGCTGAGTGACACACTCGCGATTTGACGAACCCTGGTTGTTCCACTGGCCAGAATGCCAGTGATGGTGGCTTGGAAACCCTTATAGAGCCGCGCATCCTTGAAAAGATCACGGTAGTCGGACGTGAAGGATTCCAACGAAGCGAAAGGTTCAGAGAATGTCGTCACAGACTGAGTATGCAGACTTTCGTCCGCGTCTCAAACGAATACGCTTGACGAATAGCGCATACGGTGCTACTATATATGAATCAACCCGGCGGAGACGCCGAGTTTTTTATTTGGTTTCGAACCAATTTCGCGCGCAACACTTCCAACCTTGAATCGCAGCGCCTGGGTTCCAGACAGATTCTGCGTGCGCGAGTTCATTCTTTACCCAGTCGCGACGCTATCATTGTGTAAGCTCAGTAAAGCTCAGTCTTGGAACCACGGGCAGCCAAAACGGAACTCGAGCTTCACGCCATTCAAAGTTGTGCTGAAAAATCAGCGACCGGAGGTTCGGCGCGCTATGCTAAATGAGACACCTATGGAGTATCCAAGCCTGATCTGGCATCTGAAACGCACTTCACTCTTTGAGGATCTCGACCTCAAAGAGCTCGAGCAGGTCGCCAAAACAACGCCGTACAGGCATTACGAAGCGGGCGAGATCATCTACCAGATGGAAGATCCCGCCGATGCGATCTATTTCGTCAAGACGGGTCTGGTCAAGATCAGCAAGCTCTTTCCAAACGGCAAGGAAGCGATCCTGGCTGTGTTGGGAAACTACGAGGTTTTCGGCGAGTTGCTGTTGATGCCCGAGGAAAAACGTCCGACGCAAGCCGAAGCCATCGAGAAAACCACGCTGATCGTGTTGCCGCGCGTGGAACTCGAGAACTTGCTCAGGGCGCGTCAGCCTCTGGCGTTGAAGTTCATTCAGTTGATGGCTTCACGCCTGTTCGAGGCGCAATCCTGGACGGCGGAAGTCAGCGCCTTCAGCGCACCGGGCAGGCTGGCCAGCTTGTTGTTCCGCTTCGCTCTGGAATTCGGTGAACCCGTCCCGGAGGGCACGCGCATCAACCTGAAAATCACCCAAGAAGACCTGTCCCGCATGATCGGTGCGACCCGAGAGACCGTCTCGCACTGCTTGGCGCGCCTTAAGGACGAGGGCGCCATCGTGCGAGGGCGCGCACCGTTCATCGTTTCCAGAAAAAAGCTCGAGCAGTTCCTGGCCGAATCAGATTAGGCCGTGCAGACGGTCGTGTACCTCGAGTGGACGCTCGAGCAAGCTGATGACCTGATCGCGGCTGCTGTGTTTCGTGTGGCGCGTTCTCTCGAGTCTCGGGCCGGTTTCGTGTCGGCGCGCGCGCTGCGCAATACGGAGGATCGCCGGGTTCATTTGCTGGAAACGACCTGGGATGGTGAACCTCCAGCGCTCGAGTTGGATGCGCTCGGACTAGAGGTGCAAAAAGCCCGATCCTGGGCGTTCGCGGTGCTCGAGAAACCCGCGACCTCTGCTTGAGACTCGAATTTGAACATTCCGGGCACACCGTCCGGCACGCAGGCCTTAAACAGCGTGCCGGACGGTGTTTCTGAGTAGATAACCCGCTCCCTTGCCGTTCTCACCGCTCGGGGTTATCCTCGCGTCGCGCAATTTCTGAAGGACACCAGGAAAGGACAATCGCATGCAACCCACCGAGAACCCCAACCCGCAACTGAAAGTGCTGCGCCAGAGCACGATCATGGCGATGGCCGAAGACATGAACGGCAACCAGGCAGTCGCCGTCGCGCTTTTGCCTCGTTTCGGCCTGGAAATCACGATTGACCAGGGCAACCAGCAATTTCAGGTCAACGTCGCGGAACTCAACACCGGGCACGACATTCGCTTATCTCGCGATGTCGCCCACGGCATCAGCGAAGCCATGCGGCAGTTGGTCGAGAAAATCGACGAGCATTTGAAAACGCAGGGACTCGAGACTTCCAGGCCCGAAGCCAACGCCTGAACGTTTCAGTCTCGAGACGTGACGCGCTTGCTCGAGAACACCGTACTTGACGGTGTTCTTTTCTTTTTCACGCCGAAAGTACCGTCTAGCACGTGAATCATGACTCGCTGCTGGACTGGACGGTACCCTCCCCTATTCAAAGCGAATCGCTCGAGATTGAAGTCTCGAGCGATTCGTAGGTGAACTTTATTCAGTTGACGCGTTCGACGCGGATCAGGTTGGTCGTGCCGTGCATGCCGAACGGCACGCCAGCCACCATCACGATGCGCTCGCCAGTTCCGGCGATGCCGGTATCTTTCATGGTGCGGTTGGCGATGCGAATCATGTCGTCGCTGTCGGCTGGGTCTTCGGCCAGGTGCGCTTCGACGCCCCAGCAGAGCGCGAGCTGGTTGCGGACGCGCTCTGACGGCGTCAGCGCGGCGATCACGCTGAATGGACGGTTTCTTGAAACCCTGGAAACGGTCGATCCGGTCGCAGTGAAACAGACGATGGCGGCGATCTCGAGCGTGTCGGCGACCTCGCAGGCGGCCAGCGCCACGGCGTCCTGGGTGGTGCGTTCGGGCAGGTGCTGACCGCCGATCAAACGCGTGTATTCGGGGCTGGCTTCGACATTCAACGCGATTTTATTCATCATGGCCACCGATTCCGTCGGGTACATGCCGCTGGCGCTTTCGGCTGAAAGCATCACGGCGTCCGTGCCGTCCATGATCGCGTTGGCCACGTCGGTCGCTTCGGCGCGGGTCGGGCGCGGGTGCTCTCGCATCGATTCGAGCATCTGGGTGGCGGTGATGACGGGCTTTCCGGCCTGGTTGCAGGCGTGAATCAATCGCTTCTGGATCATCGGCACCTGTTCGGTCGGCATTTCGACGCCCAGGTCGCCGCGGGCCACCATGATGCCGTCGGCCTCCTGCAGGATGTCGTCGAAGCGTTCGACGGCGGAAGGCTTTTCAATTTTGGCCATCAGTTTGGCCCTCGAGCCGTAGCGCGTCATGTAATGCCGGGCGAGCAGCAGGTCGTCGCGGGTGCGCACGAAGCTGATCGCGACCCAGTCCACGCCGAGTTCCGTGCCGACCTGCATGTCCTCGAGATCCTTCTCGGTGATCGCGGGCACGGACAGGTCGGCGTTGGGGATGTTGATGCCCTTGTTGTTCGAGAGCGGCCCGCCGATCACGACGGTCGTATGGATTTCCGGGCCGACGACCTTGTCGACCCGGAGTTCCAGGTTGCCGTCGTCCAGCAAAAGCTCGAGGCCGGGTCGAACGTCCTCGGGCAGGCCCTTGTAGGTGGTCGAGACGCGGTTGATGTCGCCGTCGACTTCCTCTGAGGTGATGATGAATTTCGCGCCGGGCACGAGTTGAATTGGGCCGTCCTTGAATTTGCCGGTGCGGATCTTCGGGCCTTGAAGGTCTTGCAGCAAGCCGACCGCCACGCCTTTGCGCGCTGCGATCTCGCGCACGGTGTTGACGCGCAGTTCGTGATCGGCGCGTTCGCCGTGCGAGAAATTGAGGCGGAAGACGTTCGCTCCCGCGTCGATCAGCTTCTCGATCATTTCCGGCGTGTTCGAGGCTGGGCCGAGCGTGGCGACGATTTTGGTACGGCGGCGTTGCATTCAGTGACCTCCAAGGATTGTGTTCGTTCTCGATAACACCGTCTGTGACGAGGTTTCTCGAGTGTCGTGCTGGACGGTGCTGCTCGAGTTTAACGCGTGCGTGGGCCAAAGTGGAAAGGTGAAAGGGAAAAGTAAAAGGCGACAAAGGTTCTAGATCTGTGCGGCTCCGAATTTACCTTTCACCTTTGACCTTTTCACCTCATTGCCCCTCGAGATCCAGGCGCTCCTAGCGTCTGAACGCCTTGCGCCCCATGTATGTCGCGGCGCTGCCGAGCGCTTCCTCGAGCCGCAGCAGCTGGTTGTACTTGGCCAAGCGATCCGAACGGCTGGCGCTGCCCGTTTTGATCTGACCGGCGTTGGTGGCGACGGCCAGGTCAGCGATGGTGCTGTCCTCGGTCTCGCCGGAACGGTGGCTGATGATCGCGGTGTACCCGGCCTTGTGGGCCAGCTCGATGGCGTCCAGGGTTTCCGTCAGGCTGCCGATCTGGTTGACCTTGACCAGGATGCTGTTGCCGACGCCCTCGTCGATACCGCGCTGGAGGCGTTTGGGGTTGGTCACGAACAGATCGTCACCGACCAGTTGCGTCTTTTTGCCGAGCGTGTCCGTCAGGAGCTTCCAGCCCGCCCAGTCGTCCTCGAACAAACCATCCTCGAGCGAGACGATCGGGTAGTTGGCCACCCAGTCCGCCCAGAACGCGACCATCTCTTCGCTCGAGAGGACGCGGTTTTCGCTCTCGAGGTGGTACTTGCCGTCCTTGTAGAGTTCCGAGGTGGCCGGGTCGAGCGCGATGGCGATCTGATCGCCGGGCGTGTACCCGGCCTTCTCGATGGCTTCCAGAAGCAGATCGAGCGCCTCGCGGTTGCTCTTCAAATCGGGCGCGAAGCCGCCCTCGTCGCCGACGTTGGTGTTGTAGCCCTTGCCGGACAGGACTTTTTTCAGCGAATGAAAAGTTTCGACGCCCGCGCGCAAACCCTCTCGGAAGCTCGTGAAGCCGACCGGAACGACCATGAATTCCTGGAAATCGACGGCGTTGTCCGCGTGGCTGCCGCCGTTGATGACGTTCATCAACGGTACGGGCAAGACTTTCGCGTTGACGCCGCCCAGGTAACGGTAGAGCGGCATGCCGTAGGCGTCGGCTGCGGCGCGCGCGGTGGCCAGGCTGACCGCCAGGATGCTGTTGCCGCCGAGCTTGGATTTGTTGTCCGTGCCGTCCAGATCGAGCATGATCCGGTCCACCGCGCCCTGATCGGTGGCGTCCAGACCCACGATTTCTTCAGCGATGACCTCGCGCACCATCTGTACGGCCTTCTGGACGCCCTTGCCGACGTAGCGCGGGCCGCCGTCGCGCAACTCGAGCGCCTCGTGCGATCCGGTCGAGGCGCCGGAGGGAACCATCGCGCGTCCGCTCGCACCGCCCTCGAGAATGACTTCTGCTTCCACGGTCGGGTTGCCGCGCGAGTCGAGCACTTCGCGGGCCAGCACATCAATGATCGTCGTCATACGTCCTCCTCACAAATCGACCCACTATACCGTTCAGGCCGCGCGCCCGACCGAACGCGCGTTTCCGCCGATGCTCGAGCGCAATTCCCCCGAGAACACCGTCCTGGACGCATTTCTTTTGAGGCTAGAAACTCGCGTGCCAGACGGTGTTCTACATTTGAAACCCTCGTCTGATCGTCAGGCCGGGACTTCCGATGCGGGCGAAAGTGGCGACTCCGGCTAAAATGGAAGCGCCGAGAAGACCGTCCTGAAAACGATAAATTGCGTTTTCACTCGAGAATTTATGTCCCTGACCGTCTCTGTATGTTTCAAAGACGCGTTTTTTAGGCTCGACAGGCGGGGTTTTTCAAAAACGTTCTCAGGCCTTCGACGATTCCGCGCGCCACCGCAGCCCGAAACGATTCCTGCGCCAGCGCCGCGCCGTCGGTTCGGTTGGTGTGAAATCCGACCTCGAGGATCAAGCTCGGCATGAGCGCGTAGCCGTTCTCACCGTAGCGGTCGCTCGAGATGGTTTCCGCGTCCGGCCATCTCAGGTCGGGAAGGGCTCGGCGGATCGCGGTCGGAATGTCGTCCGAGAACGCTCGAGCCATGCACGCAGACCACTCGGCAGTCTCTTTTGGGGCGATCAGGTACGGGCGCGAGCCGGAAATCACCTGGGTTCCTCGCGCCCAAGGCGAACCGGCGTTGCTGTGCAAACTGATCATCACGTCTGCGCCCCTCAAATTTGCGAAGTACGCTCTGGCTCGCAAGTCCCTGCCAGCGCGACAATCGCCGTGGAGATCTTCGCCCCTCGAGTTCCAGACGCCCCGATCCACCTTTTTGCGCTCGAGGTGATGAACGGCGGCCTCGCGCCAGGCCGGGTTGCCGCTCGCGCCGGGCACGTTCTCATCGAGTTCTCGGGTGGCTTCGACCACCGCGCCCGCCGAAACCAGGGCATCCCGAACGCCGCGCGCCATCCGCAGGTTTGAATCGTCCTCGAGCGCAAAAACGCTGTAGCCATTCGCCCGAGGTCGCTGAAAACCCCACTCGCCCTCGTCGGTCAGGGTCAGGCCGTGACCCGGATTGAGCATCACGCGCAAGCCGTCCAGCGAAACGGGTAAGGCCCGAGGGGCGGCGAACGTCGGGGTTGGATCGCCCTCGCAGACGACTGGAAGGCTTCTCGAGACTGGACGCTGCCAGATCAGCCAGCCGAGCAGCAGCGCCCCCAGAATCAACCAGCCGGGTTTGATGCGCCTCGAGCCGGTGTTCACGCTCGCATTCTGGCGCATTTGGGTGAGGTCGGGCTCACCCACAGACCGGGCTTTTCCTGATCGGCCCTCAAAGGCCCTGAAAACCGCCTCGAGCGTCTCCCCTGTCCAAGGTTAGGGGGTTCTAGGCTCGAGGCGGCTGATGGCGGTTCCTGTGACCCGTGGAGCTACACGCGAAGCGGATTGACAATCGCCAGGTAACCCGGATCGCTCGAGGCGCGAAAAACGGCGGGCGCATTCGATCCCAGACCGATCGTGACCTCACCATCGACCGGGCCGAGGGCTTCGGTCAGTTGCTTGGCGCGGAACCCCACCGTGATACCGGGTTCCTTACCGTCTTGCTTGACCTCCAGGCTGTCCTGGGCGCGACCGTAATCGGATTCCGCCACCAGTTGTAACTTGCCGCCAGAGACGATGAAATCCACGCGGTTGTTGGAAAGTTTGTCGGCCACGACCGCCACGCGGTTGACGGAATCCTTCAAAGCGCTCGAATCGAGCGTGATCCCGACGTTCGAGCTGGTCGGAATGACGCGCTCGTAATCGGGCAATTCGCCGTCCATCAGCTTGGCGTTCATGCGAACCCGATCCGAAGAAATCGTGATTTGCCCATTCCCGAGGGTAATTTTTGCCTCGCCTTCACGCACCACACGGACGAGCTCGTCCGCATTGCGCGCCGGAATCACGATCTTGCGCGGTTCAGTCGTGGATGCGGCGGGAAAATCTCTGTACGCCAACCGGAAGCCATCGGTCGCCACAACCCGCGAGCGCTGCGGTGAAAGCTCGAGCTGCACCCCACGGAAGATCGCTCGGAATTCCTCGGCGGCAGCGGCGTACCGCACGGCGCTGATGGACTTGGAAAGTTCCTTCGCATCGATCGTTAAGTCCGCGTGGGATGGGAAACTCAGTTCAGGGTACGCCCCCAGATCCCCCGTTTGAAGTTTGAAGGTTGCACCACCTGAAGTGACGGTCAGCTCCGAACCCTCGAGATGAAGTTCGCAGAGTTCGCCCGGCAATGCGCGCGTGATCTGCGCGAACAGATGCGCAGGGACGACGAAGGTGGCTCCATCCACGATCTCGGCGGGTACAAAGATTTCGAGGTCGATTTCGAGGTTCGTGCCGCTCAGCGACAAGCCCGTATCGGTACTCGCGACTTTGAGTTGGGTCAGAGCCGCATTCGAGCTTCGGCTCGGCACGATCCGTTCGAGGTTTGACAGGGCATCGCTCAGTTGTTTTTTTGGAAGTTGAACTCTCAAAGGAACCTCCGGTTGGGGGTGTGCCGTAGATCTTACTCTAAAAGAAAGAAAGATTAGTAGTAGCAGTAATAGGCCCTGTTAGTAGTGTGGATAAGTGCTTTAAAGACCGTCCAGCACTGCACTTGGCCTGTTGATAGGATTGTGGACAACTGGGTGTTTCCCTGTGGATAGCCTGTGGATAAAGTCTAAGTTATCCACAGGTTCTAAATTCGTTCAGTTGTCCACACCTTCTCCACAAGTTATCCACAGGCTATCCACAGGGTTTTCCACAGACTTATCCACAGCTTTTGAGGCAGCGAGCGGTCAAAAATTCTGGCAATAGCCGCTGTGCGTCGAGGCTCGAGAACGTCAACCAGACAAGGTTCAGGCCAGACGAGTTTTGATTTCGCGTATGGCACTGGCGATTTCTTGATCCCGATCGACCAACTCAGCAACTTTCTGAATCGAATACAGAATCGTCGAATGATCGCGTCCAAAGAACTGACCGATCTCTGGCAGGCTGTGGTTGGTTAACTCTCGAATCAGATACATCGCCACTTGGCGCGGAATCACGACCTCGCGGGCTCGACCGCTCGATTTGAGCGAATCCATCGTGAGGCCGTAGTAGCTGGCTGAAGCGTCCAGCACGTCCTGCATCGAAGCGTTCTGCACTTCCGTATCCGCAAAGACGTTGGAGAGCGCTTTGGCGGCGATGGCGCGCGTGACTTTGTCCCCTTCAAGCCCATTCAAGCTAGCGAAAGCAATCACCCGCATCAACGCCCCCTCGAGTTCGCGGATGTTGGATGTGACTTGCTTGGCAATAAATTCTAGGACTTCGTCGGGAATGAGAACGCGGCGGTACTCGGCATTCATCCTGAGGATGGCGATCCGAGTCTCGAGTTCGGGGCTCTGAATGTCGGTGATTAAACCCCACTCGAAACGTGATCGGAGCCGCGCCTCGAGCGTCAAGATGTCTCGCGGAGGGCGATCAGATGACAGAATGATCTGTTTTCCCGCTTCATAGAGTGCGTTGAAGGTATGGAAGAACTCCTCCTGCGTGCGCTCCTTGCCCGCGATGAACTGAATATCATCCACCAGCAGCAAATCCACGCTGCGATAGCGATCCTTAAATGACGCCATCTTGTCATCGCGGATCGAATTGATCAGATCATTCGTGAAGGTTTCAGTGGAGATGTAGTCGATGCGCTTTTCCGGGAAGCGATCTGCAACGCTGTGCCCGACGGCGTGCATCAGGTGCGTCTTTCCCAGACCGACGCCGCCGTAGATGAATAGGGGGTTGTAGGCCTTGCCGGGTGATTCCGCAACCGCCAAGGCGGCGGCGTGCGCGAAAGAGTTGTTTTGACCGATCACGAATTTTTCAAAAGTGTACTTAGGGTTCAGGCGACCGCGACCATCTTCGGGGAGCGATTTCGAGGCGCGGGGCTTATCCTCGAGATCCAGCACAGGTTCTTGAGTGCTCGGCAGCACCTTGAAGCCGATGCGCGGCGTGGCCGCACCGAGGGCACGCAGTGATTCCTCGAGCAAGGCGAGATAGTGCGTCTTTAACCAGTCAGCGGCAAAGGAATTGCTCACACCCAGAACGAAAACGCCGTCCTGCACACCGATTGGCTTGACCTTAGAAAACCACGTGTGGAATTCGACATCCGGGATGCGCTTGCGGATGTATTCCTTGATGTCTGCCCAGATTTCCTGCTCTGACACGGCCTGACCCTCCCAGGGTCGAGAAGTCTACCCTTAACTCGAGTCATCATCTTATTCTTTCTCGCCCGGACGTCCAGCGAGTAAAGAAAACATCGTGCTGGACGACATATTTTCTACTTGTGTTTTTCAGTACCTGCGAATGGGTCAGAAGGGAGATGTCTGCGATACGGATTGTAACCGAATCAGGTTTTCTTTCGACTGGATCGAAGTCGCGTTTTTTGCTTTGCCGTGTAAAACCAACCCGTTGGTGCATGCTCAAAAACGGGCGGCAACTGACCCGTGGAATGCCACTTCGCCCACCACTCGAGAAACAGTCGGCGCTTTCGGCATTCAGGCATGTGGTTGTAAAACAACCCGAGAGCGTCTTTTAAGTCCTCGCCGCGCACTATGACGAATGTATAGGTTCGCCCTCCATGCGTATAAGGGCCAAAGAGATTTCCACCAATGATTTGCCAGACGTACTTCACTGGCTCGGGATCCGTGTGCTGCATCCTGAGCTGTAAAGATGGCTGGTATTTATCGCCAGTAAACGATCCTTCACCGACGATCAGCCCGACAATGTAGCCGATCTCGAACTGGCTCAAGGGTTGGGGGTCTGTATCTGAACTCACTCGAATAGTTTACCTGGATAACGGTCAAACGTGAAACGTCGAGATACTCAGATTCAGTCGTTTTCGTAACCGGATCTCTTAAAACCTCTCCCCTACTTTATGCGACACATCATCTAAAACCAGAAAGCCTTTCGTATCTTTTTGCCAATCATATTGAGCTGAAACGAGCCTGACCACAGGTGGCGAACGGATGTCGAAACAAACGTGGATTTCACAGCTTGCAAAATTTGATCGGCGATCAAATTGACACCAAAGGTCGGTCATGATCTCAAAACAAGATGGTCACTGGTTTCAGGGCAATCCTGAGGCAATACGAACCAATTCAAGACTTAAATGTTTCCCTGGATAACGGTCAAACGTGAAACACCCTGGTGAAGTTTGCGTTTCACGAGCTCAAACTGACAGACTACCCACATGCCCGATTCTTCCTCGCCGCCACACCCGGAGACCACACTGAGACGACTGGGGCAATATGAATTGCTCGTCCAAAAATATTCAGGGACGCTCGATCTCAGTTCACCAGAGGCGATCAAAAACTTTGCCAACAACATTGCCCGTACCGAGCCCTACGATGACTTTTTGAGTCCTGGAATACGAATTTTGGACATTGGTTCGGGCGTCGGTCAGCCGGCGATTCCAATCGCGATACGACGACCGGATCTCGAAGTTGTACTTTGCGAGATCAGAAAGCGCCGCGCCGCGTTTCTCGAGCTTGCCGTGAGTTCTCTCGAGTTAGAAAATGCGCGCGTGTACAATGGCGACGTGCAACAACTCATCGCGGCCCCATTCGACGCTGTCGTGGCTCAAGCGATCGGCAAATTGAGCAGGATCTATTCCCTTTGTCATCACCTTTTGAAGCCAGCCTGGAAGATCTTGACGCGAAAAGGAGCCGCACTCGAGGCTGAGATTGAGGAACTGAGCCACTTGGCACAAATCTCTGTCGTAGAGCGTCACCAACTCGAAGATGGGACAGCCATAGTCGCAATTACCGGAGGCGAGACGTGAAAATACTAAGTGTTGTCAACCAAAAAGGTGGTGTAGGCAAAACGACGACCAGCGTGAATTTAACCGCATACCTGGCCACGACAAGGCGAAAAGTTCTCCTGATTGATCTCGACCCTCAGGGTAATGCGACGAGTGGATTTGGTATTGAGAATCCAGAAAAAGGCGTCTACGACGTATTAATGGGCAATTCAAGCCTAGAGGATGCGGTCATTGAAACGTCGCAAAAAGGAGTTTACATCCTCTGTGCAACGCCCGATCTGGCTGGAGCGAGCGTTGAATTGACCAACGAACCGAAGTGTTTAAGGAGATTGCTCGAGCAAGAGAACCCATATGATTTGATTGTCGTCGATGCTCCACCCTCACTGGGGCCACTGACGGTCAACGCACTTGTCGCAGCGGATGGATTGATCATTCCCTTACAAGCCGAGTACTACGCCCTCGAAGGCATCGCAGGTTTACTGAATACGATTGAACGCGTCAGAGAATCGCTCAATCCGAATTTGAAAACCCTCGGGATCGTTGTAACGATGTTCGACCAGCGAACCACCTTGGCGCAACAAGTCGAGCAAAATGTTCGAACGCATTTTGGAGAAACCGTGTTCTGGTCGGTGATTCCGCGCAACGTGCGCCTTTCGGAAGCTCCAAGTTACGGGAAGCCGATCAATCAATTTGCCCCGACCAGTTCGGGGGCGGCGGCCTACCGCCGTCTGGCAGAGGAGGTGTTGCAGCGTGTCAAAAAAGCCTAGTGGACTGGGACGCGGCCTGGACGCGTTGATCCCGCGCGCTCAAACTGTATCTGCCCAGAAGGTTGCGATTTTGGAGATTAAACCGAACGCAAAACAGCCGAGGCGCAACTTTGACGAGGCTGCTCTAAACGAATTGGCAGCTTCAATCCGAGAGAAGGGTTTACTTCAGCCAATATTGGTGCGACCGCTCAAAAAAGGCTACGAAATTGTGGCTGGTGAACGTCGCTGGCGGGCAGCCCAACTGGCCGGGCTCACCGAGGTTCCCGTCGTTGTACGCGACTTATCAGACCAAGAATCGCTCGAATTGGCGATCATCGAAAACTTGCAACGCGAGGATCTCGGGCCGCTCGAGGAAGCCCGAGCGTTCCAGCAACTGATCGACTTTGGATTGACGCAGGATGAAGCGGCGAAAACGGTTGGAAAGGGGAGAACAACCGTCACCAACGCGTTGCGCTTGCTGACCCTGTCAGACAGTGGGCTACGGGCGCTCGAGAGCGGCTCAATCACCGCTGGACACGCGAGAGCTATTTTGGCCATGCCAAAGGATGCTCAGGATTGGGCGCTCGAACAGATCGTGTCCAAAGACTTGAGCGTCCGTCAAGCTGAGCAGCTCAGGTTCGCAGCGCAGGACGAGCAAGCAACTGAAAATGGTGCGACGATGGCGACCAAACCGCGAATACATCGGCAATTGGAGCTCGAACTGGCGCGTTATTCGGGCACGAAAGTCCGGATCATCGGGCAGGAAAAGGGGCGTTTAGAGTTGTACTACCACAGCCTCGAGGATTTGAACCGAATACTCGCACTCATGGGCTATGACGCATGAAGAAATTCGCGTACCAGACGATGTTCTCTGCCAGAAAGCCCGACGGCGGTGGGCATGTTGCTATTACGCTCAAAACAGAATAAACTTTGTCGAAGCTGATCTCAACCCTCTGCATCGGCAACCCAGGAGGAATTCATGCCTTTCGATCCCCGCCAACACCTGATCAAGCTCAAAGGGCGCGATTACCTGCCGGTGGCCGCACGATTGATCTGGCTGAACGAGGAATCTCACCGGTATCGCATTGAAACCCAGTTCCTCAAGCTCGAGGACACGTATGCGGTCGTACAAGCGACCGTTTCCTTGTTGGATGATGCGGGCGTGCCGACGCGTTCGGCGACGGCCCTCAAACGCGAGGATCTGGCGCACTTTCCCGACTTCCTGGAAAAATCCGAAACTGGAGCCATCGGGCGGGCGCTCGGCATGCTCGGCTTCGGGACGCAGTTTGCACCGGAATTCGACGAGCTCGAGGGCAAAATCGAAGCGCGCGTCGTGGACTCGCCGCGCACCGTGGCAGAATCCGTCAGAGCCGTCCCAGACGCCCCTCGCTCGCCATCGAAGCCGAGCGCTCGAGACCTGGAGCCACCGCCCGAGACGCCAACCAGATCAAGCTTGAGCGCTGCCGGGTTGAAGCCTGCCAGCACGCTCGGGCCGCCGACCAACAGGCACAAACCCGTCCCGGACGAGATTGAGCGCCCGCAGCCGACGGCGCAAGTGGTTTCCAGAGATTTGGATATCGACGATGGCCTCGAAGAGTACGACCACAGCGCTGTCGCCGATGAGGATCTCTTCAGCGAGACCAAGGTGCGCCGCCTGCTGGCCATCGGTGGGAAACTGTTTGCCCTCAAAGGCGATGCGCTCGAGGCTCGATTGCTCAAGGCGGCCTCGAAGATTCTGGGCAGGGGTGTCGAAGATCTGAATGCCTTGCACTGGAAAGATGGCAACAAGGTGATGCAGGCGCTCGAAGATCAGGCGATCAAAAACAAGGTCTGGGATGCACCGAAGAACTGACCCGATTAAAGGAACACTGTCCAGGACGCAAAAATCCTGAAACTCGAGAACACCGTCTTGGACGGTGTTCTTTAAAAGAATCTCGATGGTTCACTTCGGGGCTTCGGGTACCGTGTCGGCGGGCGCGGAGCCCTCGAGCCGCGTCAGGAAATCGGTGTAGCCAGGAAACGAATCCAGAACCCAGGTCTGAAAGCGCCGATCTAGATTGAAACCGATCGCGATGGCGAACACGACCAACACCGCGCCGAAACCGCGCTGAACCCTGGCCAGGTTGTTGATCAGCCACGGCACGCGGTTCAAAAGGCCGCGACCGCCCATCATCACGGCGAACATCGGGATGGCCGTACCGATGGAAAACGCCAGCGTCACCACGAGCGCCTGCGCGTTGACCGCGTTGTTGAGCGCCAGCGTCATGACGCTGGCCATGATTGGCCCGACGCACGGCGACCACAGCACGCCGAGCGTCGTGCCGACCAGGGCACCGCCCCAGAATCCATCGCCCTGAACGGTAGAAACGCGGTTGACGGATTGGCTCGAGAGGCGTTCAAAAACCGTCTGGAAGGCTGGCACCAGGAGCGTCAGACCGAAAGCGAGCAGCAGTCCGACCGAGACCCAGCGCAGCGCGTCCGACGGGATCCCCAAGAGCCCGACCAGGCTCGAGACGAATAGCGTGAACGCCGTGAACGACGCGGTGAAACCCGCAATGATGCCGTAAGGTCGGGTGCGCCCACCGAGCGTACCAGAGAGCAGAAATGGCAACACGGGCAGCACGCACGGCGATGCGACCGTGACGATGCCCGACAAGAACGCGAAAAAGATCGTGGTCAGCACGGTGCGGCTCCGATGGAGGGTTGAGTTCGGCTCGAGCTGAACGACGACCTGAAGGCCGAAGGAGCATTCAGGCAGCGCGGAATTACTTGGTGTTGGCCACAATTTCGGCGGTCGCGCCACCCAACCATTTCTTCAATGGTTCGCCCTTGGCATCGACGTAAACGAAAGTGTGCTGGTGGGTGATGCCGTACCTGGTTTTGAGGGCCGTTTCGGTGTCGTAGTCGGTTTTGAAGATCACGACATCGGCAGGAATCTTGTCGAGGTTCGCGTTGAAATCCTTGTCAGCGCCACGGCAGGTCGGGCACCAGGATGCCGCGAAGAACAGTACGCGCTTCATGGTGCTGGCCTCGTCGAAGGCTTTTGCGGTGTATTCAACGTAGTGTTTGCTGGCCGCGACGGCGATTGAAAGCACCAGCGTACCGACGAGCGCGATCATCCATTTCTTCATTCTGCCCTCCTGGGGGTTGGTTCACCGGACATACGTTTTCGGGAACCGTTTGGTTCAATCGCGAGCAATCGCGAATAGGGGAGAGGGCTCGAGGTGTTGCCCACGCCCTCTCTTTTCGCCTGGTTCACGGCTTCGACTCGAGGACGATGGATCGAATCTACCTGTCCGAGAACACCGTCCTGCACACCATTTTTTCAACCCAGAGAACGCTGTATGGGACGGTATTTATCTCACACCGATCTTTTTCAGGTTGTCCTCGAACGGGCTGACGCTCATCGAGCCGAACTGAATCGCCTTGATCTGACCGTTGGCGTCCACGAAGTAGGTCGTCGGGATGCCGTACACGCCGTACAGCCTCGAGATTGACTTGACCTGATCCGCGTCACCCTTGAAATCGCCCGGTGCGTCCGTCAAGACCGTAAAGGTGAATTTGTTGTCCTTCATGTACCGCAACGACGCTTCCGGCGCTTCGTTCGAGCCGATCGCCAAAAACACGAACTTGTCCTTGCGCCTCAGGAACGAACGGTGAATCTGCGGGAATTCCGCCTTGCACGGCCCGCACCACGAGGCCCAGAAGTTGACCACGACCGGTTTACCGCGCAGGCTCGAGAGTTGCAGCACCTCGCCGGTGTTGTTGTTGTACAGCTTGAAGTCCGGCGCTTCCCGGTCGATCGATTGCGCCGAGACGAACCCGGCCAGGAGCGTGACGAGCATCAGAGCGCGTTTCATGGGTTCGAGTCTAATCGAGGATGGCGCACAATCGGATGAAAAACCCTCGGGACATGCACGAAGGCGACTTATTGCGTGTGGAACGGTGTTCGAACGGGCTTTGCCGCGTCAGACGGTCTTCTCATCGGGTACGTTCCCCGATGCGCGCCTCGAATGGACTCGAGAACCGGGTCGGTTCGAGCCCGGTCTTCACGAATCTGACGCGAGCGCCGAGGTCTTTACAAACCGTACAGCTCGGTGAATTTGCGCGTCAGGTAGGCCACGTAGGGTTTCGCGGTGAGCGGTGAACCCGTGGCGCGTTCGATCAGGGCGGGCGGCAAATCGAGTTTGCCGCGCTGGTGGACGTTCTGGCGCAACCACCCCAGCAGCGGCGCGTAATCGCCGTTCGCCCACTGCGACTCGAGATCTCCCAGGCTCTGACGGGCCGTTTCCAGAAGTTGCACGCTCAGGATGTTGCCCAGGCTGTAGGTCGGGAAGTAACCGATCAGCCCTTCGGACCAGTGAACGTCCTGCATCACGCCCTGCGCGTCGTCGGGCGGGGTGATGCCCAGGTATTCCTGCATTTTGGCGTTCCAGATTTCGGGTAATTCAGCCGCTCTGAGTTTCCCTTCGATCATGCCCAGTTCGATCTCGAAGCGCAGCATGATGTGCAGGTTGTACGTGATCTCGTCGGCCTCGACGCGAATCAGGCTCGGTTTGACGCGGTTGACGAGTTTGTAAAACGTTTCCGCGTCCGCGCCCTCGAGTTGCTGCGGGAAGATCGCTTGAAGTTTTGGGAACCAGTGCGTCCAGAAAGCCCTGGAGCGACCCACCAGGTTTTCCCACATGCGGGACTGGCTTTCGTGAACCGTGCTCCACGCGCCCCGCGCCAGCGGCGTGCGCGCCAGTTCCGCGCCCGTGCCCTGCTCGTAGAGCGCGTGTCCGGTTTCGTGGAAGGTGCCGAACATCGCCATCGGCAGGTAATGGCGATCGTAGCGGGTGGTCATGCGCACGTCGTCGCGGGAAAAATTCGTGGCGAACGGGTGAGGCGCGATGTCCAGGCGTCCCCGGCTGAAGTCGTAGCCGAAAGCCTCGGCGACCTGAACGGAGAACTCGCGCTGTTTGGCCTCGTCGTAATCGCGCTCCAGAATGCTGTAATCCACCCGGTCGGGTTTCTGGGCAATCGCATGAACCAACGGCACGGTGTCGGCCCGCAATTGCGCGAACACGGCCTGGACGTGGCTGGTTTTCAAATCCGGATCGAAGTCGTACAGCAGCGCGTCGTAGGGGTGATCATCGTAGCCCTGGTATTCGGCGATCCTGAGGGCGTACTCGAACATTTTTTCGACGTGCGGCTTGAACGTTGCGAAGTCGTTGTTGGCTCTGGCCTCTTCCCAGACCTTGCCTGAAATCGCGCGGGCTTTGGTGTATTCCGCGACGAATTCAGTCGGCAGTTTGCGCCTGCGCTCCACGTCGCGCCGCACGTAGCGCACCAGCGCGCCATCCACGGAATCGTCAGAGGCCAACTTCGGCTCGAGATCGTCCAGCAGCTCTCCCATGCGGGCCGAGGTGTTCTTCTGGTGAATGATCCTCGAGAGCGTGCTGAGTTGATTCGCGCGCGTCTGTGAGCCTCCCGGCGGCATCTGCGTTTGCTGATCCCAGCCCAGCACGGAGACGGTAGAGGAGAGGTCCTGGAGTTCCGCGATCAACGCCTTGAATTCTTCTAGGGTGCCCATGCTCAACTTTAACGCGCCGATTGGTGGGTGAAAGCGTTCAGGTCACGCTTCTGGACGCTTTCACCTTGCAGAACACCGTCCAGCGCGCACCTCGAGAAACACCGTGCTGAACGGTGCTGCACTACTTGGCGCGCGTCTCGAGGATCACCAGCAGGCCGCCGCCCAGGTTCTCGATCAGGCTGACCTCGCCCAGCAAGACGTTACCCTTGCGGGCGCGTTCGGTGCCTTCGGGTCCGGTGAAGGCGGCGTCCCCTTCCAGAATCTGGTAGCTGGCCTCGCCGGGTTGGGGCGTGAAGCTCTGACCGCCCTCGAAGTACAGGCCGTGCAGGCTGAAGCGTCCGCCCTCGAGCAGGGGTTCCCGAACGGTGGCTTTGAGCGAGAATCTTCGAGCATCCATCAAGGATCGTTTCTGCACGGGAACCTCCGGATTTTGCCCTGGTTGGCTTTTGGTCCGACCGATTTTTTTGGCTGGGACGCATCCTCCAGAGAACGTGCAAGAGATCACGAACTTTGGGGTTTATCCACAGGGCTGTGGACAAGCCTGGGGATTGACAGAAATCTTACACGATGATACTACCCTGGCGAACCTCGTCCCAGACGCAAAAATTGCAGTTTTGCGTCTGGGACGGTTTATGGCGCGCCTCAGTTATCCACAAGCGCCAGCGCGTCTGTGGATAACTCTGGAACGACCTGAGCAGCCCGAATGAAGGCCCGAACCTGAGCCGAATCCTTCATTCCTGGGCTTCCGTTCAGCTCGACCCCGCTCGAGACATCCACGCCCCACGGCTCGAGAATCCGAACCGCTGCGCCAACGTTCTGCGGCGTCAGTCCACCCGCCAGCACCCAACGCCGCCCCGCCAAAACCGAACGATCCACCCCGGCCCAATCGAAAGCGCGCCCGGACCCCGGATCGGGACCATCGACCAAGACCGTTCCGGTTGGCAGCTCGAGCGGTGCGTCGCTGGTGACCTCGACGGCCCGAATCACGGGCCGAACTCGAGCCACCCTCGCCGCGAACTCGTCCGATTCGCGACCGTTGAGCTGTACGGCATTTAAACCCACTTGCTCGATCGTCTCGAGTATGGAATCCAGGCTCGCGTCCCGGAACACCCCCACGCGCGCCACGAACGGCCCCAGAGCCATCGAAACTTCTCGCGCCCGATCCAGGTCGACAAAACGCTTCGTGTTCGGTACGAAAATAAATCCGATCGCGTCCGCACCCGCCGCTTCCGCCTCGAGCCCATCGGCTGGCCGGGTGATACCGCAAATTTTGACGAAGACCCGACCCATGACGACACGATACTCGAGATGCCCACCCGACTGGAGGGTCGCTTTCCAAACAGCAATCACACGGAATTGGCGCGAGACCTCAAATCTCGAGATCTCCAGCGTGACTGGTTTTGAACTTCATTCCCCCCACAAGCTGAACCCTCGACCCGAATCCTCAGCCGTTTTGCACTGAACTCATCCTCAAGGGGTCTTATACTCATTGCATGTCCCTCGAGTTGACCTGGTTTGACGTGATTCTGGTGATCCTGTTTGCGGGCGTGATCGTGCTCGGTGCGCGGCGCGGCGTGGCGGGCCTGGTGGCGGGGGTGGTCGCCATTTTCGCCTGGCCGATCATCAATTTGCTGGGCAGAATAGACGCGCTGGTCGGGTTCTTTCTGGCCTTGGTCGGAGGCTGGTTCGTGGTCGGTGTGCTGGCGCGCAACGCCTACGCGACCGGGTTCATCAACGCCTCATCGGACGCGGCGCGCACGATCCTGGGTGGGTTGGGCGGAACGCTGATGGGGTTGGCGTTGGTCGTCGCGCTGGCGCTGTCCTTCCCGATCACCTCGACCCCATCGGCTGGCGCTGGCGCGTTCTCTTATCCGTCGGACGCGTTGCCGAGCTGGTTGCGCACGGGCGTCGACCGCTCCGCGATCCAGCGCGTCCTGTCC
Source organism: uncultured Deinococcales bacterium (assembly GCA_964244895.1). Classification (GTDB taxonomy): domain Bacteria; phylum Deinococcota; class Deinococci; order Deinococcales; family JAAFIG01; genus CAXTKV01. The sequence goes on from CAXTKV010000058.1 coordinate 22,488, forward strand.
GACCCACCGTCGCGCGGTGGACTGGGCTTGTGGCGCGGTTCGGCTTTTTTGAAACTGTTCGCCGTGCCGGATCGAAGCGGCAAGTAACCCAGACGATCTTGAGAACACCGTCCTGCACAGTGTTCTTTCGTTTCACCCGATTCACTGGGTGATCGTCTTGAGCGCGGCGGTAGACTCGAGCTCATGGCGCTCGAAATTCACGCCGAAGACCAATACGCGATTGCACCCGCCGAGATGACTTTGGCGGCGCTCAACGCCAGCCTGCCGCCCAATTTGCTTTACCGCGCGCCGAACCTGGAAATGCCCGTCGGAGACTGGGTGTTGGCGGGCGGCCTGGGCCTGCTCGAGACCTCACCGGTCAGGCGCGATGTACTGGGGTTGACGTACCGGGCCTCACGGGCCGCCATCGAGGTCGGCGGACGGGTGGTCAAGAACGTCTCCGGCTACGATCTGGTGCGCTTGATCGTCGGCTCGGACCCGGCCCTGCAGGGTGATGTGGCGCTCGAGACGATCACCTTGCGTCTGCGCCCGCGTTCGGTGATCGCGGAGCGCGAGGTCGAACGCCCCGAGGATCAGCTTCCATTCACCTTCGCTGAACTCGCGGCGTTGGGCGCCGCTTACGGCCTGGCGCACCGTCAGGACGCCGAGCGCTGGCGCGTGCGCGGCGTCTGGTACGGTGCGGCGCGCGGTTGGGGTACGTCGATCACGACCCCAGTTTTGGCGGGTGCGAACCTGCGCGATGCCCTCGGAGCGTTTCCCCGGATGGCGCCCGAACGATCCGAGTTCGAGCGGCGCATCCTGGGGGCGCTTTAACCCTGCACTACTCGAGAATACCGTCTGGGACGATGTTCTTCGTATCCGTGACGCGCGCCTCGAGCGGTGCCTCCGTCGAGGGCATCGCCCCGTTCAGCACAGCGCGCTCGCGCAGGCTCAGGCGGCGCAAGCTGCCCGAGCGCAGCATCTGCTCGGCTTCGTTGGCGTTTACGGCCCGCGCGTAAAGGTGCCCCTGGACGATGTGACACCCGGCTCGCTCGAGCATTTCCGCGTGGCGTTGGGTTTCCACACCCTCCGCGATCACGCCCAAGCCCAGCCCATCCGCCAGCGCGATGATGGCTTGCACCAGCGGCAGTGTGCTGCGCGCACCCTGGTACGCGCCCCGATCGTTGGCGATGCCCGCCGTGAAGCTGCGGTCAATTTTCAAGGTGTCAATCGGGAAGCGGTGCAAATACCGCAAGCTCGAGTAGCCCGTGCCGAAATCGTCGATCGCCAGCTCCACGCCGATCTGCCGAAGTTGCTCCATGCGCCGCGCCGATTCCTCGATGCGCTGCACCAACAGGCTCTCTAAAAGTTCCAGCTCGAGGTACTTCGCTTCCAGGCCCGTCTCGCGCAGCGCCTCCGTGACGGTCTGAATCATCTCGGGGCGCTCAAATTGCAGGGTGGAAACGTTGACCGCCACCCGCACCGGCGGCAAGCCCGCGCGCTGCCAGGCGGCGTTCTGACGGCAGGCCTCGCGCAGCACCCAGTTGCCCAGCGGCACCACCAACCCGGATTCTTCGGCGATCGGTACGAACCGAAGCGGCGAGAGCGATCCCAGGACTGGATGGTTCCAGCGCGCCAGCGCCTCAAAACCGACCACCGCGTCCGAACGCAAATCCACCTGCGGCTGGTAGAACAGTTCCAGCTCGCCGCGCTGACCCAACCCGCGATCGGACACGCGCTCCAGCGTGCGGCGCAACTCGTTCTCGATCTCGAGCTTCTCGCGCGCGGCGGCGCTCATGCCTTTGGAAAAGCGCCTGATCGCGCCCGCGCCCTGCGATTTCGCGCGGTACATCGCGGCGTCCGCGTGCTTTTGCAGGGTGGCGGCGTCCGCGCCGTCCTGCGGGTAAAAACTGATGCCGACGCTGGCCGAAACGAACAGCTCGAGCTCGTCCACTTTGAAGGCTGGAAGCAGGCAATCGACCAGCTTCTGCGCGAGTTGCGTGGATTCTTCGGTGTTCTTGACGCCCGCCCGCACGACCACGAACTCGTCGCCACCCATGCGCGCCAGCGCGTCCGACGGCCCAATGCAGCCCTGGAAGCGCTTGGCGACCAACTGCAACAAGCGGTCCCCGACCGGATGCCCCAGGGAATCGTTGATCTGCTTGAAACGGTTCAGGTCGATGAACAAGACCGCCACCATGAAGCCGCGCTGTTCGGCGTGCCTCAAGGCTGCCTCGAGCTGGCGACCCAAGAGCGTGCGGTTCGGCAAGCCGGTCAGCGCATCGAAGCTCGCCTGGTGCGCGAGCTGTTCGTTGAGCTTGCGCCGCCCAATGGCGACCGAGACCAGTGGTTCGCTCATC
>CAXTKV010000059.1:0-24730 GCA_964244895.1 uncultured Deinococcales bacterium
GACCGTACCTGGTCGGCCAGGAGTTCGGCGACGGCGCGCTGAGGTCGCACCTCGAGAAGGAAGTTGCGAAGGTCTTGATCGGCGCTGGTCCGATCGCGGCCTCGAACCGGATCGAGGCGCACCCGAAGGTCTACCCGGCGTTCAGCGGCCTCCACGCGTTCAGTTACGTCGTGCGCGCGCCAGCCTTGCCGCCGACCGATGGAACCGGCGCGTTCTTATCGTCCGTGCTGGCCGTCAAATTCCATTTCACGGTTCGCACGGGCGTGGCCGTACAGGTGATCGGGTTCGGCAAAGATTCAGTCAAGGTCTTCGTGGTCATGAACGCTGTGAACTTCAAACCGCCGAGGCTACCGGTGCGCCGCGACCTCAATGTTAGCTTCTCGGATCTGAAGAAAGAGGAACCGGACACCGCCGATTACATCAACGGTGCGCTGGCGGTGGGCGGGTTCACCAGGGGCGCGTTCGATCTCCTGATCGCGCGGGGCATCCTGACCGACCGTTACGACCCGCCGATCGCGGCGAGCGTCCACGACGGGGAAATCATCAGCACGACCGCGAACGCGCTCGGCGGCAAGCAGTTCTCGGTGGACGACGATCAACCGTTCCCGATTTACGGTTGGATGAGCCTCGAGTGGAAGACCAAGCGGGTCATCTCGCTGCCCCCTTCACCGCCCGTGGGACCGATTCAGCCCAGCACCCCGCCGAGCCGCTGAGCACTCCTCGGCGCGTGGAGAGCTGAGCATCGCGTTTGAACACCAGCAGGAGGCCGACACCGAATTCGGCCTCCTGCCGGTGTTCACTGGTTCAACCCTCGAGATTCCGCCTGACGTCCGAGCGCTTTTTAGTCCCAGTGCTCGTCCAGCGCGCAACCGTTCGCCTCGAGTTCGGATGGCTCGAAGTCGCCGAATTTCGTTTCAAACCCGGCCACCAACCCGAAGTCCACGCTCGAGCCAGCGAATTCCGTCACGTGAAAGACCCAGCTCGAGCGCGGGTGTGTGAACCGCGCGAACACCAACGGTTCCTGCTCGTGTTCGGTCGTGTACAACGCCGGGATTCCCTCGAGCGCACACTCTAGAATTTTCATACCGTCACCTCCTCGGTCCTGCTGCGCACGGCGGCGACCTCGAGTGCCATCGCTACGATCTCAGGCCGACAAAGTTCGTGCTGGACGGTCTCGAGTGCGCTTTGAAACGCAAAACGCCCGCGCAGATCGCTAGGCGCGAGCATCGGGCCTCGGAGCTTGTGGGTGCTTGAGCGGTTGCTGTTTACGTCGAAGTTCGTGGTTGTGACCGAACTCGAGGTTCGGTCAGCAGAGTTTTATAGCAGAACAGTGATGTCACCGCGTGGCGCGCCGACCACCGAACCGCCAGCCTGGCTGTGGTGTTCGGGGCGCCGAAGCTGTAGGGTGATCAGCGAGCTTGAAAACACGGCGATGGATCGCACGAGAGGCTGACGTCCTCCGTGTCGCGGTTGCGCGCCGCTCAGCTTCTCGCACGCCACGAAAAATCGGCATTCCCCAGATTCCCCCCGAACAGGAGGACGCGCCAGCACGAACCTGAGCCATTCACACTCGAGTGCGCCATCAGCCGATCACGGAGGTTCCAGATGCGACACGAACGCGACAGGAAAGATCGCCTCACGCCGAGCCTTGAGCGCGGGTTTTCGCGCCGCCAACTCACCACAACGCCAGTGATTGCCCTGCTGACGAGTTTGATCCTCGCCCTGAGCGCCTGCGGTCAACAAGCGGTTCCAGCGACCTCAACCCTGACCGGCGACCAACAACCGGGCCTGGCCGCCACCGGCGTTCAGTCACCCGACTTCGGCCCCAACGTCAAGATCTTCGATCCCTCCATGCCGACGGCGCAGATTCAAGCGACCGTCGACGCGATCGCCAACCAGCAAGTCTCCAACCAGTTCGGCTCAGCGCGCTACGCGTTGCTGTTCAAGCCCGGCACGTACGGCTCGAGCAGCGCTCCGCTGAACTTCCAGGTCGGCTATTACACCACCGTATCGGGCCTCGGCCTCTCCCCGAACGACGTGGTGATCAACGGATCCGTTTACGTCCACAACCAGTGCGAGGCGACTGGCAGTTGCACGGCACTCAACAACTTTTGGCGGTCTTTGTCGAACCTTTCGATCAACGTGACCAATCCCAACGGCTGTTACACCGGCGAATTCTGGGCGGTTTCGCAAGCTGCGCCGATGCGTCGGGTTCACGTCCTCGGCAACGGTCAAAACATCACGTTGATGGACTATTGCACCGGCCCGTCGTTCGCCAGCGGCGGCTTCATCGCCGATTCGCAGTTTGAAGGCCAGGTCATCAACGGCTCGCAACAGCAGTGGCTGGTTCGGAACAGCAATCTGAGCGGCTGGACCAACGGCGTCTGGAACCAGGTTTTCTCCGGCGTGGCGGGCGCACCCGCCCAGTGCTTCCCGGCGCAGGCCTCGTGCGGCGGCCCGTACACCACGCTCGCCGCCAGCCCAGTGTCGCGAGAAGCGCCCTACCTGTACCTCGACGCGAAGGGCCGTTACAGGGTCTTCGTGCCCGCCGTGCGGCGCGACGCCACCGGCACGACCTGGAGCGGTGGGCAGACGGCTGGCACGTCCATCGCCATCGACGAGTTCTTCATCGCCAAACCCACGGATAGCGCGGCGAGGATCAACAATGCGCTCGCTCGGGGGCAGCACTTGATCCTCACACCCGGCGTCTACCAGCTCGAGCAGACCATCAAGGTCAAGCGCCACGACACCGTCGTGCTGGGCCTCGGGATGCCGACGCTCGTGCCGAACAACGGGGTCGTGGCGATGTCCGTCGCCAACGCGCGGGGCGTCAAGCTGGCGGGCTTGATGTTCGACGCTGGAACCCTCAACTCTCCGGTGCTGTTGCGCGTCGGAAGCCGCTCGGGGGATGAAGGTGAGCGCGACGAGGATGGTTCGCGAAGCGACCCGAGCGACCCAACCTCGCTCCAGGACGTGTTCTTCCGCATCGGCGGCGCGACCCCCGGCAAGGCCACGACCAGCCTGATCGTGAACAGCGACAACGTGGTGCTGGACGACATCTGGGCCTGGCGGGCGGATCACGGCAACGGCGTCGGCTGGACAGCCAACACCGCCGACACCGGCGTGATCGTCAACGGCGACAACGTTACAGCCTACGGCTTGTTCGTCGAGCACTACCAGAAGTACGAGGTGATCTGGAACGGCAACGGCGGCACGGTTGTCTTTTTCCAGAACGAGATGCCCTACGACCCGCCGAGCCAGGCGGCCTGGACCCACGACGGTATCAACGGCTGGGCCGCTCTCAAGGTGGCCAACAGCGTGACTAGCTTCTCCGGGTACGGCATGGGCAGCTACAGCTTCTTCAACCAGGGTGTCGACATCTTCGCTGCGCGCGCGTTCGAGGTGCCCACGACGCTGCCCGCCTCGAGCCTTCACGATCTGCTGACGATCTTTCTCGACCCTGGTGTCGGGAAAGGTGGCATCCTCAACGTGGTCAACGATACGGGGGGGGCGTCGACGGCTGCCAACGCGGATGTGCCAGTGACCGTGGTGAGCTACCCCTGAGCTAAGATGAACTGGGCAGTTTTTGGTTGGTCTCCGGCGTCCTCGGCGCATTGGTTCAAACCGCGAGCAGCACGCGTTTCCTCAACAACTCGAGCGAACCACGCCCGCGCATCTGTTGCTTGATGAGCTTGATCTGATTCCCATTTTCTTCTACCGGCCCGTTGCTGAACGGTAAACAGAACGCGTTCAGCAACGCCTGCCCCACCCGTTCGAGCCCGACCGCGAACGTTTTTTGGTCGGGCCATTCGCTCGCCGCAACCGCCATCAACCACGGCGCAAGCCTTATGGCGCGGCGTTCGCGGATCCAAGCCGTAAAGCTTCGCGTCGGCGAATGGGAACCTCAACCTGCGATCAACCCTGCAGGATTGGACAAAATCATCTGGTTTCTCGAGGCGCACCTTCAAGCTTGAAGGCCCGAGGATGGATTTTGAAGCGGGAGGAATAAACCACGGCAGGTGAGATAGACTTCGCTTCAGGCGCATTGGATGACACCGACATCGACGCGTCAAAACCTGCCGGACGGTTGTTTAACGCGACCTCAGGAGACTCGAAATGCAACCCGAAGGCGCGGACACCATAAACGCGGTCGGCTTTCGACGCCACGGCCCGCCGAGCGTACTCGCGTCCGCAAACCGCAACCAGGCGCAAATCAAGTTCTTGTGCGGGTCGTCGCGGCGGGTCTGAATCCAGCCGATGCGAACATCCGGGCCGGACGGTTCAAGCAGATCATGCGCCAACCCTTCCCCATCGTGCCGGGTTCGGATATGGCGGGTCAGATCGAGCGCGTCGGCGGCGATGCTATGCGCTTCAAAACCGGAGACGCCGTCTACGGCTTGACGAAGACCTACCGATGCTGGTCACGAACGTCGAGACGACCGTGGCGCCCACGCAGGACTTCTTGCTCGCAAAACACACCTGACGGGCGCTCACGCTTCGATGTTGTGAGCGGCATTCACGCGTCACTGCACGAACGCGAGTTACTACCGGACGAGGATCTCGTCGACCTGGGTGATATCGGCGCGACCCAACTCGACGAGGCCACGCGCGAGTACGGCATCGGTCTCGTCGGTTCGCCCCGGCAGGATTAGCACCGGCAAGCCTGAGGGGGCAAGGGCTTCGCCACGAAGGACTTCAGGATCGACTGGGAGGCCCAGCGCGTGACATGGCCGGCGGGACGCTCGAGCCAGATTTGGACGAACGCTGAGGACTTCCGGTGTAGACCAATGGTGAAGATCTAGTTCTCGAGCCGCGATCGCAAACAGTACACGTTCAAGCGAGATTGCACGACGGCCCTGAGGCGCACGGTGACGTTGCACGCGAAGCGCGCCGGGATCGAGGGAACTGTCTCGGTCGGCGTTCGCTCATTCGGCCTGAGACGCTCGAGGTACTTGGGTCTCGAGAAAACGCGGTTGCAGCATCTGGCGACGGCTTCGGCCTCGAACTTGCGGCGGGTGGCGGATTAGCTAGCGCGGGAGCCTCGGGCGGTGACGCGTTTAGCGCGGTTCGAGCGGGCGATGCAGCAGGCTGCTTGATTAAGCCAGCGGTATCAAATCTCGGTCAGAGCCGGAACTTCATACACCCTCACTGTCGAAGCCGCGCGCCTGGGCGCGAGAGGGGCACGAAGACCTGGATCGTTTGCGCTTTCGCACGCGACGTGATACATTCCATGTAACGTTTACATTGCTGTTCCAGAGGTACTTTTCGGTCTTGGGCGAGTCTGTCCAAGAGGGGGTGTCTGGTGTCTGTACGCCGAACCGACCGAAGCGCCAGCGCGCGCCAGATCGCCGAGATGGTCGGCGTGTCCATCGCCACCGTTTCGAGGGCGATGAACGCGCCGCACCGCGTCACCCCTGAAACACGAGAGCGGGTGCTCGCCGCAGCGGTGCGGGTCGGATACCGTCCCAGCCCACTAGGACGCAACCTCGTGGTGGGGCGCAGCCATCTGGTCGGATTGATCGTGCCGAACATCGGCTTTCCGCTCTACGGGTCGATGGCCCGCAGCCTCGAGGAGGTGCTCGAGCCGCTCGGTTTGCGCGCCCTGCTTGCCTCGAGCGACGATGACGAGAATCGCGAGATCGAGGCCGCGCACTCGCTCCTGAGCCACGCCGTGGACGGCGGCATCGTGATCAACTCTCGCGCCAGCAGCCGACTGCCGAACGGCCCCCGTTTCCCGTGGGTTCACATCGCACCGGAGGCGGCTGGGCTGGCCGGTGCGGTGGAGCTCGACAACCGCGCCGGAGGGCAACTGGCGGCCGAGCACCTGATCGCCACCGGACGCCGCCGGCTGGCGCACATCGCAGGCCTCGGCCGCGAGGGCGCAGACCGCGAGGCAGGCTGGCTGGCGGCGATTCGCGCCGCCGGGATGAAACCGGTCGGACGCGCGCTCGGCGACTATTCCGAGGCGGCGGGTCGAGCCGCAACCCGCGCGATCCTCGAGCGCTCCGGGCGAGCAGGGCTCGATGGCTTGTTCCTGGCGGGCGATGTGATGGCGGCCGGGGCGATGCGCGAGCTGCGCCAGCTCGGATTGCGCGTCCCGGAGGACGTGGCCGTGATCGGCTTCGACGACGCCGAATTCGCCGGAATGCTCGAGCCGCCCCTGACCACCGTACGCCAGCCGGCCCGCGATATGGGCGCTGCTGCCGCCCGCGTTTTGCTGCGCGCTTACACCCTCGACCCACCCCAACTCCAGGCCTCGCCGATCCTGTTCGAGCCCGAACTGATTGTGCGGGGCTCGAGCTCCGCGCGTTCCTGAGGCCCATCGTCCCAAGCCCTCGGCTCCACCCGAACGAACCCGTCGTTTGCAAGGCAAGAAAGAGGTGCGTATGAAATGGAACTCGAGCCTGTCGAAGCCAATCATCGCCGTCGGTTGTCTGGCGCTCGCTGTGGGGGCGGCGCTCTCGCCGGGTGTGGCGCAGGACAACGCCAAGAGCGGTGGGACTTTCATCGTCGTGCGCGACAACCAGTGGGGGGCGAATAACCTCAACCCCTTCTTGCCCGGCGACCAGCACCTGCTGCCGACGCTATCAGCCATCTATGAAACGCTGTTCTTCGTGAACAGCATCTCAGGCGATGTGACGGACGTGCTCGGGACGGACTACAAGTGGAGCAAGGACGCGCTCTCACTCACGGTCAATACCCGCAAGAACGTCAAATGGAACGATGGGCAAGGCTTCGATGCCAAGGACGTGGAGTTCACTTTCAACTACGTCAAGAAGTACCCGGCCCTCGACACGTCGGGCATCTGGAACAACGGCCTCTCAGGCGTCAAGGCGACCGGCGCGGACACCGTAACTTTTACTTTCAGCAAGGCCAATACCCCGATCTTCACGTACATCGCCCACCTACCGATCATCCCCGAACACGTCTGGTCCTCGATCGCTGATCCGTTGACCTTCACCAACCAGAAGCCGGTCGCCACGGGGCCGTTCGTGTTCGACACCTATTCGGTGCAGGCGCTCAAGGTCACGAAGAACCCGAACTACTGGATGGCCAATAAGCCCGCCGTGGACAGCGTCGTCTGGACGGTCGCCGGTGGCAACGACGGCGCGCTCTTGCGGCTGCTCAAGGGCGAGGTGGACTTCGGCTACGTCGGCGTCACGAACGTCAAGGCGGACTACGCCGACAAGAACCCCGCCCTGAACCTCTACTGGTGGCCGGTCAACAACGCCAACTTCTTGTACATGAACAACGCCAAAGCCCCCTTCAACGACGTCAACTTCCGCCGCGCCATCGCCATGGCCATCGACACGAAAGATGTGGCGCAGAAGGGTTACAACGGAACCGTGGCCGCCGCCGACCCGAGCGGCGTGATACCCGCGCAACGCGCGAAGTGGCTGACCCAAGCCGCCACCCAGAACGCCTACACCTTTAACCTCGAGAAGGCCAAGGCGGGCCTTGAAAAGGCCGGCTACAAAACCGGTTCCGGTGGTGTGCTGCTGGGCAAAGACGGCAAGCCGTTGGGCACGCTGAAAATCCTGGTGGGCGCGGGCTGGACGGATTTCATCGCCATGGCGCAGGTCATCTCCGAGAACCTGAAGAAGATCGGGCTGACCACGTCCATTGACCAGCAGCAGTGGAGCGGCTACGCGGGTGCGCTCCAGACCGGAACCTACGACATGGGCATCTCGTGGGGCTGGGGCAACGGCGACACGCCGTACGACCTGTTCTACAAGTCTTTCTCGCCGGAACTCTCGGCCCCCGTGGGCAAGCAAGCGGACTCCAACCTGACGCGCTACACGAACGCGACCGTGACGAAGGCCCTTCAGACCTTCCGCGCCACGAGCGACGCGGCGGCTCGCAAGACCGCAATCAACCAGATGGTCGCGCAGGTTCTGAGCGACGTGCCGTTCGTGCCGCTCACCGACCGCTCGCAGTTCTGCCTGTTTAACGCCACGCGCTTCACCGGCTTCCCGTCCGACAAGGACCCGTACAACGACGGCAGCCCGGACGACGGCATCGGTGCGCGGTTGATGTACCTCAACGTTCACCTGAAGTGACCCCCGCATCTCGTGGGACTCGAGAAATATGGTTTCTCGAGTCCCAAAGGGTGAGAACGACCGGATGATTCAAGGGTTCACTCGCGGAGTAAACCGTCCCGCACGCGATTTTGCTATCAATCAGAATACTGTCTGGGACGGTGTTCCCACGATGTCTCCCCTCGAGTCGAGGACGCGCCGCTCGGCTTCGAGAGACGTTTAGGCGAGCTGCAAGAGCCAGCCCTCTCTAGCTCGAGGGAGACCGGCGCGACCGATCCGCCCATTCGAGATGCCTCACAGATCGATTTTTTGCGCTGCATAAGACGAGACGACGAACGCGAGGCCAAGAATCGACCGTTACGTTTGAAGACGCGCTGGACGATCTCTCCCGATGCGGAAGCGTACAGCGCAAGCCCGAATTCAAGAGAGGTCTCCTGTGCTTTACCTTCTGCGAAAGCTCGCGCTGCTTTCACTGACGCTCTGGGCGGCGCTGACCATCAATTTCTTCCTGCCGCGCCTCGTGCCGGGCAACCCGATCGGGGCGATGATCGCCAAGTACCAGGGGCGGCTCGACCCGAACGCCGCCAAAGCGCTGATGATCGCCTATGGCCTCGAGGGCCACGATAAGAACGTGCTGACCCAGTACGGCGATTACCTGGTGAAGCTCTCGCACGGCGACCTGGGGCGCTCGATCAGCTTCTTCCCCGCGCCCGTGACCGAGATGATCGGGCAGGCCGCGCCGTGGACCATCGGGCTGGTCGGGGTCAGCACGGTGCTGTCGTTCCTGCTCGGCTCGGGGCTGGGCGTGTACACCGCCGCCCGGCGCGGCTCGAGGCTGGCGGATTTGCTCGTGCCGGTGTCGCTGTTTCTGAACTCCGTGCCGTACTTCTGGTTCGCGCTGATCGCGCTGTACCTGTTCGCGTTCCTCTTAGGCTGGTTCCCGCTCGGTGGCGGCGTGGACATCATCACCGGACCGCCGTGGAGCCTGAGCTGGATCGGCTCGATCCTCTCGCACGCCGTTCTGCCGGGCGCGACCATCGTGATCACCGCGATGGGCGGCTGGCTGATCGCCATGCGTAACAACCTGGTGTCCACGCTCGGCGAGGACTACGTGGCGTTCGCTCGGGCCAAGGGATTAAGCGACTCGACGGTGCTGTACGGCTACGGCGTGCGCAACGCCATTCTTCCCAGCCTGACGGCCTTCGGGATGGCGCTCGGCTTCGTGCTTGGCGGCTCGATCCTGACCGAGGTGGTCTTCGGCTACCCCGGCCTGGGGACACTCCTGTACCACTCGGTCACGAGCCTCGACTACCCGCTGATGCAGGCGATCTTTTTGTTCATTTCCCTGGCGGTGCTGGCCGCGAACTTCCTCGTGGACGCAACCTACACGCTGCTCGACCCTCGAGTGCGCGAAGGGAAGGGCTGAGATGGAAACCCTTAAACGCGCCTTTCACGACCGCCGCGCCGTAGTCGGCGCGGTCATCCTGATCGCGCTGGCGCTGATGGCGTTTCTCGCGCCGCTGCTCGCCCGACACTCGCCGAGTGCGCTCAGCAACGACACCTGGCTGCGCCCGAGCAGCGAACACTGGCTGGGCACGACGGCCCTCGGGCAGGACGTGTTCTCACAGCTCGTCTACGGTGCGCAGCTCTCCTTGCTCGTTGGTCTCGTGACGGGCCTGATCGCTACGGCGATCTCGGTCGTCGTGGGTCTGGCGAGCGCCTTTTTCGGCGGCGTCGTGGACGACCTGCTCGGCGGCATCTCGAACATCTTTCTGGTGCTGCCGGGTCTGCCGCTGGTGATCGTGGCCGCCGCGTACTTGCGCGTCTCCGGGGTCGTGCCGGTGATCGCGGTGATTTCCTTGACCGGTTGGGCGTGGGGCGCTCGAGTCCTGCGCTCGCAGGCGCTCTCGTTGCGCAACCGCGACTTCGTGCAAGCCGCCATCGCCAGCGGCGAGGGGCCGGGGCGCGTGATCTTCGCGGAGATATTGCCCAACATGGTCGGCCTGATCGCCGCGAACTTCTTCGGCGCGGCGCTCTACGCGGTGCTGGCCGAGGCGGGCCTCGAGTTTCTGGGCGTCGGTGACGTCAGCCAGGTGACGTGGGGCACGATGCTCTATTGGGCACAATCGAGCCAGGCGCTCCTCCAGGGCGCGTGGCCATGGATCGCCGCGCCGGGCCTGTGCATCGCCGCGCTGGGGACGGCGTTTGCGCTCCTCAACTTCGCCGTGGACGAGGTCGCCAACCCGCGCCTGCGCTCCGAGCGGGTCGCCGCCGAATCGAAATCCGTACCCCTCGCGCCCGCCGCGCCAGCGCCCGCGTCCGGGCCGGACGCGCCGCTGTTGCACCTGCGCCGGCTCGAGGCGGGCTACCTGACGGAGAAGGGCACAGTTCGCGCCGTCAAGGACGCGAACCTGACCATGCGGCGCGGCGAGTTCCTGGGGATCGCGGGCGAGTCCGGCTGCGGCAAGAGCACGCTCGCCTTCGCGATCGCGCGGCTGCTGCGCCCACCCGGCCAGGTTCTCGGCGGCGAAGTCTGGCTCGAGGGCAATGAACTCGTGCGCCTGCCAGCGGAGGCGATGCGGCAGGTGCGCTGGCGCGACTTCTCGATGGTCTTTCAGGCGAGCATGAACGCCCTCAACCCCGTGATGCGCGTATCTGACCAGATCGCCGATGCGATGCACGCCCACGGCGTCACCGATCGGAACGTGATCGAAGCTCGAGCGAGGGAACTCTTCGCGCTCGTCGGGATTCGCCCGGAGTACCTGAGCGCCTACCCGCACCAGCTTTCCGGCGGCATGAAACAGCGCGTGGTGATCGCCATCGCGCTCGCCCTCGAGCCAAAGCTGATGATCATGGACGAGCCGACCACTGCGCTGGACGTCGTCGTCCAGCGCTCGATCCTTCAGGAGATCGACGCGGTGCGGCGGCGCTTGAACCTCTCGATCATCTTCATCACGCACGACCTGTCCTTGCTGGTCGAGATGTCCGACCGCGTGGCGATCATGTACGCGGGCGAGATCGTCGAGCTGGCCCCGTCGCGCGACCTCTACGCCAACCCGCTGCACCCGTACACGCGCCGATTGATGAACGCCTTCCCGCCCCTCGAAGGCGAGCGCACGAGGCGCGATGGCATCGCGGGCCGACCGCCGGATCTGGGCCAACCAGTCGCGGGCTGCCCGTTCGCGCCGCGCTGCGACCGCGCCATGGCGGGGCTGTGCGAGGTCGTCGCCCCCGTCAGGCTCGAGATCTCGCCTGACCACGTCGTGGCCTGCCACCTCTACGATCCCGCCGCCATGAAAGCGAGGGAGGCGAGCCATGCGACCGCTTGAACGACGTTCCCCGACTGACCCCGCCTCGAGTGGGCGGCTCGAGGCCAGTGGGCCGTCCGAGCCCGTGCTGCGGCTCGAGGGACTCGAGAAGGTCTTCCGCTCGGGTCGCGCAGGCCGCACCGTCAAGGCCGTGACGGACTTCAACCTCACCATCGCTCGGGGCGAGGTCGTGGGTTTGGTCGGTGAGTCAGGCTCGGGCAAGTCCACGGTGGCGCGGCTCGTGGCGCAGCTTCACCAGCCCACCAGGGGTACGATCCGGCTCGACGGTCAGGCCCTGCCCCCCCGCCCCGGCGCCCGCGCACTGCTGGCGTACCGCCGCAAGGTTCAGATGATCTTCCAGGACCCGTTCTCGAGCCTCAACCCGACGCACACCGTCGGCTACGCGCTCTCGAGGCCGCTCGAGATTCACGGCCTCGTGCGCGGACGACAGACCGCGTCTGCCGTGCGCACGCTCCTCGAGCGCGTGGGCCTTTCGCCGAGCGCGAGCTTCGAACACAAGTTCCCGCACGAACTCTCCGGTGGTCAACGCCAGCGCGTCGGCATCGCGCGGGCGCTCGCGGTGCAACCCGAGTTGATCCTGGCGGATGAGCCGACCTCGATGCTCGACGTCTCGATCCGGCTCGACATCATGAACCTGATGCTGGATTTGCGCGACCAGGAGGGCCTCTCGTACCTCTTCATCACGCACGACCTCGCGGGCGCGCGCTACATGAGCGACCGCGTGGCTGTGATGTACGCGGGGCACCTCGTGGAGATCGGACCGAGCGCCGGCCTGATCGGCTCGCCCGCGCACCCGTACACGCGCCTTCTGAAGAGCGCCGCTCCGAAGCCCGAGTCCGGCCTCGAACCGGATCGCGTCGAGGCTCGAGGCGAGGTTCCGGACCTGACCCACCTCCCGCCCGGTTGCCCGTTCGAGCCGCGCTGCCTTCACGCCCGCGCCGAGTGCCGAACCGGGTTGCCGAGGCTCGTCGAGGTCGCCCCCGGCCACGAGGCGCGTTGCGTGCTCTATTACCCGGAACTGGGTTCGCCAGGCATCCCGCCGGACGTCAATGTTCGACCCGCAGGCTCAGGAGCGGTGGCCTAATGGCGCGCTTGAAGATCGCCTACGTCGGCGGCGGCAGCACCCGCGCCCCCGGCACGGTCGCGGCCTTGATCGAGCGCGGCGCGGACTTCGCGGGCTCGGAGATCGTGCTGATCGATCTCGAGCCGGAACGCCTCGAGATCGTGCGGACCATTGCCGCGAAGATGGTGCGGGTCGCGAGCGTCGACCTGACCATCACCGCGACCACGGACCGCCGCGCGGGCTTGGCGGGCTGCGACGCCGTGCTGACGAGCTTTCGGCCTGGCGGCTTCGAGGCGAGGCGGCTGGACGAGCGCATCCCGCTTTCGCAGGGCGTGATCGGGCAAGAGACGCAGGGGCCGGGCGGCTTCTTCATGGCCTTACGCTCGATCCACGTCATGCGCGGCATCGTCGAGGACATCGAGGCCGTCGGTACGCGGGCGCGACTTTTCAATTACACCAACCCCGTCAACATCGTTTCGCAGGCGGTGACGCTCCACTCGAGCATCCCGACGGTCTCCCTGTGCGAGGGGCCGCTCGTCTTCCCGTCCGAGCTCGTGCGTGGCGTGGGCCTCGAGCCGGAGCGCCTGGACACGGTCATGATCGGCCTCAACCACGGCTCGTGGACGGTGCGCCACCTTTACGGCGGCGAGGACCTGATGCCGCACCTCGAGCAATCCCTCGAGCGCGACCGTGCCGAACCGCGCCTGCCCACGGACACGCGCCGTTGGCTCGAGCTGGCGGTGACGATGGGCTCGATTCCGGCGTCCTACATGCGCTATTACTATTTCAAGGATGAGGTTCTTTCTGAACTCCGCGCCAAGCCCACGACCCGCGCCGAGGACATTCTGGCGGACGTGCCCGACTACTGGGCGCACTACCGCGAACAGGCCGCGTCCGAGCGCCCGGTTCTCGACCCGGCCCGCTCTCGTGGCGGGCTGTTCGAGCTGGAACTGGCGGTGGACGTGATGAGCGCTGTGTTCAACGATCGCCGCGAAGTCTGGCCCGTCAACGTGCCCAATCGCGGGGCCATCCCCGGCTTCCCGGACGACCTCGTGGTCGAAGTTCCCGGATTCTGCGACCGGCACGGCGTCACGCCGCTGACGCAACCGCCGATGCCGCGCCACGTGACGGGCCTCACACAGATGCTCGCCGAGTACCAATGGCTGACCGCCGAGGCGGCCTGGTGCGGCTCGAGGCGCGACGCGGTGCGTGCGCTGGCCTCGAACCCGCTCGTGATGTCCCTGTCTAAGGCTCAATCGCTCTACGACGAGATGAGCGCCGCCCACCGCGCCTACTTGCCGCCCAGATTGCTGGACAACCGATGATGGACTCGAGCGCGAACATGCGGATCGTCATCGTGGAGGACGCCTCCGCGCTCGCCCTCCGGGCAGCCGACTGGATCGCCCTCGAGATCGCCCGCACCCCGAACCTCCTCCTGCTGGCCGCAACCGGGAACACGCCGATGGGCGCGTATGCAGAACTCGCCTCGCGGCGCTGGGCGGGAACGCTCGAGACCTCGCGCCTGAGGGTCGCCCAGTTGGACGAATACCTCGGCCTACACGACGACGATCCGCGCTCGCTCTATCGCTGGCTCGCGACGAGCCTGACTGAGCCACTCGGCGTGACGCCGGACTGGATCGTCCGCTTACACGGAGACGCCGAGGATTCTGCCGAAGACTGTCGCGCCTTCGATTCGCGCGTCGCTGACTGGGGCGGCATCGATCTGGCGGTCCTCGGTTTGGGTCCGAACGGACACCTGGGCTTCAACGAGCCGCCGTCCACGCCGGATGCGCCCACGCGAACGGTCGATCTGACCCCCGAAAGCCTCGAGAGCAACGCGCCCTACTGGGGCGGGCTGGAGGTTCCGCGCCGGGCGCTCACAGCGGGCATGAACCTGATCCTCGCCTCGAGACGCGTGCTGCTCCTCGTCTGCGGTGAGCGCAAGCGCGCCATCCTGCGCCGCGCCATGCTCGAGCCGCCCACGCCCGACGTGCCCGCCTCGTTGCTACGCGGCACGAACCTGACCGTGATCGCGGATCGCGCGGCCTGGGGTGAGCCGTGACCGCGCCCACCGCCTCACTGTTCCTGGGGGTTGACGCGGGCGGTACCAAGACCGTGGCGCTCCTCGCGGATGCCTCGGGACGCGTCGTCGGGGCGGGGCGGGCGGGCGCGTCTAACATCTACGCCTCGGCGCGCTCGGCGTTCAGGGCGCTGGACCGGGCGGTGGGCGAGGCGCTGGCCTCGGCAGGTGTCGGGCTGAGCCGCGTGGCCGCGACCTGCCTGAGCGCCACGGGCGCGGACTGGCCGGAAGACTTTGCGCTCCTCGAGCACGGACTTTATGAGCGCGGACACAGCTGTGTGCGCGTGGTCAACGACGCGATGGGCGCGTTGCGGGCGGGTTCATCGGATGGAACTGGCGTGGTCGTGGTCTGCGGAACCGCCGCCGGGATCGGCGCGAAGTCCCAGAGCGGTCAGGAGTGGCACTCGAGCTTCTGGCAGGAGCCCGAGGGGGCCGAACAACTCGGACGCGCAGCGTTACGGGCCGTCTATCGGGCGGAACTCGGGCTCGACCCGCCAACTTCGCTGACCGCTCGGATGCTCGAAGTTCACGGCGCGATCAGCGTCGAAGCCCTGTTGCACGCGCACACGGCCCGCGACGAGCGTGACAAACAGCGCACCGGAAGCCTCGCGCGGTTCCTGCTGGACGAGGCGGCGGGCGGCGACCCGACCGCTCGCAGAATTGCGCTCGACCACGGCACAGCGCTGGGCGATTACGCGATCACGGCGGCGCGCAAGGTCGGCCTGCTGAACCATCCCTTTGCGCTCGTGACCGCCGGGGGCGTGATGCGTCACCCGTCGCGTCTCATGGCCGAGGCCCTTTTCGCTCGCGTGTTCGAGGCTGCACCAGGGGCCAAGCTCGTGCATTGCCCGCTCGAGCCGGTGGCGGGTGCGGTGTTTCTCGCCCTCGAGCGGTCAGGCGCGGTCGTGACGGACGCCGTGCGGGAGAACACGGCCTCGAGCCTGCCGGACGAAGCCCTCTTCCAGACCTGACCCGCCAGACCAGAATCATCACGCGGAGGAGACCGTGAACGGACTCGAATTGAGCAGGCTGTTTGTTTACCCGATCAAATCAGCTCGGGGCATCGAGGTCACGGAAGCCCGCGTCCTCGAGCGGGGTCTCGAGTACGACCGACGCTTCATGCTCGTCGACGAGGGCGGCAACCTGGCGACCGCGCGCCAGCACCCGAGCTTGCTAACGGTTTCCACCGCGTTTTCGGCGGACAGCTTGATCATCAGCGCCACCGGAATGCCCGAGTTACGCGTGCCGCTCGAACCGGAGGGTGAGGAGCGACGGGTGCGGGTCTGGTACGACTGGATGCCTGGATTGGTCGTCGGTGAGGGCGCGAGCGGCTGGTTCAGCGACTTTCTGAGCGCGCGCCTGCACCTCGTCTGGATGCCGGAGCACTCCGAGCGTCGCTTGAACCCCGCGTTCGGACCGTCGCGCTTGAGCTTCGCCGACGGTAACCCGTTGCACCTCGTGAGCGAATCGTCGATGGCTGATCTTGAGGCGCGCGTCGGCGCGGCGGTGGGGGTCGAGCGCTTCCGCCCGAACCTGGTGGTGCGTGGCGCAGAAGCCTACGCAGAGGATCATTGGATGGGCGTGCGGTTCGGTTTGCTCGAGTTCAAACAGCACGAAGGCTGCGCGCGCTGCATGGTGGTGAATCTCGAGCCGACGAGTGGACGAATCGGTCTGGAACCACTTCGGACGCTGGCGCGCTACCGTCGTCAAGGCAAGGCCGTGCTGTTCGGACAGCACCTGCACGCGCTGAATGGCGGTTTGCTGCGTGTGGGCCAACGCGGGATCGCCGTCGGTGAAACTTGAGCACCAGCTTCGACCTGGACTCTCGGCGCGGATCGGCGTAGATCAACACCTCTGATTGGTTTAACCGCGCAACAAACTCGACTGCTTGGTGGCTCTCAAGAGCGTGCGCTGGACGGTGTTCTCGAGCGAACCTTGATGGCTCGCCCTTGAGGCTCGTGATCGGCGCCCGTGCGCTCCCGCTCGCCGGTGCGGTGGGCGCACGTCAATATGCTCGGGCGGTACGAGTTCTCGCTCTCGGAGGTGGTGGCTGGGGGTGATCTCAGGCCGCTACGCGACCCGGATTTCGTGCAGTTCGTAGGTTAGGCGGCCCGATTGGGGGAGCTATCAGCCGCGACATCACCGTCGGGGTTCTCAGGTGCGGCTGATGCCCGTTGGTCTATCGGTTGCGGTCGCTCGGGACGGATGAGGTCCAACGTGCCGTGACTCCTCGAGCAAACGGCCCCGGCGAGCTGCCCGAGCGCCTCTTCAGTGTGCGCGAGATAGCGCAACCACTTTCGTAGGGAGAAACGAGCCGTCACCCACGGGATCAATCTCTCCTCCTGAACAAGAAAGAAAGCCGGGGCTTATGATCGTATCATTCGCCCCCGACCGGGCCGTCGCAGCATTCAGATGACTCCGTGAGGTGCGCGTGGACATGGAATTCCAGCAGGTCTCGAGGCGGCTCGCCGGACTGGCCGCGAAGCGTTCGAGCGTTGTGCTGGGGCTATGGGGTGAACCGGGCATCGGCAAAACGCACAGGGCACTCGCCTTGCTGGGCGGCGCGCCCTGCCAGTCGTTGACGGTGCACGCCACCCAAACACCTGAGAGCTTCATCGGCAAAATCCAGCGTCCGAAGAAAATCTCCGTCTGGCTCCAGCGATCCCTGGAACGCGCTCATCGCGGCGAAGCCCGGGATGTTGCGGCGCTCGTCCAGACCTTGGCTGCGCTCTTGACCGCGAACGCGCCGATGATTTTGCACGTCGAAGACTTGCACGAGGCCACCGCCGAACGTCTCGAGTTCTGGACGCAACTCGCGCCGATGGTTTCCAGGACGCGCGGGGTCGGGTTGATCGTCACCAGCCGCGCGAATCCACCGGATGGCTTCGAAGCCGTCCGGCTTTCACCACTGAGCCGCCAAGCCTCCGACGCGCTGCTCGAGGCCGAGGTCAGCGCGACGCTGCCGGGAGAGGCGCTGTCGTGGTTGTTCGAGCGCGTGGCTGGGAACCCGCTCTACACGCTCGAGTTCTTCCGCTTCCTGGCGCGGCAGGGCTTTGTGTGGAACGACGGCCATCGCTGGCGCTGGCGTGCGCCCGAGCGCGAGGTCATGCCGATCACGGTCGAGGGGCTAATCGAACGGATGCTGCGCGAGGCGACAGGCGCGCCCGCGCTCGAGGATGCGATTCGGGCGAAAGCGGTTCTCGGGCTGGGTGCGAACGATGACGTGTGGGCTAAGGTCGCGGAACTCACACCCGAGAACCTGAGCGAGTCGAAACGAGAACTCGAGCGCCAGGGAATACTTGTAAGAGGCGAATTCGCGCACCCGTTGTACCGAGAGGTGATCGCACACAGCCTGACACCCGAATGCCGCCAGACGTTCGCACGACGCGCACTTCAGGCGCTCGAGGCTGATCCTCAACGCGCCGCTTCGTTTATCGAGGACGCCCAACTCGAACCCGCACAGGCGCTCGCATGGCTCGAGCGGGCCGTTGGAGCCGCGACAGAGGCAGGAAATGAAGTCCAATCCTCACGTTTTAAAGCCAAAGCAGTTGCGTATGCGAACGGCGAGGTGCGGGCAAGGCTGGCGCTCGAGGCGGCGAGGGGATTACGTCGTGCTGACATTCCCGAGGCACTGCGTCTCGCCGAATTAGCGGAAGCTGGTTCTTCCGACGACTTCAAAACAATTGAATTGCTCGCTGACCTTTTAGCTTCTCAAGGCAGGTTGGAGGACGCGGACTGCGTTCTCCAACGCTTACCGGAGCAGGAGCGATCTGGACCAAGCTGGTGGCTCCGACGCATGAAAGTACGAGCCGCTGCGCAAGACCACACCGCTGTCATCGAACTCTGGCGAGAACACCCGGAAGTGGGCGAACTGCACGACCCCGAGATTGCCTACGCGGTGGCGTTCGCGCTGACGATGCGTGGAGTCAATCAGGAGGCTCACGCCATCGCATCAAAGACACTCAAGCAGCCGGGACTCGCGCCTGAGGATCGTTCTCGACTGATCGGTGTGCTCGCAAGCCTGCGGTACAGCGCCAATGACCCTTCAGGGGCCGAACGTTTTGAAGATCAAGCTCTGGAAGCAGCGCGTCAAGCGAACAGGCCAGACATGATTGCGGTTTACCTTCACAACCGTGCGCTATCACGCGGCGACCAGGGTCGCCGCGACGAACAAATCGCCGACTTGAAGGAGGCAATCAACCTGCACGCCGAGATCGGCAACGGCGTGCAGGTCATTCGTGCTCAGGTCTCTCTGACCGACGCGCTGCTCGACTTAGCACAGTACGAGCAGGCCGAAGAACTGCTGCTCGAGTGCCGCGACGTATTGAAAAGGTCCCGTCTGGCCGATGATTTCTTGATCGAGTGCGAGTATCGCTTGAGCCAGCTGTATCGAGATTGGGGAATGATCCACGGAGGCATCCTCGCCATCAAGCACGCACACGCCGCGCTGGAAATGGCAAAGCGGGCAGCGAGTCCGACAAAAATTGGCTGGAGCTTGTGCTACGTCGCCATCGCCGAGGCAAAATTTGGCGACGCGAGTCAAAGTAAGCAATTCGCATCCGAGGCCATTAGGCTCAGTTCAGAGCTACAGTTCATGGGCGTAATCGGGATGGCCCGTCTGGCCCAAGCACTCGCTCTTGAAGCGCTGGGTGAACGGGAGAGGGCGCGGAATGAGCTTCGGGAACTCGAAATGAACCTGATTGAGCAGGGGCTAACCGAACCCGCTCAAGAGGTCGGACTCGAGCTTGATCGTCTGCTCGGGGATGCTGTGAGCGGTGCCTCGCGCCTCGCGTGGTTCGAGCTAAGCGGCCTCAAAAACATGGCGAACGTCACCCGCCGATACTTTCCTGGACTCACCGAGCGTCAAGCTCAAACCTCGGACTCCACAACGCGAGCCGACGGTATTCGACTCGAGGTCTTGGGGCCGATGCAGCTTCGTCAAGATGGCGTCATCACGCCCCTGCGCGGCGGCAAGCGCAAGGAATTACTGGCATTGTTGCTCGAGGCCCGCATCCGGGGCCGTACTGAAGTCTCGAGCCTGGATCTGTGCGACGCGCTCTATCCTGACGGTCCTGAAGACGTTGCCCTGGATGCGCTCAAAGCCACGATCTTCAAGATCCGCTCGAGCCTGGGCACAAGCTTGATCGCCACCACCCCGAACGGGTACGGGCTGGGTGCAGTTGCGACCGATGCAGAGGACTTCCTGCAAACGGGTGACGCGGGCCTGTGGCGCGGCCCGTACCTCGAGGATGCAGCGCTCGAAGGGCGCGACGAGAACGTGCGCGAGGCGCTCTATCACGCCCTCGAGACGAACGCGAGGGCGCACCTCGAGACCATCCCGCACGAGGCCGAGCGGCTGGGCCGAATCCTGATGCTGGCCGAACCCTACGACGCGCGCGCCCTCGAGATCACCTGTCGGGCGTTGCTGACGGACCAGAACCACAAAGGTCTCTCGCGGTTCTACTCGGAGGCCTGGGCGCGAATGCTCGAGGTGGGCGAGACCCTGCCGGAACGCTGGGAGGATTTCTTGGAAGCGCAAATCGTCTGAGGGAAACCCATCCCTCGAGACTGATCCGCGCAGAACACCAGAACCGAACAAGCGAATCCCTCACGAACACCGTCCAGGACGCAAATTCTCGATCTTGAATTCTTGCGTCCTGGACGGTGTTCATGTCTTGGCGCAAGACACGATCGGCATGACCCTCAAAAGTTGACCGCCGGTTTACCAGACCCCGCGCACCTTGGAGGGGAAAGGGGGGGCAGTCTTGTGGAAGATCTCGAGGACGTTTGGGAACACCGAGCAACACTTCGCTATCGGCTGTGCCCACGCTGCTTCCGGGCGGTTCAGGCCACCTCGAGCGAGCGCTATTGCATCAACGACGGAAGCTGGTTGCTCGAGCGTTGCCCGTTGTGCGGCGCAGAGATCACCAACCCTTACGCCCATTACTGCGCCACGTGCGGACTCGAGTTCTCGGGCGCGAACTTGATCGAAAGCGAGCTCAGTCCCCGATTGAGACTCGAGGGGGTGACGAATGAAATCTAAACACTGCTTTACCGCATTCCTGGTCGCGTCACTCGCCGCGCCAAGCGCGTGCACCCCAGCACCAAAATACAAGCTGCTGCCCCCGACCGAGCCACTGATCATCACCCGAGGCACGAGCCACACGATCACGCTCGGGGTGCAACGCTACGACGGGTACGCGAGCGCCGCCGTCGTGACCGCGTCAGCCGAGCCGGACGGTGTGACGATCACGCCTGCACAGGCGAGCATCACCGGGAGTAGCTAGGAGTACACCGTCAGCGTCTCGAGCAGCGTTTCACCGGGCCGGGCTTCCGTTTTCTTCGAGCCGGATGTCGCCGGGCTTGGCTCGGGTGGACGCATCCCCATCACGGTGCAGTAACCCGATCACCCACATCTAGCTCGGCACGTCTTGCTCGAGGAAAACACTCTATCAGTCGCACGAACAGTTTTTCGCAGACGCGAAACCCTTCACCATCTCCTACGAGGTCACCGAATGAACCATCTCTGGATCAAAGCGTTGTTTCTTCCACTGCTCACGGCGGCGCTGGTCGCCTGCCCGACTGATACGACGCCAGCCGAAACGCTATTCACGCAGGCCAATACGTGGAAAGGGGACATCCCCGCGAGCGCAGAACAGGTCAGTCCGACAGAGTTTAGGAATCGCATCGCGTCTGGGGAACTGATACTGGCGAGCGCCAACACCATTGCAGCCCAGAAACAAACCCGCGAGAAACAGTACCAGGATGACAAGGCGTTCTTGCAGACCGTCCCGGACAAGGACCCCAACACCACCGCATTGTTAGCTGAAGCCGCCTCGAGCCCGAACTTCGACGGTGACCGCTCGGTGATCGGGCCGGATGGTCAGCGCGTGATGGTCTTTGGGCTTGGTACGGAACTTCGCAACGCCGCTGATTCGTACAGACGCTCGCAGAGTGTGGACAACGCATTCGCAGGCTACAGCCAAATATACGACCTGCTACCCGCTGATCTGAAGGTCCAAGCGCCGACGTCAGACAGCCTCAAAGGAGCTTCACTGACCGCGATCAAAGCTGCCCTCAACCAAGTCAACGGTTTGCTGGGTGCAAATCCCAGCACCCTCAAAGTGGCGCGGCTCGAGGTCGGCAATCTGGCGGGCGGCGGTGTCGGGCCACAAGCCTTCAACGCGGGCAATGGGACGGACAACAACGGTGTTTGCAGCCCCGCAAATTTTGCTCAGCGCTACTGGTTCCCACTGAAAAATTTTACCGGCCCCGTGAAAAGTCAGGGCGGACGCAACACCTGCTGGGCGTTCACTGCGATCGGCGCGGTGGAGAGCCGCGAGCGTGTGCAGTACAATAACCCCGTCAATCTCTCGGAGCAGTTTCTGGTGAACAAAGTTAAACAAGCCTGGTCACCGAGCGACTACTGGGAGGGCGGCTCGGCGGATTACGCACTCGATACTGCGCTCAGCCAAAATCAAGGGCTGCCCCTCGAAACCTTCTGGACGTACAACCCAGCCCTGGGTCGCGCTAGCCCCAAGGATGGTGAGGATGCGTCTTATTTTTTCACCTGCGTCAGTGGGATTCCCCGAGCTGGGGGCGGATTCGATCCTTACACCGGGACGTGTTCGGACACCGCGCACCAGAGTAAGCAAGTTTGCACGCTGGTGGATGGAGCCAAATATTGCAGTTCGGTTGCGGTGACGTACAGCGGCGTTGGGGTGTCTTCGGGCAAGACCACGCAACTCTGGAAAAACGGGGAAGTCTTCGCCCTCGAGGTTTACCGCACGCTGCTCGCGCAAGGCCACGTGCTGATGGCCAGCTTTCCCGTCTACAAGGGTTTCCAAGACGATGTCAAAGGAAGCAGCGAAGCAGACATTACCAAGCGCGGGGTGGTCAGCAATTACGGCAGAACCATGCTGAACCCTAAAGGTAAAGAGGTGGACGGCGCGTACGGCGGTCACGTCGTGCAGATCGTCGGTTTTCTCAGCAACGACGACCTGAGGAACGTCGGTATCACGCCTAACATTGGCGGTGGCGGGTACTTCATCGTCAAAAACTCGTGGGGCTGCTTCGCGGGCGATGGAGGTTACTATTACGTCCCCGCCGATTACGTCAGTGGTATTTTCGATACGCTCAGCATCCTCAACTTCAATGGTCAGCGCAGCGACGCGTGGGTGCGCGAGCAGGCCACGCCCGGCGGCGCTGAGTCCCCTAAAATCAACATCAAGTCCTTCCCAGCCCGCCTCGAGCGCGTTGACCTGCGCGTCGAAACTGACCTCGCCAAGTTCTTCACAGTCACGCATCCCCTCGCCAAAAGCGTCACGTTGAGCATCACCTCCGACCGAGACGGCAGCCTGTACAACGGCCCGTGGAGTACAGACACCACCGCCTTAATCGGCCCAATCCTCAAACGGACGTTTGCAAGCCCCGGCAACCGCACGCTGAGCTTCCTCGCCACTTATGGCAGCGGCCAAGCCAGAGACACACTGACGATCAATGCCGTCAATACCCCGCCGACCCTCGAGCTGCAAACGAGCGGCGATGCGCGTCAGGGGGAAGATTATTTGATCAGTGCCGCGATTAAGGACATCAACGAGTCAGACCTGAGCAAGCTCTGCGCCAGCACGGTCTGGGCGGTGGACGCGCCGGACATCCTGTCAAGCACTACGGGCTGCACAGTCAAGGTTAAGTTTGGAGCGCAAGGCGCGAGAACCGTCAAGGTCAGCACCACCGATAGCGATGGCGCGACTGGCTCGCGCCAAGTGACGCTGAATGTGCTGCCTCCGCCCGAAAATCCCTTTCCCCGCATGGTCAGCAGCGGCGTGTACTCCAGAGAGTTCCGTGGTGGTGGCGCATTCGTGCGTACTTGCTCCGATTTTGCCGTCAGCGGCGGCACGATTGATCTGCGGGAAGACGGTTGCACTTTCAGCATCGCGTCAACGCCACCACCACGCTACTCGGCTGCTGTATCCGTGGAAAACCCCACGGGTGAAGCGCTGACCTACGACTGGAAACTGCTGGTCAAAGACTTTTACGGTGTCGAATCCGAGTTGATTGCTACCAATGCTTCGATCAAACCCTCGTTGGGGATGAAGTACATCCTTTTGGACTCGAACGGCGCACCGTTCGAAGGTCTTTTGACCAATCGAGGCTGTAAGGTCACCCTCAAAATCAACGCCCCTGACCCAAATCGCAGCAAGGGACCATTCACGATATGGAGCGGGAAGTGTTCCTACGAGGTTCCTAGACCGCGTTGAGGTTTCAAAAGACCGAGTGTTCGTGAGCCATTCCGCAAGAACACCGTCCAGGACGCAAGTTTTCAAGTCAGATAAATCACGTCCTGGACGGTGTTGAGTGCATCGCTCGGGCCAAAGGAGGCATCGTGCTCAACCGGAATTCTGTGACCGTCGCCCTCGCCATCACGTTCCTCGGCCTCGCCGTGGCCGCACGCACAGGCTACAGCCTGGTGGTCAATGGGCGAGTCTTCGGTGATCAGGCCATCGTGGCGAACGGCAAAACCTACGTGCCGCTTTCCGCCCTCAAATCCCTCGGCGTCAACTCGAGCCTCAAGGGAACGACGTTGACGTTGGGGAAATCGGGCAGCACCGCACCGAGCGTCACGGCGGGCGGCACAAATCAACGCGCCTCGCTCGAGGGCTGCATTAATGAGACGCTCTTCAACGGTATCTGGCGGTTGACCGTGAAATCCACGAAACCGATCAGCCGCTACGACGGTCAGCAGCCCGGTTACAGCCTGAGCCTCGAGTGGAAGAACGGCGCGAAGGTCACTGCCGACGCCCTCAACACGGGCATCAAGAGCCTCGACCTGGTGCTCGAGGACGGTACGGTCTTGCAGACCGAAGACGCCCAGAACCTGACGGGCAAGCGTCTGCCGCAGGGGGCCGGGGTCACGTTGGACCTCACGTTCTACGCGGCGTCGGGCACGGGTGCGGACAAGATCGGTCAGCCCAGCAAGTTCCTGGTCGAGATTGACCCGAAGGTGCTATTGAACACCGGTGTCGCGGCGGCCTACAGCGCACCCAACCCGAGCTTCCGAGTGCGGCTGGATTGCCAGAAGTGACGCGCCCCGAACACCCGAACAAAACCGAGACCTCGGCGGTAGGCTCGAATTCAGAAATTCACACACGTCGAGAGCGGCAGCTATCAACCCAAAGCCTGGAACCGCAAGGAGAACTCCGATGAACTCGACGTTGAT
>CAXTKV010000060.1:0-24656 GCA_964244895.1 uncultured Deinococcales bacterium
TGCACCACCAGGGCGTGATCGCGCTCTCGGGCTGCCTGGGCGCGGAAGTGCCCAACCTGATCCTTCAGGACAGGCTGCCGGAGGCCGAGGAGCGGCTCAAGTGGTATCTGGATCTGTTCAAGGACGATTACTACATCGAAATTCAGAACCACGGTCTGCCCGAGCAGGTCAAGGTCAACGCGGTGCTGAAAGCCTGGGCGCAGAAGTACGGCGTCGGCATGGTCGCCACCAACGATGGCCATTACGTCCGCGCCGAGGACGCCTTCGCGCACGAGACACTCCTGGCGATTCAGACCAAAGCGTTGATGAGCGAGGAGAACCGCTTCAAGTTTCCGTGCAACGATTTTTACGTCAAGACGCGCACGGAAATGGAACGGTTGCTCGCGCCCGTCGACTGGGGCGAGGAAATCTTCGACAACACCATGGAAGTCGCCAGCAAGTGCAACCTGGTGCTGCCCATCGGTTCCAAACGCGTCTACCAGATGCCCGCGTTGCCGATCCCCGAAGGCCGCACGATGGACGAGGAATTGCGCGTGCAGGTCTATCAGGGCCTGGTGGTGCGCTTTCCAGAGGACGCCAACGCGAACCTGTTGCGCGAGTACGTCGAGGCCAGCCTCGAGAGGCTCGAGCCGGAATCGAAATCGCGGGTGCTTGAGCGGCTGCAGGGTTTCGATCCAGAGACCGCCGATCTCGAGAAGCTAGTCCTGGCGACCGCCTACATGGGCTCCCTATGGGTCAGCGCGGGCAAGGAAGCAGGGGAGAAGTACACGCCCTATCCCGGCCTGGACGCGCTCGAGGCGAATGAGACGGCGCGGGCCAGGCTGGGTCACGGTCTGGTCGTGCTGCGCCGCGCGGAGTACGAATCGGGCGTGATCATCCGCATGGGCTTCCCGGATTACTTTTTGATTGTCGCGGATTTCATCAACTGGGCCAAGGATCACGGCATTCGCGTCGGGCCGGGGCGCGGTTCGGGCGCGGGGTCGCTGGTGGCGTATTCCTTGCGGATCACGAACCTCGACCCGCTGCACTTCGGCCTGCTGTTCGAGCGCTTTCTGAACCCGGATCGCGTCTCGATGCCGGATTTCGACGTGGATTTTTCGGATTCCCGCCGCAACGAGGTGATCGAGTACGTGCGCGACAAGTACGGCGACGACAAGGTCGCGATGATCGCGACCTTCGGAACGATGTCATCCAGGGCGTGCTTCAAGGACGTGGCGCGCGTCATGGAGTTGCCGTTCGCGGACGCCGACAAGATCAGCAAGCTCGTGCCGGTCGTGTTCGGCAGGGCCTTGACGCTCGATCAGGCCGAAGAGAGTGTGCCGGACATCAAGGCGATGCTCGAGGAAAACCCGAAAGCCCGAGAAGTCTATGAGATCGCCAAATCCCTGGAGGGCCTGACGCGCCACTCGAGCGTCCACGCGTCCGGCGTGATCATCGGCAAGGAACGATTGGATAACCTGGTGCCGTTGATGCGCGACACCTCCGGCGAGGGCATCGTCTGCCAGCTCGACATGAGCAGCGTCGAGGACATCGGCTTGATCAAGATGGATTTCCTCGGGCTTCGGACGCTGTCGTTCCTGGAAGAGGCCATGCGGATCGTCAAGGAATCCAAGGGCGTCAGCCTCGAGCCGGACGACTTCCCGCTGGACGACGCCAAAACCTACGAGTTGATCGCGCGCGGCGAGACCAAGGGCGTCTTCCAGCTCGAGGGCGGCGGCATCACGGACGCGGCCAAGAAGCTCAAACCGCGCCGCATCGAGGATGTCAACGCGCTTTCGGCGCTCTACCGGCCAGGCCCGATGGAGAACATCCCGACCTACATCGAACGCCACCACGGGCGCGAGAAAGTCACTTACGCGGAATTCCCGACCTGCGAGCAATTCCTCGAGCCGATCCTGCGCGAAACCTACGGCATTCCCGTCTACCAGGAACAGATCATGCAGATCGCCAGCGCGGTCGCCGGGTATTCGCTCGGGCAGGCGGATTTGCTGCGGCGCGCGATGGGCAAGAAGAAGATGGAAGAGATGGTCAAGGAACGCCAGAAGTTCCTGGAGGGATCGAAGGCCGCGAACAGCATTCCGGCCAGCGAAGCGAACGGTCTGTTCGATCTTCTCGAGAAATTTGCCAATTACGGCTTCAACAAGTCGCACAGCGCCGCTTACGCTTTCATCTCGTTCCAGACGGCCTACATCAAGGCGCATTATCCGGTCGAATTCATGGCTTCCTTGCTGACCGTCGAACGCCGAGATTCGGACAAGGTCGCGGAGTACATCAACGACGCGCGACAGATCAGGTTGGAAGGTGGCGAAAGAATCGAGGTTTTGCCGCCCGACATCAACCTGTCCGGCCCGGATTTCCGCGTGGTGGGCGAGAAAATCCTGTTCGGGTTGCTGGCCGTCAAGAACCTCGGTGATGGCGCGGTCGCGCAGATTCTGGAGGAGCGCAACACGAACGGTTCGTTCAAATCCCTGGCGGATTTCTGTACGCGCACGCGCGAGGCGGGCTTGAACCGTCGCGCACTGGAAACGCTGGTCAAGGCGGGCGGTTTCGACGCGTTCGGCACGCGCGAGGCGCTGCTGGAATCCCTGGAAGAAACCATGTCCTACGCGGCGGGTCAGGCCAGCATGAACGCCCAGGGCATGGATTCGTTGTTCGGCATGGCGACCATCGCGCCCGAGCCGAAATTGCGCCATGTCCCACCGCCGACCAGCGAAGACGAAGCCCGAGCGCGCGCCATCAAACGCCTCAAGGACGAGAAGGACGCGGTCGGGTTGTACATCACGGGTCACCCGTTGCAGCACTATCCCGGCATGCTCGAGGCGGCGTCCACCAAGGCCAACCAGCTCGAAGCGTGGTTCTTCACCTCGAGCGTCGCGCCGGGGTATCGGGGTCGCAAGCGGGCTCTGCTGGCGGGCACGATTTCCGGGATTCAGCGCAAACCGACCAAATCGGGCAGCATGATGGCGCGCTTCATCCTGACGGACGACACGTCCAGCCTGGAACTGGTCGCGTTTTCGAGAGCCTACGAGAAGATCAACGCGAAACTCTCTGAAGACGCGCCCGCGCTGGTGGTGGTCGAGGTCGAACCGGACGGCGAGGGCGTGCGCGTGACCGCCGAGGACGTGGTCTTGTACGAAGACGCCCAATCCATGCCGAAGGTCATGTACGCCGAACTGAACCTTGAGGACGTGCAGCCCGCGCAGCTCGATCATCTGGACGCGATCCTGCAGGAACAAGAAGGCACGCCGAACATCCCGATCCGTTTGCGCGTCTTCGGGCCGGGCGGGTACGAACTCTGGGATCTGGATGCGCGCGCCACGCCGACCACGCCGGAATTGTTGCGCCACGAATGCCCGTGGTTGCGTTCCAGCCTGGCGATCAACGGCGACGCTGTTCTGGCCAAGCTCGCGCCGCAGCCGAAACCCTGGGAGAACCGTCAGCAGGGACGGACGCTCAACTGATGCTCGATCTCGAGACGGAACGAGACCAGAGGTCGTAAGGGCAGGTTCGCGACCTGCCCTTTCCTCAAGACGCATCAAAATGCGCCATCATGCAAAAAGCACCGTCCAGCGCGCGATCTAGAGAATATCGTCCCACACGGTGTTCCCAGACCTGATTCTGGAGCATACCGTCCGCGTCTGGCGCGGAAGCCCTTCACGGCTCGCGCGTTCAGACCGTATATTGTTGCGAGCCATCGAGAGGAGGGCGCGTGTTCAACGGTTACGATCCTGGCGAGTTCTTCGACGAAATGTTCGACGCGCCTGGACGGGCGCGGGCGCATTACGTTCCGATCCTCGATCGCTTGAACGCGATGGGGCGCGCGGAGTTCGAGCGGCGGCGTTCGATTTCCGATCTGACGTTTCGCAATCAGGGCATCACCTTTACGGTCTACGGCGATTCGGCGGGCACGGAGCGCACGTTTCCGTTCGATCCGGTGCCGCGCATCATTCCGGCGGACGAATGGGACGTGATCGAGCGCGGCCTCTCGCAGCGCGTGCGCGCCCTGAATTTCTTCTTGAACGATGTCTACGGCGAACAGCAGATTCTCGAGGATGGGATCGTGCCTCGGGAACTGGTGTTATCGTGTTCCAACTTTCGGCGCGAGGTGCACGGCGTCAAGTTGCCCCTGGGGGTCTTCACCCACATCGTCGGTACGGACCTGATCCGCGACGATTCCGGGCAGTACATGGTCTTGGAGGACAACCTGCGCACGCCGTCCGGCGTGAGTTACGTGCTGGCCAACCGCACCGCCATGACCCGAATCCTGCCGCACATGTTCGAGGGTCAGGGCGTGCGGCCCGTGCAGCACTACACGACCGCCCTCCTGGAACTCTTGCGCTCGCTTTCCCCGAGGGACATCGAAGACCCGACGATCGTGGTCTTGACGCCCGGTCAGTACAACAGCGCGTATTTCGAGCACGCCTTTCTGGCGCAGCAGATGGGCGTGGAACTGGTCGAGGGCCGCGATCTGTTCGTGGCGGAGGGTCGCGTCTGGATGCGCACCACCTCCGGGCGCGAGCAGGTGGACGTGATCTACCGCCGCGTGGACGACGATTTTTTGGATCCCATGACCTTCCGCGCGGATTCGCAGTTGGGCGTGGCGGGTCTGGTCGAGGTCTACCGTCAGGGCCGCGTGGCGCTCGCCAACGCGGTCGGGGCGGGCGTGGCGGACGACAAAGCCATCTACGCGTACGTGCCCGCCATGATCCGTTACTACCTGAACGAAGAGGCGATCCTGCCGAATGTGCCGACCTTCCTGGGGTCAGACAAGGACGGTCTGGCCGAGATGGTCTCGAGGCCGCAGGAACTGGTGATCAAGGCCGTCGGTGAGGCCGGAGGTTACGGCATGCTGGTCGGGCCAGCCTCGAGCCCATCAGAGATCGCGGAGTTCCTGAAAAAAGTTCACGCCAACCCGCGCAATTACATCGCGCAGCCGACGATTGGCCTCTCGCGCCACCCGACGTACTACCCGGACAGCGGGCGTTTCGAGCCGTGCCACGTGGATTTGCGCCCGTACATCCTGGTCGGCGAGAACGTCACGATCATCCCCGGCGGATTGACGCGGGTGGCCTTGAAGCGCGGTTCGCTGGTGGTCAATTCCAGCCAGGGCGGCGGCTCGAAGGACACGTGGGTGCTGGGGCACGCCGATCAGACGCAATCGCAATCTCAGGGCGGTGAATCGTGATCTCGGGGTATCAGGTACAAGAAGACCGTCCAGCACGCATCTCGAGAATACTGTGCTGGACGGTCTTCCTGAAAATCGAAGGTTTTTGGGGAGGTGCCGATGCTCTCTCGAGTGGCTGAGAACCTGTTCTGGATCGGGCGGTACATCGAACGGGCCGAGAACGCGGCGCGATTGCTGGACGTGAACTACTATGCGACCCTCGAGACGGACGGGCTGGTGACGGAACAGTGGGCTCCGCTATTGGTGATCACGGGTTCGGAGGACGATTTCCGCAAGCGCGGCGAGCGGGCGGACGGGCGCACGGTGCCGTCGTGGTTGGCCTTCGCGCCGGACAACCCCTCGAGCATCCGGGCGTGCATCGCGCAGGCGCGAGAGAACGCGAGGGCGCTGCGGGATCGCATTTCATCGGAGATGTGGGAATGCATCAACCGCGCGTACCACAAGCTCTGCTTCGGTACGGAATTCGTGCTGCCCAACGATGGTCTGCACGATTACTGCGTCGAGGCTCGCGAAGTCAGCCACCTGTTTTACGGCATCGCCCAGGCGACCTTACCGCGCGAGATGGGCTGGGAGTTCCTGCGGGCTGGTCAGAAGCTCGAGCGGGGCGACAACATCTTGCGGCTCTTGCAGGTGCGATATCGGCGTTCCGGCGGTCAGGCCGTGGCGGAAGCCATCGAGAACCACCGTTGGATGGCCGTGCTGAAGACCGCCAGCGCCTACGAAGCCTTCCGCAAGCACTACCAGACGCGTCTGGAAGCCCGCCGGATCGCGGAATTCTTGTTGCTGGACGAGGAATTCCCGCGCAGCGTGCGCTACTGCGCGGACGCCTTGCGCGGCTGCCTGGAAGCCATCGCGGATGCCAACCCCGGCTCGAGACGGGACGCGCTGCGCGAGGTCGGGTGGTTGTCCGCGCGTTTGCAGTACGCGACGATCGACAGCATCCTGGACGCGGAAAACCCCAGCCTGGAGATGCTGCTGGGCGATTTCAACGCGGTCGGGCAGGCGGTCTTCGAGGCGTACTTCAAGTCATAAGGGCGAACGTCTCTGCGGCGGCAGCCTCGAGGTTGCCATTGTTCCTTCCAGGACGGTGCTCTCGAGCGTGAACGAAGCCCGGTCGGGCGATCTCAGGTACACGTTTTCGAGGTTTTGCTCATCAAAACTGAAGTACACTGACGGCTGTTGTCATCACGGATTCAACCCGGCTTTTGAGGTTCCTTTGCGCGCTCACATCCTGCACACCACCGATTACCGTTACCCCCTGGACGCCAGAGATTCGTTCAACGAATTGCGGCTTCAGCCCGCCGACGACGACCGTCAGACGGTGCTCGAGTTCAAACTCGAGGTCGAAGCGTATGCCCTGGCGGTCAACCAGTTCACCGGATCCGGCGCGTCGCGCAAGGCGAAGCTGGTCCGCTTGCCGGACGTGAGCTTGCAGAGCCGACTGGACTACTTCGGAACGCACGTTCACCACGCGCACGTGCGCGAGCGCCACCGCCACCTGCGCGTCCAGACCCGCAGCGTCGTGATCACGCAACCCACGCCGCAGATCGGGCGGGTCGAGGCCGCTGCGCTGGTCGGCTTCGCCCGGCGTTTCTACGAGTTCACGGCCAGCTCGAAGCGCGTACCGCTCGAGACGGACTGGATGAACCTGCTGGGCTGGCACGCGTTGGAACCCGAGATGGATCTGCTGACGTATCTGGACGGTCTGACCGCGCACCTGCACGCGCGCTTCACCTACGCGCCCGGTGCGACCAGCGTGGACACGCCCCTGGGGGTCTTCGTGGCCTCCGGTAGCGGCGTCTGCCAGGATTACGTCCACGCCATGCTCGGGGTCTGCCGCCGGGTGGGAATTCCCGCGCGGTACGTGTCAGGGTACCTGTACGCCGGTCAGGATTTCGTGGGTGCGGAAGCCACGCACGCCTGGATCGAGTGTTTCGTGCCCGGCGCGGGCTGGTTGGGTTTCGATCCGACGAACGACATCCGGGTCGGTGAATCGCACGTCAAGATCGGTCACGGGCGCGATTACGACGACGTTCCGCCGATCAAGGGCTTGCGCACCGGCGGCGGTTCCGAGACGCTCGGGGTCGAAGTTCAGGTCGAGCTCGAGGAACCCGTCGCGGTGCAGATGGAAGACTTGCAGCAGTAAAGCTCGAGTCCGCACGCCCCTGACGGAACCGTCCGGGACGAATGGGTGTCTCGAGAACCTGGAGGGCTGCCGCGATCCCGCATCGAATCTCGTGCTGGTGCGGGAAGACCGTTCCAGACGGTCTTTTTTGAAATTCAGGAACACCGTCTCGCACGGTGTTCCTGAATTTCAGGCCATTCGCGGCGCGTTCGGGTCGGGTGAATCGAGGCGCAAAGGTTTCTCTTCTGGTTCACCGGAAGCTGCACCCTCGAGCGTGACCTTCAGGTACTCGAGCGCAAGCCGGTAACCCTGCGCCCCGAACCCGGCGATCGTGCCGACGCAGACGGCAGCCACGACGCTGTGGTGCCGGAATTCCTCTCGGGCTTGGACGTTCGAGAGGTGAAGCTCGATCACGGGCAGGGGTTGGCCGGAAATCGCGTCGCGCAGCGCAATCGAGTAGTGCGTCAACGCGCCCGGATTGAGGATGATCGCGCGGAAGCCGTCATCGAGGGCTTCCTGAACCCACTCCAGCATCTGCCCTTCATAGTTCGACTGGCGGCACGCGACCCGCAAACCGAGCTCGAGCCCCCAGGCTTCGCAGCGCCGTTCCAGATCGTCCAGCGTGTCGTGCCCGTAGACCTCGGGCTGGCGAGTGCCGAGTCGGTTGAGGTTCGGGCCGTTCAGAATCAAAACCACGCGAGCATCATGACACGCTTCAAGGGTCGTCTCGAGCGGTGCGGTGTGCGGGTTGGATCGCGTGCCTCTATCTGTGCCGCCCCACCGCGTTGCTCTGATGACGCTACTCAGCGAACACCGTCCAGCACGCAGATTTTGCATTCTCGAGAAGGCTGTCCTGGACGGTCTTTCCTTTGTGCGCAGCTTGTGTCCGGCGGTTTGGCCCCGGACTTCATCCTGAATTGATCCTGGCCGCTAACATGATCAGAAGTGATGCGTTCCAAAAACGACATTCTGCGTACCCGACACCGAAGAATGATGATTCGTGTCGGATATCGTTTCGCTCTGCCCGCAAAAAGCGGCATAATGTTGTGCATGCTGCCCCAGGTTCTCGAGCCGCTCACACCGACGGGTGAAGCTTCATGATGCGCGCTGAAGCAGGTGATGCCTCGTGATGCTTCGTGAAGCCTTCGGGATTCTGGCGCTCAGCGAAAAAGACCTCGACCCGCGCGCCCTGGAAGCCGTCCTGACCGCCAGGCTCGAAACCGCCGAATTTCACGACATTCCCCGGTTGCTCGAGGCCTACCGAACCGTCAACGGTTTGCTCGAGACGCAGATGTGGTACTGGAATCCGGAAACCACCTCGATTCACCACCAGGACGGTTCGACCATCGAGTTGCGCGGCGCGAACGCCAGCGCAGCCGTCATGACCGCGCCCCCGCCGTCGCCGCCGGCATTGACGCCCCCGGCATTGACGCCCCCGGCGCTGACGCCCCCGTCCGCCCCCCAGGGTTCCAGGGCTGACGAGGTCGAACTGATCACCGATGGCGCACCCGCGATACCCGAGCTTCCGGCTCCAGCGGTTCGAGCTGCCGTGTCGGACGACGTATCGCTGGTCGTGGACGAGGAGGCCGAAACCCGCGCCACCCCAATCATCCCACCGCCCAGCCCGGCCTTCGGTAGCCACACCCCAACCGCCCAACCGTTCGAGGAATCCGTCAGGTTGACTTCACGGGTCGAATTTCCGCCGGCTCCCACCAACGCCGCTCGCGCCCCGCAGCCGGAGATGATCACGCAACCGCGCATCAACCGCTCCATTCCCATCGGCGCGGACGATGATCTCGAGCAAGCGCACAGCACCATGGTGATCGTCCCACCGCGCCGCAAAGTCACCGCGCCGTGGGTGGTGGCCGTCGCCGCCGTCGGCCTGGCGGGTGGACTGTGGGTTCTACAATCTCAGACTGGACGCAGCGCGCAGCGCAACTCGGTCGCCCCGATCGTCCGGCCCAGCGCCGTGAACACCGCGCCATCGCCCGCCCCAGCGCCACCCGTCGCGACCAAACCCGCGACTGCGCCGCGCGCCGCGAATCCCGCGCCTAAACCGGCGGTCAAACCCGCGACTGCCGCGACCAAACCCGCCCCGATCGAGCCTGCAATCAAGACAGCCATCAAGCCCGCCGCAAAACCCGCGCCCAAACCACCGGCGCTCGTCTCGAGCGGCAAACCGAGCGCGCCGAAACCAATTGAACTGAAGCCGACAGCCCCGAAACCGACCGCCCCGAAGCCGACCACCACGGCTTCGGCAAAACCGCAGAATCCGACGATCGAGGTGACCCCACCCGCCGCGACGCCGAAAGCTGCGACGCCAGCATCGGTCCGACCGAAACCCGTCGCGGTGAAACCGCAACCCACCCCGTCCTTCGCACCGCCTCCGCCCGCTCCGAAACCCGTCGCGGTGCAGAAACCTACCCCGGTCAGCCCGCCCGCGCAGGTGCGACCGGCAGCCAAACCGGCGGTCGCCGTCACGAGACCCGCTCCGCAACCGGCTGCCAGACCAGCCCCCAAGCCTGCCGCCGCACCCCCAACCGCAGCGACCACGATCAAACCCGCCCAGAGGCCGATTGCGCCGCGACCGAAGCCCGTCTCCGTGCCCGCACCCGTTGCAGTCATCGAGGCGCCTAAAAGCACCGGCCTGCCCGACAACCTGACCCGCGAAGAATACGGCAGGCGCTACTTCAACCAGAAAATCTTCGAGGTCTGGCAGCGTTCCGGCGCGCAATTGCGGTACGCGACCTGGGAGGCCATCCCGCTCGAGATTCAGACCCTGGATTCCAATCGTTTCCGCTCGGCGGTCTATATTGCGCCCCCGCCTGAACCGCAAGAATCCCCGAAGTAAGGCTGCAGCGATCTCGAGAGACAGCCTCGGGAACCGTTCATGCGACGAATCCGCGCTCGGGAAATCGGGCGCGGTTCGCGTTCGCTCCGGTATCGGTTCGTTCTCGGATCACCGACGCGATCTCGAGCTTCGATCTCGAGCGCGAGTGCTCTCGAGTATTCGCCCGATTCTTCAGGACGCCCAATGCTTCGTGACCGTCCAGGACGCAATAAAACACGCTGTGCAGCCTGATCTCGCGGCTGTGACGGTCTTTTCTCGAGCGTGAAACGTACCGCGCCCGAATCTCGAGCCGATGGCCTTGAAGCTGAAAACCGAACCGGTTTAGTCTGTCCAGACCCAAAGCGCACGCGAATCGAGCTTCTGTGCCGTCCGTCACGCTCGATTCCACGAGGAGGAATTCAGTTTGAGCGACCCGTATTTCATCGGTGTGGATGGCGGTACGGAGGGTTTGCGCGCCGGAGTCTTCGACTTGCGCGGACACCCGATCGCGTTCGCTTCGACCGCGTACAGCACGGCGTTCCCGCGTCCAGGCTGGGCGGAACAGAACCCGGACGATTGGTGGACGGCGCTCGGATTGAGCGTCAAAAGCGCGGTACTCGAGGCGAAAATCGACCCGGCGCAGGTCGCCGCGATCTGCCTGGACACGACCTCGTGCAGCGTCGTGGCGCTGGACGCGGCGGGACGGCACGTGCGGCCCGCGCTGATCTGGATGGACGTGCGCAGCGGCGATCAGGCCCGACGCATCGCGCAGAGCGGCGACGATGCGCTGCGCGTCAACGGCTACGGCCCGGTCAGTTCCGAGTGGATGGCTCCCAAAGCCCTGTGGTTGCTCGAGAACGAGCCTGACAACTTCCAGCGCGCCGCGTTCATCTGCGAGTACCAGGATTACCTCAACCACCGCCTGACCGGACGGATGGTCGGCAGCCTCAACAACGCCTCGATCCGCTGGTATTACGACCGCTCGCGCGGCGGATTCCAGCGCTCTATTTTTGAACGCGTCGGTCTGGGCGCGGTGCTCGAGAAATTCCCCGAAGACATCATCCCGATGGGCGACGCGATCGGCCCGCTGACCCCACAAGCCGCCGCGCACCTGGGCTTGCCGCCATCCACGCCCGTTGTGCAGGGCGGCGCAGACGCCTTCGTGGCGATGGTCGGGCTGGGGGTGGTGCGCCCCGGACGGTTGGCGTTCATCACCGGGTCATCGCATTTGCACCTGGGATTGACGGACAAACCGATTCACGCGCACGGCATCTGGGGCACGTACCCGGACGCCGTAGTGAAGGGCTTATTCACCATCGAGGGCGGGCAGACTTCGACTGGATCGGTGATCGCCTGGTTGCGCCGACTGATGGGCGAACCCGACTACGAAGCGCTGAACCAGAAAGCCGTGCGCCTGCCGCCCGGCGCGGAAGGGCTGGTGGTGCTCGAGCATTTTCAGGGCAACCGCACGCCGCACACCGACCCGGATAGCCGGGGTGTGATCTCCGGCTTGACGCTCAAACACGGCGCCGAGCATCTGTACCGCGCGGTGATCGAAGGTGTGGCTTACGGCACGGAGGACGTTTTTGCCGCCATGCGCCGCGCCGGGTACGCCCCGCAAGAATTCATCATGTGCGGCGGCGCGACCCGATCAGAACTCTGGATGCAGATCCACGCCGACGTGAGCGGCGTACCCATCCGCCTGACCCGCGTGCCCGACGCCGCCGCCCTCGGCAGCGCGATCCTGGCCGCCGTCGGCGCTGGCGCGTACCCCAGCATCCAGAGCGCCTGCGACGAGATGGTCGAATTCACCCGCACCATCGAACCCGACCTGGACAATCACGAAGCCTACAAACCCCTGCTCGAGGCGTACCGCGCCACCTACGCCAACCTGAAGGACACGCTGCACGCCCAGGCCGCCATCGCTCGAGGTTGAATCCTCGAGACCGGGTTTCTCGAGACTGGGTTCCTCGCGAACACCGTTCGGCACGGGGTTCTCGATTTACGTGCAAGACGGTGCTCTTGAACTGCACCTCCACTTTTGAGAGGGGAGATGTCATAAGCCTGATCAAAGCTGATGACGGAGGGGTCGCCGTGCGCGAACAGCGACCCCTCCGTCTGTCGCGTCACAAAAACAAAGGCGTGACGCTTTTGTCCTCCCCTGCCTTTAGCAGGGGAGGACAAAAGCGAGGAACACCGTCCACCACACAATTTCTCGAGGATCCAGGAGTGCCGTGTGGGACGATGTTCTGCTGATCTCAACCCGTGTTCCGCAACCCCGCCGCGATGCCCTGAATTGAGAGCATCAGCGCGCGCTCCAGGGCGGGACGGTCGGCGTGATCGTCGGGCAGGCGGCGGTAGCGGCGCAATAGCTCGACCTGGACGTGATGGATCGGGTCGACGTAAGGGTTCCGAAGGTCTATGGATCGTTTCAGCACGGCTTCCGTCTCGAGCAATTCGGTTCCGGTGGCGCGCGTCACCAGCTTGAGGGTTCTGGCGAATTCCTTCTGGATGCGCACGGCCAGCGTCTGGTCTTTGGCCAGACTGGCGTAGCGCGCGAACAGGCCCATGTCGGCTTTGGCCAGGCTCATCTGGGCGTTGTCCAGCAGGGATCGGAAGAACGGCCATTGGCGGTACATTTCGCTGGCCAGGCCGGGGTATTTCTTCTCGATGACTTCCAGGCCAGCGCCCAGGCCGTACCAACCGGGCAGGTTGGCGCGGGTCTGCGTCCAGGACATGACCCACGGAATCGCGCGCAGGTTTTCCAGGCTGGCCGGGCCGGGGCGTCTGACGGGGCGCGAGGCGATCTTCAGGCTGGCGATCTCGCGGATCGGGGTAGCGGCCTCGAAGAAGCTCACGAAGCCGGGGTCGTGAACGAACGCTTCGTAGACCTCGCGCGAGACTTTCGCGGCGCGATCCAGGGCGTCGCGGTACTGCTGCGGCCAGTCGGTCGGTTCCTGCGCGGCGGACACGATCAGCGCGTAGAGCAGTTGCTCCAGATTGCGCTTGGCGAGCGCGGGGCTGGCGTACCGATCCGCCAGCGCTTCGCCCTGCTCGGTCAACCGCAATCCAGCCCCGATGGTTCCGGGCGGTTGCGCCTGAATGCCGCGCGCCGCCGGGCCGCCGCCGCGCCCGATGCTGGTGCCGCGCCCGTGAAAGAAGCGGTGCGAGACGTGAAAGCGTTTGAAGACTTCCGTCATGCGCTCCTGCGCGGTGTAGAGCGCCCAGTTGGCCGCCAGGAAGCCCGCTTCCTTGTTGGAATCCGAGTAGCCGATCATGACTTCCTGCACGCGATCCCCGACGTGCGCGCGGTAGACGGGGCTTTCCAGCAAGCGGGTCATCACGGCGGGCGCGACCTCGAGATCCTCTAAGGTTTCAAACAACGGCGAGACATCCACGTCCCCGACGCCCGCCTCTCGGGCCAGGATCAGGACTTCCAGCACGTCGCTGACGCTTTCCGCGTGCGAGATCACGTACCGACCGAAGGCGGCGTGACCCGCGCGTTGTCGGGCTTCGCGCATGGCTTCGAGCGGTTCGAGCGCCCACTGGATGTTCTCGGATTGGGTCGCGCCGCGCGGCAGGAGCGGCCTGGGACT
Organism: uncultured Deinococcales bacterium; assembly: GCA_964244895.1. Lineage (GTDB taxonomy): Bacteria > Deinococcota > Deinococci > Deinococcales > JAAFIG01 > CAXTKV01. The sequence goes on from CAXTKV010000060.1 coordinate 13,737, forward strand.
CGAGAGTTCGCGCTCCAGGATCTCCACGCGGCTCGCCTCGGGCAGGCTGGCGTAATCCGGGCTGACGCCGCCCACGGCCAGCAGGTCGTGAATCGCGCCCTCGAGCTTGCCGGAAAAATCGCGGATGTCCAACGACACCAGGTGGCGCCCGAAGGTGCGCGTTTGGGTCAGCGCGGGCCGCGCGAAGACGCCCGCCGCGCGGTTCTGGTGCGCCCGCTCCAGGGCCGCCACCACCCGCTCGAGCGCCGGGGTGGGATCGCTCGGGTGTTCGCCGTCCAGCCCGTCGTGGGCGGCCTGCACTTCGGCGCGCCACGGCTCGAGATCGCCGTGACCCAGTTCCTTGGGCGCGGTGACTCGCGCGCGGTGCTCGGAAAGGTTGGCGAAGAGCGCGCGCAGCACGGATTGCAATTCGGTTCTGGCCCGATCCGCGTGCATGGAGAGCGTGTCGCGCGTGACTTCCGGCGTGACGTTCGGGTTGCCGTCGCGGTCGCCACCGATCCAGGAATAGAGCTTCAACGGCAGGGCGGGCACGCCGCGCTCCACGGTGCTCGCGCCGAATTCCTGGGCTACGGCCTCGCGCAAATCGCGCTCGAGTTCCGGCAGCGCCTCGCGGATGAAGGTCAGGTAGTACAACCCGCCGCGCACCTCGTCGCGCACGGTCGGGTTGCGGGCGTGCAACTCGAGCGTGCCCCAGAGCGCTTCTATGCGCGCAGAAACGCGCTCTAAAGCTTCGGCTTGCGCGGATTCCGATTCAAAGTTCGGCAGTTCCGCCGCGATCAATTCCAGGTGATGGCGCACCGTGCGCCGCCGCATCTCGGTCGGGTGCGCCGTGAAGGTCAGACCCAGTTCCAGTGAGCCGACCAAAGAAAGAATTTTTCTGGCCGTCCAGCCTCGCGCCCTGAGGGTGTGAATCGCGTCGTGCAGGCTCTGGCGGCGGGGTTCGGTCTTTCCTTCGGGCGCGTCGCTCGGGGTGCTACTCGAGCGACGCCGCACGCGGTGGCGCTCCTCGGCCAGGTTGACCAGGTTGAAATAATGGCTGAACGCCCGCACCAGCGCTTCCGCGTCGCGCACGTCCAGGCCGCGCACGGTCTTCTCCAGTTTCGCCGTCGTGGCGGTATCCGACGGGCGGCGGCGCAGGCGTTTGGTCATCTCGCGCACGTCCTCTTCCAGCAAAAAGAAGCGTTCGCCCTCCTGCTCGCGCAGCACCGCGCCCAGACAGCGCCCCAACAAGTCCACGTCCCGCGCCAGCGGATCGCGCTCCAAGGTGGGGCCGGAGACCGTCAGGGACGGTGTTTTTTTCTTGCGCGACGGACGGTCTTTTTGCGAGTCGCTGTTTTTAAGCACGGTGCGTTTCCCCCTCGAATTGACCCTCGGCTTGACCTTCACGGAATCGGTAACGCGCTGCGCGCACCACCCGGTCGGACTCGATCTCGAGTTCCACGGCGTTCAACTCACACGGCCCTTCGGCCACGCCGATCTTGTGCGGCAAGCCCGTGCGGAAGCGGTAAATGGCGCCCTCCAGGCCGATGCCGATGCTGGAATTGCTGGGGCCGGTCATGCCGATATCGGACTGGAAGGCCGTACCAGCCGTCAAAAAGCGCGTGTCCGCCGTCGGCACGTGCGTGTGCGTGCCCAGCACGGCGGCCACGCGACCATCGAAAGCCCAGGCGAAACAGGCTTTTTCCGAGGTCGCTTCCGCGTGAAAATCCACGATCACCGCGCCCAGGTTTTTTCCTTCCAGCACGGTTTCCAGCGCCGCGAACGGATCATCCAGCGCGTTCATGAACAAGCGACCCATGGCGTTCACCACCGTGATCCGCTGACCCGCCGCCGTGAAGCTTCCCCAGCCTCGACCGGGCGCACCGCTCGGGTAATTGAGCGGACGGATGACGCGCTCGTCGTCCACCAAGCCCAGCACTTCCTTGTTGTCCCAGGTGTGATTCCCGAGCGTCACCACGTCCACGCCCGCCCTGGTCAGGGTCTGGAAGCTCTCAAGGTTCAGCCCGAAACCGCCCGCCGCGTTTTCCGCGTTGGCGATCACCAGGTCGTAGCGGTTGCGGATGCTCGGCAGGTGCGCCGCGACCAGCGCGCGTCCCGGTTTGCCGAACACGTCACCGATAAAAAGAACGCGCACCCGCGAATGCTAACACCCGCCCTGCTGGCGACGGTCGCCCGAACGTTCGTTCTCGAGCGGCGGGAGCCGCCCCGAAATTCGGGTCGGTGTACAAGCGCGTAAAGCTTCCGGGCGACTTCCTCGAGAACACCGTCCAGTACACAGTATTTTATTTGCGTGCTGGACGGTGTTCTCGTTGGCTCGGGGTCAGCTTGAAACTTCAGATCGGGACGCTTCACCCGCCACCCGCGCGGGATCGCTTTCGAGGTGTTCGTTTCGCGCGCCCGGCAGCACGAACATCGCCGCGCCCGGACGCACGCGGGCCGTGATCGGCGTGGTCGCCTCGAGCAATTCGCCATCGAACTGCACGGGCAGCGGCGGATCGGCCCAGAGTTTCACCTCGCGCGCCCGGTGCACCTCGAGCTGGTTGCTGACATCGAAGGCGGGCCAACCGATTTTTTCCGCGACCGCCCGCGCGAAGATCGGTACGAGTTCCACGCCGGATCGGGCTTTGATCACAGCGACTTCCAGCAGTCCGTCCGCGCTGTCCGTGCCGGGGATCACGTCCAAGTCCAGAATTTTTCCGATGTTGACGATCATCACGCCGATACCGCTGGCCTCGATGCGCACGCCGTCCAGAAAGAGCGTGAACCTGGACACCGCGACACGCGCGGTCAGTCCGGTCGCGAAGTACGCGCTGAGGCCCAGGCGGGGTTTCCAATCGACCGCGCCAGCCATGATGGCCGCATCGATGCCAGCGCCAGCCCCCATCGCGAAGCCGACGCGCGAGGGTTCGGGTGCGCCCCCGTCGAACTCGAGTTCGCCCAGGTCGAAGCGTCCCGTGTTTCCGGTCAAGGCGATCAGCGCGAGCGCGGCGGGATCGCTGGGCAGGCCGTGGTGTTTGCTGACCCAGTTGGCCGTGCCCGCCGGGTACGCCAGGATCGGTACGCCGCTATCGGCCAGGACGTGCGCTACGCCGCCGATCGTGCCATCGCCGCCCGCCGCCACGACCCGATCGAAATCTCGGGCATCGCGGAGCATTTCCTCGAGCCTCGAGCCGGGGCGAAGCGTCCTGACGGTCACGCGCGCCCGCAACAGCTCGAGGGCAGCGATAAAGGTCGGGAAGCCCGCGTCGCCCTGACCGGAATTCGGGTTGTGAATCACCAGAATATTCATCTCTCGCCCAATCGCAGCGCCGTCTGCCGCGCCCGAGCGCAGTTTTGATCGCGTTTCAGAGGTTTCGCTCGAGTTCCGCGAGGAAGTGTACGGCGCGCGAATGAGCCAGGTGTGCGTCGTCGAGTTCAGAGGCTTCCAGCGTCAGCGCCACGACCTCCAACGAATCGCCCAGAAAGACCGCGCTGACGCGCCCACCGCAGACCTGACCGACGCTCAGGCGCTCGCGGTACGCGGATGCTTCCAGCACGTCCAGCATGGCGCGCACGCCAGCCCGGTCGGGTGTGCCCTGTGCAATCTCGAGGCTCGGGTTCATACCAGAATCCTAGCGAGTCGGTTCGAGCGGCACGGTCACGGTTTCCGTTTTGCGCACGAACCCCTGCTTGCGCGAGAGTTCCTCGAGGTAGCGCTCGTCGGTCGAAGCTTTGGCGCGCCGGGTGGTGAGCTGGTTGACCTCGCGCTCGAGCTGATGAATGCGCTGACTCGCGTCGGCGGCCTGCTGATTCCAGGCGTGATCCCGGTAGAGCGTCACGACCACCAGCGCCGTCGCGTGCAGCACGCCAATGCCTGCGAGGACGAGCAAAATTCCGTGTGCGACACGGATTGGATTCGCTGCCCTCACTGCGCGTGGCTTGGTGATCACGTATTTTCCATATTAGCACGAATTATGCCCTGCAGCACAACATCTCTGGCCGGGGTTGCCAAACAGGCGCGACAGGGACGGTCTTTTCGGTCGCTCGGATCTGATCGCAGCGTGAATCACGGGTCGGTGTGAAGACCACAAAACGGCACTCGAGCCGAAGTCCCTGAAGGTTCGAGGCGCATTTTATCGAGCTATCCGCACCGGTTCTCTCGAGCGTTCTTGAAGGATGGATCGTCCAGCACGCGATCTTCAAAGATCGCAAAAAGACCGTACCAGACGGTGTTCTTTTCAGGCGCGCGTGATGGTCAGCCCAGCCCGGACGAACGGCGCGATCAGTTCCTCGGGGACGCCGCGTTCGATCACGATGCCGCTCGCGTCGCTCAGGGGCGCGATCACGTAGGGGGAGGCGGCGTTCAATTTTTCGGACGACGCCAGCACGATGGTTTCCGCCGCGCTGCCGATCATGGCGCGTTTGACGTGCGCCTCCTCGAGATCGCCGGTGGTGAGTCCAACGTCCTCGCGCACGCCCGTCACGCCCATGAAGTACGCGTCGGCGCGGATGCGCGAGATGGCTTCGATGGCCGCCGCGCCGACGGCCACCATCGAGTGGCGAAACAAGCGTCCGCCGATCAGTGTGACCTCGATGCTGGCGTGATGCTCGAGTTCGACCGCGATGCTCGGGCTGTGCGTCACGATGGTCGCCCGCAAGGTTTTGGGCAGGTGCCGCGCGAGTTGCACGGCGGTCGTGCCGCCGTCCAGAATCGCGATCTGGCCGGGCTGCACCATGCGCGCCGCCGCGCGTCCTATCGCGATCTTGGCGTCCGCGCCGATCTGCTGGCGCGCCGTCAGATCCGCCACGGCGGGCGAGGCCGGGAGCGCGCCGCCGTGGACGCGCTGCAGCGAGCCCGCTCTGGCGAGTTCTCGCAGGTCGCGGCGGATCGTGTCTTCGGACAGGCCGAGTTGCTGGCTGAAGCTCTTGGCGACGATCTGCCCGTCGCGCTCGAGCGTCTCGAGGATCAGTTGCTTGCGTTGGCGGGTCAGCACGCTGCCCATGATACGGCTCGGAATTGCACGAAATTTCTTGACATTGCACGAAACTGCTTGATACATTGACCGCACGAGGCGACGGCGACTCCAAGCTCGAGTCCCTCCAGAAAGAGGTTCAGACCGTGCCAGACGACATTCACACCCAAAAACCGATGATGATCCTGATCGCGGGCCCGTACCGCTCCGGCACGAACGACGACCCCGAAAAAATGGCGCACAACCTGGCGCAACTCGAGCAGGCGTCATGGCCGCTTTTTTTGGCCGGACACGTCCCGATGATCGGCGAGTGGGTGGCCTTACCCGTCTGGCGGACGGCGGGCGGTTCGCGCGTCGGGGACGCGCTCTACGACCAGATCCTGCATCCGACCGCCGGACGTTTGATCCAGTTGTGCGACGCCGTGCTGCGTCTGGACGGCCAATCCAAGGGCGCCGACAACGACGTGCGCCTGGCTCGAGCGCGAGGTATCCCGGTCTATTTCAGCCTTCAGGACGTGCCCGGCTGCGCCTGAATCATGAAAAAGACCGTCCAGGACGGCGTTCCTTGAATCTCGAGAAACCGCGTGCGGGACGGCTCCCTCAGTTTTGGCGCAGCTCGGCTCGAGCGGGCGTCCCAGCGGTTCCCGACCGATACCGATACACCATCACACCGCCGACCCCGACCAGGCACAACCCGGCGCAGATCAAGAGCGCCACCCCGACCCCGAAGGCGTGCGCCAGCGCGCTGGTCAGCAAACCACCGATCGGCGTGCTGCCCATGAACAACGTGAAATACAGGCTCGAGACGCGACCGCGCAACTCGTCCGGCACGCGCACCTGAATCATCGTCTGGGCGTTGGTGGTGAAGGTCACGCCCGCGAAGCCCAGCACGAACAGCAAGACCGCCGAAACCGCGTAATTGCGGCTCATCGCGACCGCCGCCAGCAGCAGGCTGAAGGCCACCGCCGCCACCACCAACCTGGGCAGGCTGACGTTGCGCGCGTAGGCCGTCACGAAGGCCGCCAGCAGCGACCCGACGCCCATGCCCGCGCTGATCAGACCGTAGGCCGCCGGGTTATCGGTCAAACCCAGCAGGAACCCGCCGATCAGCGGCAAGGTCACGCTGAAGTTGTACCCGAACGTGCCGATCGCGCCGACCAGCAGCATCACCACGAAGACCTCCGGCGTGCCGCGCACGTAACGCAAACCCTCGCGCAAGCGCTCGAGACCAGAAGCTTCGGCTCGAGGTCGGGTCGCTGGGAAACCCGTGCGATCCATCAAGAACAAACCCGTCAGCACCGCCAAGAAACTCAGCGCGTTCAAGCCGTAAATCGCGCCGATGCCGAGCGGCACGATCAGCACGCCCGCCAGCGCCGGGCCGACGATTCTGGAAGTGTTGAACAGAATCGAGTTGAGCGCCACCGCGTTCGCCCGCCGTTCGTTCGGCACCAGCGACGCGGAAAAAGATTGCCGCACCGGCTGATCCAGCGCGTTCGCCAGACCGCTCAGGAAGGCCAGCAGGTACACCTGCCAGAGTTGAATCAGCCCAAAGATGATCAACAGCGCGTAAACGCCCGCCAGCACCAGCGCCAACGATTGCGTCAGCATCAGCATCCTGTAGCGGTTGACCCGATCCGCGATCACGCCGCCGACCATGGACAACAGCAGCGCGGGCAAAAATTGCAGCGTGGAAACGATGCCGACCGCGAAGGCCGAATGGGTCAAGCGCAGGATCAGCAGCGCCTGCGCGGTCGTCTGCATCCAGGTTCCGGTCAGGGACACCAACTGCCCGAACCAGAAGAGCCTGTAGTTGCGGATCTCCAGCGCCTGAAAACCCCTCCGCGCACCCTCGAGCCAGGGCGTTCGGACGGAATTGGGTGTTGAACGCACGTCGACCTCCGGTCAGCGCACGCGTGCCCCGACGAAACCGAGCCTAAAATTGGGCTGTGAAATTCGTGTGAAGGACGGCGCGGATGGCTCGAGACCCGGATAACAGGTTTTCGGAGGGGCGCGATTCATCGCGCCCGATCTCGAGAACGATTCGAGTTACCCCGGTTGGTACTCGCCCCACTCGTGGCGCAGCACACCGCAGACCTCGCCGAGCGTGGCCCTGGCGCGGAAGGCGTTCAGCACGAAGGGCATCAAATTTTCAGAACCTCTGGAGGCGTTCTGTAAACGCTCGAGCGACGCGGCTGTCGAGCCAGAATCGCGGTCGGCGCGGAAGGCGCGAAGCTGTTCGACGCGGCGCGCCTCCATTTCGGGGTCGATCTTCTGGATCGGCACGCTGGACTTGGAATCCGTCTGGAAGCTGTTGACGCCGACCACCGCGCGCTCGCCGCGTTCGATCTCCTGTTGGAAACGGTAGGCGGCCTCCTCGATCTCGCGCTGCACGAAGCCGTTCTCGACGGCGGCGACCGCACCACCCAACGCCTCGATCTTCGAGACGATCTCGCGGGCGCGGCGCTCGAGCAGGTCGGTTTTTTCCTCGAGCCAGAACGATCCGCCCAACGGATCGGGCTCGAGCGTCACGCCGCTCTCGAAGGCCAGCACCTGCTGGGTGCGCAACGCCAGCCGCGCGGAATCCTCGGTCGGCAAGCCGAGTGCCTCGTCGAAGGCGTTCGTGTGCAAACTCTGCGTTCCGCCTAGCACGGCGGCCAGGGCCTGATACGCGGTGCGCACGATGTTGACTTCGGGTTGCTGCGCGGTCAGGGTGCTGCCGCCCGTCTGCGTGTGAAAGCGCAGCATCCAGGATTTCGGGTCGGTCGCGCCGAATTCCTCGCGCATCATGCGGGCCCACATCCGTCTGGCGGCGCGGAACTTCGCGACTTCCTCGAGAATATCGTTGTGGCACGCGAAGAAAAACGACAATCGCGGCGCGAACTGATCGAGTTCCAGGCCGCGCTCCATCGCGGCGCGCACGTACGCGCGGGCGTTCGCCAGGGTGAACGCGATCTCCTGGGCGGCGGTCGAACCGGCCTCGCGGATGTGGTAGCCGCTGATGCTGATCGTGTTCCATTTCGGGATGTGCGCCGCGCAGTGCTCGAAGACATCCGTGATCAAACGCATCGATTGCCTGGGTGGGTAAATGTACGTGCCGCGCGCGATGTATTCCTTCAGGATGTCGTTCTGGACGGTGCCGCCGATCTGATGGCCCGAGATCCCTTTTTCTTCCGCCACCAGCGTGTACAAGGCCAGCAGCATCATGGCGGGCGCGTTGATCGTCATGCTGGTCGTGACCTGATCCAGTGGAATCGAATCGAACAGCGCGCGCATGTCGTCCACGGTCGCGATGCTGACCCCGACCCGACCGACCTCGCCAGCCGCCAGCGCGTCGTCTGGGTCCATGCCCAACTGGGTCGGCAGGTCGAAGGCCACGGACAACCCGGTCGTGCCCTGAGACAGCAGGTAGCGGTAGCGCTTGTTGGATTCCTCGGCGCTGCCGAAACCCGCGTACTGGCGCATCGTCCAGGGGCGTTCGGTGTACATCCTCTTGTAGACGCCGCGCGTGAACGGGTACGCGCCCGGTTCTCCCAGGCTGGCTTTGATCGCGGCGACGGTATCGGAATCGTTGGGCATGGGTTTCCTTCAGCGCGTGGTGCGCGGTTCTCGAGACGAACAGTGCTCGAGCTTGAACCTCGAGCCTGTCAAACGGAACCGAAGCTGACGGAATTATAGTCGCGCAGTTCAAGCCAGGTTGAAGACGGAAACCCGACGATCAGGGAAGCTCGCGGTCGCGCTTTACCTGAATTGAGGAAGATTCGGTACACTACCGTTCGTGAATCCCGCCGTACCCCAAAGACGACGCCCACCGATCCCCGTGTTTCTGGCCGCAATTGCGCTGGTGCTGATCGCGCTGGCCGGGCTGGCGTTCTTTCTGACCTCACCGACCGGTTCCGGGCCGTTCACGCTCGAGATCAAACGCGGCACCAGCCTTTCGGACGCCGTCAAGCAGATGCAATCGCGCGGACTGATCCGTTCCGCCGACGTCTTCCGGCTGGTGCTGCGCGCCACGGGCGCGGATCGCAGCCTGAAGGACGGCTACTACGACCTGGACGGCAGGATGGATTACTTCGAGCTGGCCCGAGCCTTGCAGCGCACGCCTCGCTCGCGCGAGCTCAGAATCACCATCCCAGAAGGCTTCCGCCTCAAGGACATCGCCGCGCGCTTCTCGGCGGCGGGTTGGAGCAGCACCGACCAGCTCCAGTCGGCCTTTTCCACCAGTTCCCTCTCGAGCTTCGTGCCGCAGGGCAAACCGCTGGAAGGTTTCCTGTTTCCGGCCACCTACAAATTCGTGCCGGAGGCCACCGCCACCGAAATTGCGCGCATCCTGACCAGGCGGCTCGAGCAGGAAGTCACGCCCGAACGCCGCAAGACCCTGGCCAAGATGGGCCTCTCCGTCTACCAGTGGGTGACGCTGGCCAGCGTGGTGCAGGCCGAAGCGGGCCAGGTGTCTGAGATGCCGGTGATCGCCGGCGTGTTCCTGAACCGCCTGAAGATCGGCATGGCGCTCCAGTCCGACCCGATCATCGCCTACGGGTTGAACAAGCGCCTGCCGGAACTGGATCGCCAGGGCGGGGATTTTGAAAAGGACACGCCGTACAACAGCTACAAGAATGTCGGTTTGCCACCCACGCCGATCAACAATCCAGGTGCTGCGGCGCTGGACGCCGTGCTGAAGGCGCAGCGCACCGCGCCGAACGGTGACGGGTGGTTGTACTTCCTGCACGGCAAGGGCGGCGTCTTCAAGCCGAACACGAACTTCAACGCGCACTTGCGGGACACGAATCGGTATCGTTGAGGCGTGCCCAAGCCTGGGTCAAAAGCCCTGTTTTGTCGAGAACACCGTGCAGCGCGGTGTTCTTTGAATCGCGTCCTGGACGGTGTTCCTTGAGTATCTCGAGCAAAGCTGAATGGCGCACGTGGGCCAAAGGGGTGCGCTCGAGTTTGCCGGACGCCTCCGAATCCGTCTGGCGCCACCTCGAGACGTTCCTGCGCTCGCTCGAACCTCGGGTCGTTCTGGCGTACCGCGCGTTCAGGGACGAGGTTCGGCTCGAGGCGTTGGCAGCCAGTACGCCCGAGGTGACGTGGCTGACGACGCGCGCGAACTCTGACGCGAGCTTGACGCTGCACGCCTTCTCGAGCGCGACCGTCACCAACCGCTTCGGCATCCTCGAGCCGCACGTGGACGCGGCGGAGTTCGATCCGCGCACCGTTGACGCGGTGCTCGTGCCCGGTCTGGCGTTCGACCTGAACGGCAACAGGCTCGGCTACGGCGCGGGCTATTACGACCGACTGCTCCCGAAACTCCGCCCCGGCATCCCGATCATCGGCGTGACCCGAGACGCGCTGGTCGTGCCCGAACTGCCCGTTGAACCGCACGATGTGCGAATGGCGCACCTGGTCACGGAATCTGGCGTGCGCGCCATTTGATCGATTGCGCCCAAGCGTTTAGACTCCGCCCGTGCTGAAGTTCCAGGACGCCATCTCGAGCTTCATCGATTCGGTTCTGCCCGCGGATCATCCCAACCCAGAAATTGCCTTGCTGTACCGCATGATGCGCGATTACCCGGCGCGCGGCGGCAAGATGATCCGATCCAGGCTGTTGGTCGCGTCGGCGCTCGCGCACGGCGGGAATGTTGAACGCGCCCTGCCGCTGGCGGTCGCGCTCGAGTTGTTCCAGAACTGGATTCTGATCCACGACGACATCGAAGACGACTCGGAGGAGCGTCGCGGCAAGCCCGCGCTGCACCGCTGCAATGATCTCGTTGCCCCATTTCGACCGGTCGAATCCCTTGGGCAGCGAACGCAGACCGGCAAGCCGCTCCAGGCTGGTCGGCGCATGCGTGGCGATATCGCCGACGGCGTCGTCCTTCAGCACGCGGCTGCGCGGCACGTCGCGGCCCTGCGCCTCCTGTTCGCGCCAGGCGGCGACCTCCATGAGGACGGCGAGCTCCTTCGGCTTGCGCAC
>CAXTKV010000061.1:0-10867 GCA_964244895.1 uncultured Deinococcales bacterium
CGTGCGGGCGTTAAAGGCGATCACCGCGAGGGCGGTCGTGATGCCGGGCCGGACGGACTTATACTTCCCGCCCGAGGACAGCGAGATCGAGGTGCAGCACATGCCCAACGCTGAACTGGCCATGATTGAGAGCGTCTGGGGTCACGCGGCGGGCGGCAACAGCAATCCCGTGGATTCCGCGTTCATCAACGATCAGATTGCGCGTTTGTTGAACGAATAGAACACGCGAAAATGATGCTCGAGAATAGAGAACACCGTCCAGCACGCATTCTCGAGATCGTGTGTGGGACGGTGTTAATTTAGTTGATCGAAGAAGCGATACTCAAAGAGAGTTCACTTGAAGCATCGAAAGAAGTTCACCAGTCTTGTTTACAAACCACGCTCGAGGACTATCGGGGTCGTTTCCTTCAGAAACGAGCAAGTCGTAGAGTTCTGAAACGAAGGTAGTAATTAATTTTGTATCTTCTTGAGAAAGAAGATACAAGTCTAAATTACCGTAATGGATTGCATTGGTTAAGGTATCTGCCAAGTCGGAATCTGGTTTGATGTGATCAATTACATATTCCATGACGGCGCTAAACATACTATTGCTTGTTACCCAGACTATATCTGGATCTTCAACGATTGTAAGTGTTGCCACGTTAGTTACCTCAATAGGTCAACGCTGCAAATGATAGCTTGGAATGCGGAGGCGATATCGGTAACTCAGGCTTCAAGTCGTTGAAATTATCACCTTCTATGACAACCAATCTTCTGCGGATTTCGCTTCCCCTTCTAAATCCTTCACGCTCGAGACTTCATCTTTGCGCGTGGCCCACGCAGGGAATGGGAAGGTGATCATCACGGGGCTGGGAACCTCGGGTTGCTGCACGATCATCGTACCGGGTTGAAGGATGCCAGCGCGCAAACGGAACGCGCCGGGAAGGAAACGGTACTCGGGGCGTTCGGCTTCGGCAGGGTCCAGGCGTCCGACCACGCGAATGCTCGCGTTGGCCACGATGCGGCGCTCGACTTCGGACGCGGTTTGTTGCGCTCCAATCAAAATAATGCCCAGGCTGCGCCCGCGTTCCGCGATGTCCAGCAGCACGTCCTTGATCGGGCTTTCGCCCTCGCGTGGGGCGTACTTGTTCAACTCGTCCAGCACGACGAACATTTTGCCTCGAGACCCAGATTTTTCCCTGGCCTCAAAGACCTGCTTCAAAACCACGCCGACCACGAACATCTGCGCGTAACAGTTCAGGCTGTGAATGTCCACGACCGTCAACTGGTTGCGCATCGGGTCGGGTCGGTGCTTGTCGGCGGTGCTTTCGTCCACGTCGCCGCGCACGAGCGGGTTGAGATGCTTGACCACGCCGCGCAATCGCCGGATGAAGGCTTGCCGCGTGCCCAGGGGTTGCCGTCCGACCCATTTCGGGTCGCCGTCCTCGCCCTGGTCGATCAGCTTGTATTCGATGTAGGCCACGAGCTGCGTGAAGGTCTGGATGCGCGCCTTGCCGAGTTGCGTGAACTCGATGCCGGGGTCGATCTCGCGGGCTTCCTCGGGGCTCCAGTCGTCCACCAATAAAAACGGCGCGCTCGAGCCATCGTTGGTCGCCAGCCGCGCGAGTTTTTCTTCGATCTGCCCGATCAGGAAGCCCAGGTTGAGGCTCGAGTCCCGATCAGAGAAGCAGTAGGGGAGAAGCCTTCCCTTGGCGAATTCTCGCAGCGTCCACAGGTACGGCGTGATACCCGTCTGCCGTTGCGTGATGCCGTGCGTGATGGTTCTGGAACCCGAATCGTCCATCGCGGGCGGCGCGAGAAATTGCACGTCCTGGAAAGGCGTCTTGGGTAAGCCGCAGGCCGTGTACCGATCGGACTTGATGCCGCGCGCCTTCGAGATCGCGCCCTCGCGTTCCTCAAATTTGCTGTTAGGTTGATCCAGAAAGAGCAAATCCTGTCCCTTGACGTTGAAGATCACCGCTTTGCTGTTCGCCCGCTCGAGCCCCAACGCATCCGAATTGAACAGGCTGTACAGCAAGAAGAGCGCGTAGCTCGTTTTGGTCGCCACGCCGGACACGCCGGAGATGTTGACGTGTGCGCCGTTCTCGCCGTTCAGGAACGCGAAGTTGAGCATGGCGGGCTCGCCGTTGCGCAGCACGCCCGCCGGAAGGGTTTCTTTCATGCGGTCGCGGTAGAGCGCCATCTCGAGATCCTTGCCGACCGCCAGGAACACGCTGTCGCCGGGATGTGGGGGAATGAACTCTTCGGGGTCGACCCGCGTCACGATCACGTGCGCGGCGTAAGAGACGTTGACCGGAATCGTCCCCTCGAGCGCGAGCTTGGTGTCACTGTCGTATTGCACGCCCTCGTGGAGTTTACGAACGCTGTCCACCACGGCGTAAAAGCGGATGAAATGCTCGTCCTTGGGCTGGAAACGGTCGTTTTCTGGCGTGTTCGGCCTGAGCGTCTTGACGACCACCAGATCGTCGAGTTGCAGCATCATGCCGTCCTCGACGCCGACCCAGAATTCCAGTGGTGCGCTGTCGCGCGTCCCTAAAACGATACCGACGTTGGTGGCTGGAATGGCGATCATGGTTTCCTCCTGCGTGATTGCTTTCCCCCGCGAGCTGGGGGAAGTGTGGCTCGAGCCTCACGGCTGCCGTGACGGGTGATGCGTGCGGATCGAGCTTGCGACTCGAGCCTCGCGCCGCGTTTTAGTTGACCTCTCGGGCGGCACCGTCCAGCACGGGATCTTTGATTTGCGTCCCAGACGGTGTTTTCGTGATTTCCGGTTGCGCGTACATGGCTTGCAGGTGCGATTGAATCCGGCGCCGGATGATGCCGGGATCGCCCATGCGCCGACCCAGTTCGGATTCCAGGAACGCGACGGGCATCAGTTGCTGCGGTGCGCGCGGGTCGCGGAAGGATTTCGCGGCGAATTTGGGCAGGTTCAGGCACGTCCAGTCCGCCACGGCCACCGCCCACTCCTGACCGCGCTCCGCGTAAACTTCCAGCCGCACCACACCGGATAGGCCCTGGTGCCAGTCGATGGGGTTGTCGAGGCGCAAGTACCACGAGAAGCGCTCCAGCCGACCGCCGATCAAAAAGACGGGCGAACGCTGGCCTTTTTGCAGCGCGAAGAGCGTGCGTTGTTCCAGCGGTGGCAACCGGAAATCGTGCAGCGTCTTGACGTACCCGACTGAACTCGGGAAGCTCGCGTCGAGCGCCAGCGTGCCGTCCACCACCAGCAAACTGGCTCGAGCCTTCAGCCCCTGCGCGGTCTGGGCTTCGGCCTGGCGCATCAGGTTCTGAAGCTTTTGCTCCAGGGCGTTCTCGCGGTTGTCATAGTTCGGGATCGTCTGGGTGGCGTAAAAAAGATCGCCCAGTTTGCTGCCGGTCGACGGGATCATCACGCCCGGATGTTCGATGTCGCCGCCCAGGATCAGCACGCGCCGGGGGTCGGCTTTCTCGACGTGCGCTTTGGCGTCGATCCGGGATACTTTCGCCAGTCCGACCGCGAAGGTGCCCAGCAATCCGGGCGCGGTGCGGTGGACGGATTTGGCGGTTGCGCCCTCGTCCCATTCGGCAAAGACGCGCTGTTCGATGCGGCGGCGACCGTCGATGAAGTACAGGTGATCGAAATCGATCTGCTCGAGCCTGGTCTGGACAGGTTTCCATTCGTCCAGTTCCACGTGCAGATTGACATCCTCGAAGGGCACGGTCTCGAGGCCCGCGGCGTCGTGCAGGCTGGTGTCGTATTCTGCCGCCCACGGCTCGAGCGTCAGTTTCACGCCTGTACCGGTGGCTTGTCGCTCTGGTCGCCGCTTTTACGTTCCATCCGTAACGAAACTCTATCGGCGCGCGGCGCTCGAGTCAATGCGATAGCAATGAACACCGTCCAGCACGGTGTTCTTGTCTCGTGTGCTGGACGGTGTTCCGGGGGACAGCTTCACTTCACGAACTTGATCGACCACGGGTAGCGGTACTTTTCGCCTTTGCTGGCCGCGATGGTCGCCAGCACGATGAACACGACCTGCGCGACCGCCAGCGCGCCCAGGATCGGCCCGGTCACGATGAACCCCAGACCCAGCGTGACGATGCTGGAGACGATCAGCGCGGCGCTGATGGTGAACAGGCTGAGCTGGAAGTTGATCGCTTCCTTGCCCTGATCGTCCGCGTAGGCGGATTTGTCCTTCCAGACCAGCCACGCCACCAGCGGCCCCAGCACCGCGCCCAGGGCGGGCACGACGTAGGCCGCAAGCGCCGACAGGTGAATCACCATGCCGTAGGTGCGCTCCTCGTTGGTGGTCAGGTTGACGCCGCGTTCCTGTTCGATGCTGCTCGAGCCAAGGTTGCCGGTCAGTTCAGAGTCGTTCATGGTTTTCAATACGTCAGGTCTGGTCGCGGGGTTCCGAGAATTTCGAGTCGATCGGTTGCGCCAATCTGAATGGGCCGACCTCAATCGAAGGTCGAGTCGGTGCGACGCGGAACCTCTTTGCTCGAGAAATCCAGCGCCAGATGCTCGAAGCGAAAACGGGCTTCTCGAAGCTCGAGAAGCCCGTGCCGAAGCTCGCGCCTCGCGCATACGTCAATCCGCTTCAGTCTCGAGATTGCCCGCCTCGACCGTGATCGTGCGGTTCAACTTCGAGAACCGCACTTCGAGCTGCCCAGCGCGGTACTGCGCGACCGCTGATCCCGGTTCGACGGGTTCTGGGACGCGCAGGGTGCGCTGGAACGTGCCCTGTGGTCGTTCCGCCACGAGCGCGTGACCGTATTGCTGGACTTCTCGGGTTCCGACGACCGTGATGTCGTCGCCGTCGTGCGCGATCTCGAGGCTGGATGCGTCCACGCCGGGCGCGTCGAGGATCAGGATCAGGTCATCGTCGGTTTCAAACCAGTCGGCGGCGGGCGTCCAGGCGCTCGGGCCTTTGAGCTTCTCGATCCGTTCGCGCACGCCCGCGAGTTCAGTCAAGGGTTTCCAGGTCTGGAGGTCCATGACGGATCTTACTTCGCCGCGGCGCGTTCGACGCACCGGACGATTTCGGCGTAGGCCGCCTGCCGATCGCGCCAGCCGAGCGTCTCGACGAGCTTGTTTTCCAAGGTTTTGTACTCCAGGAAAAAGTGTTCGATCTCCGCCAATCGGTGCGACTGAATATCCTCGAGCTCCACGCGATCGTCCCAGCGCGGGTCGCGGGCGGGCACGGCCAGAATCTTCTCGTCCTCGCCCTTGTCGTCGCGCATGACCAGCATCCCGACGGGGCGCGCCTCGACCAGCACGCCGACCTGGAACGGGTGGGTTGACAGAATGATCACGTCCAAGGGGTCGCCGTCGCCGCCCAGGGTGCTGGGCATGAAGCCGTAATCGCCGGGGTAGCTCATGCTGGCGTAGAGCACGCGATCCAGTTTGATCACGCCCAGATCCTTGTCGTATTCGTATTTGTTGGACGTGTTGCGCGGCACTTCGATCACGACGTTGATGATTTCTGGGGACTTGGGGCCGCTGGGCAAATCGTAAAGTTTCATGCGTCAGTCTCCAATGGGAACGTGAGGCTCGAGCGTGTTCTTCTCGAGCTTCAAGAGTGTATCAGGCGTGTACAATTCCGCCCGTGACGCCCCAGTCCACAGCCCCGAAGATTCCCATTCTGGCCGGGCCGACCGCCAGCGGCAAGACGGCGCTTTCATTGGAACTCGCCGCGACTTTTCCGCTCGAGATCATCTCGGCGGACGCGATGATGGTCTACCGGGGCATGGATGTCGGCACGGCCAAACCGACGCTGGCGGAACGCGCGCTCGCGCCGCACCACCTGATCGATCTGGTCGAGCCGAGCACGGATTTCAGCGTGGCAGAGTGGGTCACGCGCGCCGAGGAAACCATCCAGGACGTGATTTCGCGCGGTCGAATTCCGTTCGTGGTCGGTGGCACGGGTTTCTACATCCGCGCCCTCAAGCACGGTTTGCCGACCGCGCCGCCGTCCGATCGGGAGGCCATCGCACGGCTCGAGGCGGAATTGCACGCGCAAGGTCTGGACGCGATGGTCGCGGAGCTCGAGGATTCGAGTCCCGAGGACGCGGCCCGCGCCGCGCGCAACCCGCGCCGCGTCCTGCGCGCCCTCGAGATTCTGCGCGGCAGCGGCAGAGCGCCCAAGGATCACCCGAATCGGACGCCCAGATTCGCGTACCGGACGGTCTTGCTGATGCCCGAAAAGACCGTTCTGGACGCCAGAATAGAGGCTCGAACCCGAAAGATGTTGCAGGACGGGCTGATCGAGGAAGCTCGAGGTCTGATGTCGAGTTTCGTGCGCGATGGTCGGCGCGCGACCAGCTTTCAGGCCATCGGCTACAAGCAGGCGCTCGACTTTCTGACGGGCGTGTACTTGGAAGACGGCACGCGCCGGGACGTGTCGCTCGAGGAAGTGGAACGGCGCATCACCCTGGCCACGCGCCAGTACGCCAAGCGCCAGGCGACCTGGTTCAGGCGCGAATCGGACGCGATCACCGTGGAATCGTCCGATGCAGCCCGTACTGAACTCGAGCGGATTCTTCGAACCTGGATGCGCTGAGGGCGCAGATCGCGCCCTCGGGAAGCCCTAGGAATACCGTCCAGAACGGTGTTTTTTGGTCGTTCAAAAGAGGTCGAAAAACATGTTCCAAGAGGCCGATATGCGCCCGAAACGCCTTCAGTCGGTCCCACCGGGCATGGACGGGATCGCGCCAATTTGGGCGAATAAAGCGTAAAAGTCCACCTCCGGCCAGTGCTCGACGATCTTGCCCTGATCGAAACGGTAAATGTGGATCTCGGTGAACTTGACGGTTCGGTTGGTGGCCGGAATGCCGAGCAATTCGTTGGTGTGCGTTCCGGTCGCGGTCGTGCGCTCGATGACTCTGTCGCCATCGGCCAGAAGATCCTCGAGGTTGACGGTCACGTCCGGCATCGCGCCGATGACGGCGCTGCCGACGGAGCGAAAGCCCCGCAGGTCGGGTGTCACGCCCGGAAGCCTGAAGTGCGTGATGAAATCCTGGCTGAAGAGTTCATCGATGACGCGGTGATCGTGTTCGTTCTTGTATTCCTGGACGAAGCGGCGGATGGTGGCCTTGTTTTCTTCGATGCCCATGGTGCCCTCCTGAGGCTCGAGTGGCTCGAGCCTCCAGAAGAATGTACCGATTGGTTTGTTATTTCTGTACCTTTTGGTACACTTATGTGGCGTGGGCCTTCAGCGCGACCATCGCGCCCTCGAGCGCCAACCGGAGCGGCGCCTCGTGCTTGAGGGTCTTCGAGAGCAGCATTCCACCTTCCAGACTGGCCAACACCATCGTCGCCAACGCCTGAACATCGGCCTCGGGGCTGAGTGCGCCGCGCACCTGAAGGTTTCTCAGGCCGTGCGCGATGTGCTCGATCCAGCGCCGAAAAAACGCGTCCAGTTCCAGACGCAACGGCTCCTCCCGGTCGGCCACCTCGGCGGCCATCGTGCCGAACGGACATCCGCCGACGAAACCCTGAAGGCGCTGATCCTCGAGCGCGAAGGCGAACCAGGCTTCCACGTCCTCCCAGGTCTCGAGCCCCTCCAGCATCGGCGCGAGCCGTTCCTCGAACGCATTGGCCCGATAAGCCAGCACCTGCCGAATCATGTCGTCCTTGTTCTGAAAGTAATGGTAGATCTGGCTTTTTCCCGTGTTGGACGCCTCGATCACGTCGTTCAGACTGGTCGCGGCCACGCTGCGCAGGTGAACCAGTTCTGCGGCGGTCGAGAGGATGGTTTCTCTGGTTCGCTCCCCTTTGGGTGTCGTCGGTCTCGCGGATGCCATGCCAAAATGATACCTTTCGGTACAAAGACCCACGGCTCATTGATGGCGTCCAAGTTGTCAAAAGACCGTCCTGCACACGGATTCTCGAACCTCAGATCTTGCGTCCTGGACGGTGTTATTCAATTCTGCCCGAACCGATGAACCGTTTTCGCGTTTCGTGCGTATGCTCAAGTATGAGTGAGATACCGCTCGACCGTCCGCGCACCACCAACCGGAGCCTTCTCGTGCAGGTCTGGCCCGCGTTGCTGGTCGGCTTCATCTCGAGCGTCGGCGTCAGCCTGGTCGGGATCGTGCTGAGATTGCTGGCCAACGTGCCTTTCCCCGCCGAAAAGCTCTACAACATCGTTACCTACTGGCTGGGCACGCCCGCGATGTTCCAGCTCGTCCACAGGCTGCTGGGTTTCGGGCAGGGCGGCAAGGTCGCGGCCTTCGGCGGCGTGCTGCTCGCCTGGCTGGGCGGGCTGACGCTCTTGGGTCTGGCCTCGCCGGTGATCGCCAGCGCCATCGTGCTGGTCGCATCGTTCGTTCTGCTGTTGTCGGTCGGCCCGGTTTGGGCGATCCTGCACGCCGCTGGTTACTTCGGGATTCGCTACGCGCTCCAACCGATCCGCGATCAGGAAGGCAAGCGCGGCACGTTGAACACGCTCGGCTGGGGTTCACTGGCGGTCTTCGGTGCGGGCGCGTTCGGCATCGTCAGGCCGCTCTTCGAGAATGCCCCGAAAGTGTCCCCGACGGATGTTGCCAAGGGCAACCTGCCGCCCGGCATCACCAGCGTGGACGATTTCTATTACGTCTCGATCAACAACGAAGCGCTCGATCCGAAGGTCAACGGCGCGAACTGGAACCTCGAGATCGCGGGCTTGGTCAAGAACCCGCAATCCATCAAGCTGGACGCGTTGCGCTCGGATTTCGCGCCCAAAGACCTCGAGTTCACGTTCTCCTGCATCTCGAACCCGGTCGGCGGCGAATTGATCGGCAACGCCATCTGGCGCGGCGTGTCCTTCAAGGATCTGGTCAACAAGGTCGGCGTCCAGCCCGGCGCGAAATGGGTGATCATCGAGGCCGCCGACGGCTTCTACGAATCCTTACCGCTGGCCGACATGCTCGAGGACGACGTGATGCTGGCCTACGACATGAACGGCAAACCGTTGAACAACAAGCACGGCTTCCCGCTGCGCACGATCATTCCGGGTCGCTACGGCATGAAGCAACCGCGCTGGATCACCAAGATCACCTTTTCCGCCGACGAAAAACCCGGTTACTGGGCCAACCGGGGCTGGTCACGCACGGCCTACGTCATGACCATGAGCCGCATCGATTTCCCCTCGGACGGCAAGTCCTTCAAGGCGGGCGAAGCCCTCAACCTGCGCGGTGTGGCCTTCGGCGGTTTGAAACCGATCACCAAAGTCGAGGTCAGCACCGATGACGGTCAGACCTGGGCTGAGACCAAACTGACCGCGCCGCGCTCCAAGCACGCCTGGACGCTCTGGCAGTTGCCGTGGACGGCCCAATCGGGACGCCACACGCTGATCGTCCGCGCCTATGCCAACGGGGTGTTGCAGAACTCTGAGGAACGCGATTCCCTGCCCGAAGCCGCGAGCGGATTGCACAAGCTTTTCATCGACGTGGCCTAAACGAAGAGTTGATACAGCTCAACTCAAGCTTTCTCGAGAAGATCGATCCGATCTTCTCGAGATTGATTTGATGGGCTGGATCGCCGCCCATTTTCGAGCGCAGTTCGACTTGCAGATTCGTTTTGAGGACGCAAAGAACCTGAAACTCGATGCAATCTGGCGCTTCACTGACTCGAGAAATGCTTTCCAGACGGTGTTCCCGGCTTGGGGCGCGACGGGCGAGCCTCGAAACGTGACCGAAGAGATTGCTTGAGTGCATTGATATCAGGTACAATCTTCACAATGACCAGGGATACCCGCGACCGACCCGTTTACGTGATCTCCGTTGCGGCGGAACTGGTGGACATGCACCCGCAAACTTTGCGGCTCTACGAGCGCAAAGGCCTGATTCGTCCTGGTCGCTCGAGCGGCAAGACGCGCCTGTACAGTGAGCGCGACATCGACCACCTCAAGGAAATTCGGCGTCTGACCCAGGAACTGGGCGTCAACCTGGCGGGCGTCGAGGAAGTCATGAAGTTGCGCTTCGAACTCGACCAGATCGAGGCGCAACTCGAGGCCGATATCACGCGGATCGAGGGCGAGATCAAGGGCAAACTCGAGAACCGCGCCCTGCCCGCTTCAGGCGCTCCGAACGACCCGAAAGACCGACCCGTCTACGTGATCTCCGTGGCCGCCGAACTGGTCGAGATGCACCCCCAAACGCTGCGGCTCTACGAGCGCAAGGGTTTGATCCGTCCGGGACGCTCGAGCGGCAAGACGCGGCTCTATTCGGAACGCGACGTGGATCACCTGCGGGAAATCCGGCGTCTGACCCAGGAACTGGGTGTCAACCTGGCGGGCGTCGAGGAGATCATGCGTTTGCGCTACGAACTGGACGGCGCTCAGGATCGCCTGGAGGGCGAGATCTCGCGGATTCAGGGCGAGTTGACGGATCGCATAGAGGCCTGGAAAGCCCTGCCCGCGCCGTCGGGCGACGACGACTGACGCGATCGTCCTCTGGAGAATTGCGACCTTCGGATTCGTACCGTTCGATCATGCTCTCGAGAACTCCGTCCCAGACGCAAATTCAAGAATGCGTGCAGGATGGTGCTCCCGAGAAATACGCAGGAAACCGTTTGGCTCGCTCGAGTATTATCGAATATTCGCGTTCCGTGAATACCGTGCTCGATGCGCTTTTCGTCCGGTTCGGGATGCTGGCTCTGCTCGGGCATGACGCCAAAAACCGATTCGGAACGCGCGGCTGACGTTCGGCTCACCCCGCAATGGCTGACGGATCGCCTCGAGCAGATCGATCTGAATACCGAACTCAGTGAGACGCCGCGGCACCCGTCGTGTACGCCGAATGTCTCGCGGCTGGCCCGGATGCGACTATAGCGCTGAATGACGCTGACTATCATCTTCGTGGTGGCAGGCCCGTTGTTGTGGACGCCTCGAGCGAGGCTGTGCGGGCC
>CAXTKV010000061.1:10967-24288 GCA_964244895.1 uncultured Deinococcales bacterium
TCTTCGTGGTGGCAGGCCCGTTGTTGTGGACGCCTCGAGCGAGGCTGTGCGGGCCGCCTTAGGGGCCACCTTCAGTGTCATCCCGATGTGGATGTCGCGTGCGCCTGCTCTGTGGGCTCGATTTTGCTGGCCGGTCTGTGTTCGATGGATAAAGGTGCTCGGATCGAACGTGCGGTTCTGGTTGGATCCTGGACTAAATGAAATAAATGTTTCACGACCAGGAATAATTGTGAAGATATTCACTTACTAGACGCCAGACCGTCTTTGTCTCAAATCACCGTCCAGCACGGTAGTTTTTGCAAACCGAGAACCCATCCAGCACGACGGGTTCTCGAAACACCAACCTCAAATCCAGAACGATGTTTCTCGCGCATCGGCCTCGAGAATCGAGCAGGGGAGAGGCGCATTGCCCCTTTGAATTCAATAGGGCGGAGTCGTCATCGACCCCGCCCGAGAACTTCAAGAGAGGCGTTACTTCGTTTTGCCTGCCAGCAGATCCTCGGCTTGCTTCTGCGCCCTGTCCAGCGCTGCCTTCGCGCCGATTGTCCCCGCTACGGCTTCCTTGACAGCGGTCTCGAGCACCTGAAAGCGGATCGCTTCCCAGTCGGCCAGACGCGGTTCGTAGCTCGAGAAGCGCGCCTGCTTGAGCACCGCCGCGTACTCCGGGGTTTTCTCGACGTAGGCCTTGAACTCGGGTTGTTCGGACGCCAGGTCGCTCGATGGCACGTAACCCGTCTGTGTGGCAAAGATCGCACTGTTGCGGGCCTGCATGGCGAAATTCATGAACTTCGCAGCCAGCGCCTGCTGCGCCTGGGGTGCGTCCTTGAAGACCACCAGGTTGGTGCCTTGAATCAACGCGATGCCTGGTACGCCGACCTTCGCGCCGGGCAGTGTGGTCACACCCAGGTTGAATTTCGCGGCGGATTTGTAGAACGGCAAGCCCGCTGAGGTGTCCATTGAAAAGCCGAAAGTCTCGTTCAGTTGGGCGTTGATGAAACCCTGCGTGATCGGTTTGGCCGCGCCATCCTTGACCAGATCTATCAACCATTGAAGCGCCTTGACAGCGGTCGGTGAGTTCAGGGTCAACTTCCCGCCGACCTCGTAGTCCCCGCCGAGGCTCAAAAAGATCGGTGCAAACGCGCTGGCGGTCGGCTGGAACCAGAACGCGGGAGCGCCCTGTTTTTTCGAGATATCCCGCGCCACCGATGCGAATTGGTCGAGCGTGGTCGGCGTTTTGGCGTTGTACTTTTTCAAGAGATCCTTGTTGAAATACATCAGTTGCACCGACTTGTTGAACGGCAGGCCGTACAGCACGCCGTTAAAGGTTCCAGCCTGGACAAAAATCTTCTGCAAATACTGCGTGCGAACGCCGATGGAAGAGAGGTTCTGCAACTTGCCCGCCTCGAGGTACAGGGCGATGTTGTTCTCGAAGGCCTGCGCCAAGACTGGAACTTTACCCGCTGCGAATCCGGCCTTGAGCTTGGTCGAGAGATCCGTGTAGTTGCCCTGCGCCACGGGCAGCACGCACGCGCCCTGGACGGTCTTGTTGAATTCTGCCGCCAGCGCGTTCAGCACGTTCTGCTGCGAGGCCGCCGTGAAACCGTGCCAGAACTCCGCGATCGTGCCCGCGTTTGCGCACTGGGTTTTGACCAGATCCGCCGCCGTCGGCTGCGCCGATGCGGTCGCCAGAACCGCGAGTGCGGTACCAATCAAGGCTCTTTTCATACTCGTTCCTCCTGGAGTGCGATAGATCGTCCGTCTGATTGATCCGGGTGTGTCCGTCGGGATTCCCAGCTGGGCTCAGGCTACCAGAAGCCGAAAATTCAACCGTCATGCCGAGGTCAGAGAACGCTGTCGAACACGGACTCGAGTTGCATCGAGGACGGGACAGCACTTAGTCTGGGTTTTACTCAACCGTGCAAGAACCGGAGGGGACTCGTCGAGGGGACTTTTGGGCGAGGATCGAACCAGGGGAGGTTCCATGGCATTCGAATGGTGGTGCGGGTTGCTGCTCGGTTTGTTGTTCGGCTGGTTATCGCACGCACTCTTAGACTGGTTTCTGGGTTTGCGCGGCGCGCACAACAGGGCGCAGTTGGCCGTGTCAGACCTCGAATTTGATCGGGATAAGATTCGCGCCGAATACGACGGTATGGAGCGCCAGGTCAAGGAAGCGCACGGGCTGCGCGAAAAGCTCGAACGAGACGGTCTAGAGATGCGCTCGCGGCTTCAGGAATTCGATGCCAACGCCTCGGAACTCGCCAGCCTGAGGTTGACCCTCAAGGATTTCGACGCGCTGACGGCTCGCGTTCCGGTGATCCAGGCCGATCTCTCGCATTTCAAATTGAGGGCTGAAGAACTCGAGGGCCAACTCGGGACGCGCGATCGGGAACTCGAGGATCTGAAGGCGCGCACCGCGGAGATTGAGCCGCTCAGGACGCGCACCGCTGCTCTCGACGAGGAACTGCGCCGGGCGCGCGAGGATGCTGAGGCTGAACGACTCAGGCTCGAGCAGCTTCAGACGCACCACGCGGCGGAACTCGATGCCGGACGCGGGGCGCTCGCCGAGGCTCAAAACGCCCAGGGGCGGTTGCCGGAACTCGAGATGCTGGTCGCCTCGATGCAGGCCAAGCTGGGCGAATCCTCGGGATTGGCGGCGGAACTCCGCGCCCGAGAGACGGAACTCGAGGTGCGAGACTCGGAGCTGAAGGCGCTGCGAACCCGCGTCGCCGACCTGGAATTGGGTCGGGCCAAGCCTGGGAATTTCGAGCCGCAACTGATTGAACTGCACGCCCGGCTCGAGCGCGTCGAGGCCGACCGCGCCCGCATCCAGAGCGAGCTTTCCGCGCGCGAGAACGACCTTTTCGATCTGGCTGGTCAGCTCAACCTGGCGCAGGGTTTTCAGGCGCGCGCCCTGAAACTCCAAGAAGAGCTGGGCGCCCGCGACCGACAGCTCAGGGCTTTCGAGGCCGCGCCGAAAGACGACACCGCCGCGCGGCGCGTCTCGGAGCTCGAGGGGGAACTTTCAAAGGCCCGAGCCGGGCTGGTGGGCGCGCAGGCGAGTGCGGCGCGACTGGCCTTGCTGGAGTCCCAGCACGCGAACCTGAGCGCCAGGCTCGCAGAACTCTCGTCCGTTCAGGAGCACGCCGTACAACTCGAGCACGAGATTCGCAGCCTGAAGGCGAGCGCACTCGATCACGAATCGGAACGCACCGCGCGAGAACAGGAGCGCGCCGGCCACGGCCTGCGCCTTCAGGGGCTCGAGGCTCAACTCTCAAACTCGAGCGCCGAGATCGCGCGTCTGAAAACCGAACTCGAGGAGGCGCGCCGCACGCCCGACGACCTAACCAGGGTGGACGGTATCGGCGCGGTCTTCGCTAAACGCTTGAACGCGGCGGGCATCGTGCGTTTCGGGCAACTGGCTCAGCTGCCTTCGGAGCGCTTGCGCGAGATCATCAAGCCCGAAGATTGGCAAAAAATCGAGTTTGAACACTGGACCGATGACGCCGCCTTGCTGGCGCGCGGCGAGACGCCGCTCAAACGCGCCCGCGCGCTCGAGCGGCTGGTGCGAATCACCGGAATCGGGGAGGTCTACGAAAAACGCCTGCACGACGCTGGAATCACCACCCACGCGGAACTGGCCGCCACCGGAGTCGAGCGCCTGATGGAGATCGCGGGAGCGGAGAACCGCACCGAGGTCGAACTCTGGATCACCGAGGCCGGAGCCTACGCGCAGGGCAAACGCCCGAACCGCGAGCGCGAGAAGGTCGTGCGCGGCAGGCTCTCGGATGCCGAAGGCGAACTCGATCGCTTGAGGGGCGAGTTGCGACGCGCGGAATCTCAGCGCCGCGACCGCTTCGAGGTCATGACCCAAATTGGTGACGCCAAACAGCGCCGCCTGTACGGCGCGGGCATCTACCTCTTCGAGGATCTGGCGCGCACGCCCGAAGGCCGGTTGCGCGAGATCTTCGAGGCCGCCGACCTGGATTACGGCCTGATCAGCCGCGAGGCCGCCGAGTACGCTCGCGGCGAGATCATCGTCGTCAAGGGTCGCCGCGCCGATCGGTTTGAGCGTCTGACGGGTGTTTCCGAAAGCGATGCCAGGGCGCTCTACGCCGCGAACATCTACAGTTTCGAGGAACTCGCGCAACGCTCGAGCGAACAACTCGAAGAAATCATCGGCAGGGACGGCATGGGCGGCTGCGTCACCGAAGCCGGGTTGTTCGCTACGGGTCAGGCTCAGATCGAGTTTATCGATGCGGGCAAGCGCCACCGCGATCAACTCTGGCGGATCGACGGCATCGGTGAGGTCTTCGAGGGCCGCCTGAACCGCGCCGAGATCTTCAGCTTCGCCGAACTGGCCGCCGCGAGCCCCGAGCGCTTGCGCGAGATCATCAATCCGCAACCCTGGGAACGCATCGAACCCGTCGCCTGGATCGCGCAGGCTCGCGCACTGGGCGCAGAGGAGAGGGAATCATGACGCAGACCCGCAACGACCCGTGGACCGCCTGGAACCTCTGGACGGCGCTGATCGCGCTCGCGTTTTTCCTGCTGTGGCTGATCGTCTGCCCGCTGCGCCTCTTCGGCGGGATGGCCGCCATGACCGCGCCCAGCATCGATCCGCTCGCCTCGAGCGAGATCACCGCTTCGCCGCTCAAACTGAGCGGCACGGCTGCGCCCAACTCGAGCCTGCAACTCCGGCTCGGGGATAAAACCTTCGGCCCGGTCGCCGTCGGTGCGGACGGCACCTGGAACGCCAGCGCCGACCTGAAGGGGCTGGCGGGTGACCTCAGGCTGGTCGCGGATTCGCTGGCCGCAGACGGCTCGGTCGCGGCCAGTTCGGCCCCGGTGGCGCTCAAACTCAACCTCGCGAGCCCCTCTGGTGCGAGCTTCACCGCGCCCGCCGCCGACGAACCCCTGGATGCGCAGTCTTACATCCTCGAGGGCATCGGAACGCCCGGCCAGAAGCTCGAGATCTGGCAGAGCGCACCCGGTAAACCCATCGCGCAGTACGCGACCGCGACCGTCGGGGCGGACGGTCAATGGAGTTCCGTCGTCGACGGCGCAAAACCCGGCACGAAGCCCGGCATCTACACCTACGAACTGCGCCAGCCCGGCAAACCCGACGCGCTCGCCAGCCGCACGCTGACCGTCAAGGCGGGTTTGACCGGCGCCAGCAACGCCAAATGTCCATGCAAACTGCGAATCTTCACCAACACCAAGCAGAACATTCCGACCTCGAGCATCACGCTCTTCAAGGACGGTCAGAAACTCGATTCCGGCACGTCGGACAAGCTCTTTGGCGATCTCGGGCAGGGCAGCTACACCTACTCGGTTTCCGCGCCGAACTTCAAGACCTACACCTCGCCCGCAGGTAAGGTCAGCTTGCCGCGCAACAAGAGCTTCGAGGTCTACCTCGAGCCGATCAAGCGCTGAACGCGGCGCAACTCGCTTCAGTCAACGCCTCGAGCCGACACAGAAACGGCACCGTCCAGCACGCATTTCACAGTTTGCGTGCTGGACGGTGTTTGCTCGATGCTGCCCGCACGGCTCGGGTCGCAGACGCGAGCTTTCGGCCTCGAGACACCGTTTTTGCGCGAGCGCGCCGTTTTCCCCACAAAAGATCCTGCGATTCACGGGCCGGTATTCCTACTTCAATCCGCTGCGCGCCACGCCCGCGATGAACTGCTTTTGCGCCAGCAAGAACCCGGCGATGATCGGCAGGATCACCATGATCGAGGCGGCCATCAACTGACCGTAGTTCGATCCGGCCTCGCCGATGAACGCCTGCAGCCCGACCTGGAGGGTGCGCATGTCCTCTTTGCTGGTGACGATCAGCGGCCAGATCAGCGCGTTCCACGAGCCCAAAAACGAAAATATGGCGTAGGTTACCAGGCCCGGTCGGGCCAGCGGCAGCGCGACGCGCCAGAGCATCGTGCCGTAGCTCGCGCCATCCAGCCGGGCGGCCTCGAAGAGTTCGGCGGGCAGGGACAGGAAAAACTGGCGCAGCAAGAAAATCCCGAAGACGCTCGCCACCCACGGCACGATCAAGCCGGCGTAGGTGTCCGTCCAGCCCAACCTGGAGACGGTCACGAAGTTCGGCACCAACAGCATCTCGCCGGGAATCACCAGGCTCGAGAGGATCAGCGTGAACGCCAGGTCTCGCCCCGCGAATTCGATCCGGGCGAAAGCAAAAGCGGCCAGGCAGACGATGACGGTTCCGAAAACCACGTTCGAGGCGGCTGCGATCAGCGAATTCAGCAGGTATCGCCCGAACGGAGCCGTCCGCAGCGCGTCGCCGTAATTCTCAAAAATGTACCCCAGCCCGCCCGGACTGAGGTTCTGCCATTCCAGCACCGCGCCCGCGTCGTCGCGCCCGGTTCGGTCGGGCGGCAGCACGGTGCGCGCTTGGGTATACCCGTCCGGCAGGTTGATCTTCAACGGCAGTTTGCTCAGGGCTTCACGGCTCGCGTTCTCGAGCGTCACGTCCCAGACGGTTTCATCGCCCTCGCGCCTCGGATTCGAGACGCTCACGCGCGGGCCGTCGCTGCCGCTCGCGGCCCGAGAGAACAGCGATGCCCCGGCGGACGCGTCCGGTACGCTCGCCCGGAGGTTCCCAGCGCCGATACCCTTCGCGCGCAGCTCGAGCGTTAGCGTCTTCCCCGGCGCGAGGCCACCCCAGATGGCATCCCCAGCCTGATTCCCGAGCGCCATCGCCGCGATCCAGTTCGCGGGGCGCAAGCGGTTCGGCCACCAGACCGGGCGCGGCTGCAAGGATTCCTGACTGGACTGAAAAGACGTGATCAGCATCCACACGAACGGGAAGGCCATCACCACCGCCCCGAACCCGAGCGCCGCGTACAGCGCTCCCCGCGCCAGCGCGTACTGCGCGGTGAATGCCTTGTGTCGCGGTGCATTGAGCCGCACTGATCCTCGACTCACGAGAAACACCATCCAGTACGCGTTTTTAAGGATGCGTCCGGGACGGTCTTTCCCGGATTACTGCTCATAATTGACCCGCCTGGACAGCGCGCGGTTCTGCACCAGCGTCAGCCCAAACACGATGGCGAACAACGCGAAGGCCATCGCGCTGGCGTAACTGAACTGCCCGTCCCGGAAGCCCTTGTCGTAGAGGTACTTGACGACCGTCAGCGTGTCGTTCAGCGCGCCGCCACCCGGCGTCAGCACCAGCACCTGCGTGAAGACCTGAAACGATCCGATCAAGCCCGTGACCGCCAGAAAGAACGT
This sequence comes from uncultured Deinococcales bacterium, assembly GCA_964244895.1. Classification (GTDB taxonomy): domain Bacteria; phylum Deinococcota; class Deinococci; order Deinococcales; family JAAFIG01; genus CAXTKV01. The sequence goes on from CAXTKV010000061.1 coordinate 18,213, forward strand.
CGTCGGTGACAACAGCGGCCAGGTGATGTGGCGCACCGCGTCCCACCAGCTCGCGCCGTCCAGGCTGGCGGCCTCGTAGTACTCGCGCGGCACGTTCTGCAACCCGGCCAGCAGGATCACGACCGCGTAACCGAGCTGATGCCAGATGCCCATGACCGCGACGCAGATCAACGCGACGCTCGGGCCGTGCAGCGCGGAGGGAAGCTCGAGCCCGAAATTTCTCGCGACGAGCGCCAGAGCGCCGTTCGGATTCTCGAGCCACGGCGCTCCGGGCGTGTTCAGAATCGCGTTCAGCAACCCGAATTCCGAGTTGAAAATCCACTTCCAGACCGCCGCCGCCGCCGTCAGGGCGGTGATGTAGGGCAAAAAATAGATTGTCCTGAAGGCCGCCAGACCGCGCACGTTCTGATTTAACAGGATCGCCAGCAGCGTGGCGAGCAGAATCCCGATGGGTACGGTCAGAATCACGTACCAGAAGGTGTTCAGGAGGCTCTTCCAGAACAACGGATCGCGCACCAGGATCGCGTAATTCTCGAGCCCCGCGAACCTGGCGGAGGAAACGAAGTTCAGGTTGTCAAAAAAAGATTGCACCAGCGCGAAAAGGGCTGGTGCGAAGTGCCAGACCACCAACAGCAGCATCGCGGGCAAGACCAGCACCCAGCCCCACAGGTTCGCCTCGACCCGGCGCGGGAGTTGGCTCGAGCGCCCGAGCAGAAACGCGACGCTCGCGAGGCCGACCAGCCCCGGCATCAGATTCGTCCAGCCGCCTAGCGCGTTGGCCAGTCCAATTGCCGGAATGATCGCGCCGAGCGTCAGGTTCCTCCAGCGCCCCACCCACGGCACCGAGGGCAAACTCAGCATCGAGACGAGCAGCACGCACGCGCCCAGCCCGCACGCACCCAGCACGATGGCCGGGCCCGCGACCGGCGTCCCGGTCGTCGAGCCCAGCGCCGCCACCGCGCCCGCCGTCAGCGCTGCCGCACTCGAGATCACGAGTCCCGCGACCGCGCTCCCGTCCGCGCGACTTCGGTGCTTGCCTGGTTCGGTCGCCGCTCGCATCGCGCTCGAGTATATCGGGCGCGAACCGTCGCGGTTGGCGAGCCTTTTATCCCTAGAACACCGTCCTGGACGATACTCTTTGAGCCCGGCGCGGGACGGCGCGCCGCAGTGTGACGGTGCTCGCCCGACCTCCCAAAGCCCGAAGGGATCTCGACTACCCGCCGGATGCGTCGTCGTCGCGGGCCTTGACGGCGATCATCGCGACCAGCGCCAGCACCTCGAGCGGCGCGTCACCGAACAGGCTGACCTCCTCGGCGTTGGTTCGCCCTCCGACGCGACCGTGCACCCAGCCGCCCTTGCGCTCGAGCCGCACGTCCTTGCCGAAAATTCTGCCGCCGTACCGCCCGGTGGCGGTGGTGTCGCTCAGGATCAGGTCGAGGTCGTGGCCGTTGTGGTCGCCACCCAGCCGCAACCGAATTCGGCTGGGCGATACGAGGCCGCGCAGGTCGAAACCCAATCGATCGCCCCCGACCCGACCGTGGGTGTTCGAGCCGACCGTCACGAGCACCTCGTGCCCGAACGCGCGACCACCGAGCCGCCCGCTGAGTTCGGCGTCCAGCCACTCTAATTCGAGTTTGGTGCCGCCACCCAGCCCGTTGCCGACCGTTCCACGGATCTTCATGGGTCGATTCTCGCGAGCGGGTTGTCAACGGATTCTGAAGGCTGATTCAGAAGGCTGCGGGCCACGGGAGCCGCGGGGCCAGAACAGACGCCCTTGATCGCGACCGTTTCGATCTCGTGTCTCGCGCAACGCATCAGCGCGGACTGAAATCCCTCGACCGATGCCCCATAAAGACCGTCCTGTACGGTGTTCTCTGCGTCCTGCACTGAACGGTTCGCCGTTCGCGGGCTCGAGATCGGGCATGTCTAAATCCGCGCTCGCGCCGAAGGCCGCGCTCGCGAGATCATCGTCGCGGACGATCCCGAACCGATTCGTCCATCCACAAACGTCGTTCGCCACAGCGCCCCGGATGTGGGCGCCCTCAGATTTTCGCGTTACAATGCCCAGCGTGTACGCCAACCGGCGCGCGGGATTCGAATACGAGCTGCTCGAACGCTTCGAGGCGGGCATCGCTTTGACTGGGACGGAGATCAAAAGCATCCGAACCGGCGGGGTGGACTTCCGCGATGCCTTCGCGCGCTTCCACGGTCAGGAACTCTACCTGGAGGGCCTCTACATTCCGCCCTACGACAAGGCGTCCTACAACAACCACGAACCGCGCCGTGATCGCAAGTTGCTGTTGCACAAGAGCGAATTGCGCGACCTGCGGATCAACATCACCCACAAGGGTTTGACGGTCGTGCCGGTCAAGATGTACTTCAAGAACGGTCGCGCCAAACTCGAGGTCGCCGTGGCGCGCGGCAAGAAGCTGCACGATAAGCGCGAATCGGATCGCGCCCGCGAGGTCAAACGCGAAATGGAAGGCTACCGGTGAACATCGCTCGAGCGGCGATGCTCGCGCTGGTGCTTTCGGTCGCGGCCCTGATCGCGGTGGCGTTCGCGCAGGCCGCCAGCAAGGACGTGCTGGTGCTCAATTCGACCCTCAAGGCGAGCTTCCCCGGCGGTTTCGGCGTGGGTTACGTCCCGGCGGACGATCTGGCGCAGGCGCTCGGGCTCGAGGTGCAGGTCGGGCGCGACTGGATCAACCTGACGCTCGGCGGAACCGTTTTGCGCCTGAGCCTGGCGGATACGGCGCTGGAAGCCTCTCGTTACAACCGCGCCCTGAGCGTCAACGGCTCGCCGGGGAGCGGCCCGGCGGCGGGCTACTCGGGCGGCGAGATCGTCGTGCCGTTGCGGGCGGTCGTCGAGGCGTTCGGCGGCAGCATGCAGGACGCTGGATCTCAGATCAAGGTGGTCTTTTCGTCTGCGCAGCTCAAGGAAGTCTCGCAATCCACGGGCGCAAACGCGGATCGCGCCGTGTTGGAGCTCTCGCACCAGGCGAGCTTCACGGCTCGGGTCGAGGGCGAAGACGCGGTCGTGACCGTACGCAACGCGCGCGGCGAACCGGTGCGTTACGCGGTCAATGGTACATATATCAAGGAAGTCGAGGTTCGCACCGTCGGCGACGATCTCGAGGCCAGAATCAGGTTGCCCAAAGATTCGGGTTTTCGCGCCTTCGCCCTGCCCGTCGCGCCGGGCGCGGACGCCGCCACCGCCAAAGGGCGCGTCGCGATCGATGTCGGTCCAGCCTACGACCGCCCCGAGGTGGCGCTCGAGGCTCGGCCCGTGGTGGTCGTGCTGGACGCTGCCCACGGCGGTTCGGATCTGGGTGTGGTCGAAGGCAACCTGATCGAAAAAACCATCGCCTTGAGCATGGCTCGGCTGATCGGGCAGAACCTGTCGAATCGGGGCGTGACGGTGCGTTACACCCGGACGGACGATTCCGACCCGAGCCTCGTGGCGCGCCGCGAGCGCCTGATCGCCTCGGACGCCTTCGTCAGCCTCCACCTCTCTCGATTGCCCGGCGCCAGCGCTTCGGGTGTGGCGGTCTACTCGCTCGACAAGAACGCCCCCCTGGACGGTATTCTTCGCGCTGGACGGCAAGCCCTGGCCGACCCCGCCAGCGATCCTCGCCGCAAGCTGCTCGAGCATTTCCTTTCGCCCGCCGACGCCGGCGAAGCTCTGTCCGACGCAATTCTCGGGCGGGTACAGGCGCTCTCAGAGCCCAAAATTCCGATTCAGGCCCTGACCACCGCCAGCCAGGTGCTGCTCTCGCACGCGCCGAAATCGGCGGTCGTGATCGAACTCGGCTGGCTCTCGAGCGACGCCGACCGACAGCGCCTCTCGAGCCGCAAGGAACTCGAACGGATGGCGCAGGCCATCGCGGCGGGTTTGCTCGATCACCTCGCGCCTTCCCTGCCGCGCCGCGCCACCAATCCCGGCTCGAGTACGCCAGCTCCACCCTCGAGCGCGCAACCCGCGCCCGCCACGGGTAAGCCGTGAATGGGGTTGCCGGCGTGATCCGACGCCTGATCTGGCTGGCCTCGACGCCGTTCAATGTGGTCGCGGTGATCGCCGTGGCGGGCTTGCTGCTGGTGCGGCTGGTGCAGGAGCGCCCCGTCTCGACGCCGATCGACCCTTCGATCCTCGAGTTTGAGCAGGGGCCGCGCAAGGCGGAAGTCCCGTTGCGCCTGTATTTCGCCAGCCCGGACGCCCAGAGTTTCGCCATCGAGACGCGCGGCGTGCCCGTCTCCGGGAGCGCGCTGGCGGATCGCGCCAGCGCGGCGGTCAACGCCTGGATCGCCGGGCCGACCTCGCAGGGGGCGCTGCCGTTGATCGCGGTGCAGAACCTGCCCGAACCGACGATCTTCGCCAAGGCCGGGACGGTGTACATCGATCTGCCAAAACGCTGGACGACCAATCAGCTCGGCACGGCGGGCGAATTTTTGATGATCTGCGGTCTGGCCAACACCGTGCTCGAACTGGACGGCGCGAAAGCGGTGCAGTACCTGCTGGACGGCAAACCGACCGAGACCATCGGCGGGCACGTCGAGACGACCGAGCCCTTCAGCTTGAAAACCTGTCGGGGGAGCTGATGCCCAGCAACACCGTCCAGCACAGCGTTTTTGATCTGCGTCCCGGACGATGCCCGTGAGCATGCGCGTCCGGTCGGTGACGATCAGCGGCTTCAAATCCTTCGGCGAAAAGGTGCGCCTCGAGTTCAGCCCGCGCGTCAACGTGGTCGTCGGGCCGAACGGTTCGGGCAAATCGAACGTCATCGAAGGCATCCGCTGGGCGTCCCACACGGCCCGCACCCGGGAGTTGCGCGCCCGAAACGCCAGCGAATTGATCTTTCACGGCTCCTTGGGCAAGGCGCAGCTCAACCTGGCCGAAGTGCAGCTCGAACTCGAGGATCTTCAGTCGGGCGGCGTCAGCATCTCGCGGCGCCTGTTCCGCGACGGCGAATCCGAACTGGAACTGGCGGGCAAGACGGTTCGCGTGCGCGACCTGCACGAGGTGCTGCGCGGTTCCGGGCTCGGGCCGGGCGGTCTGGCGGTCGTCGGTCAGGGCGAGATCGGCGCGGTCATCGGCGCGGATCCCGAAACCATGCTCGGTTACCTGGAGGAAGCGGCGGGCCTGTCTCGCGCCACCCACCGCCGCGCCCAGACCATCGACCGGCTCGAGCAGGCGCGACTGCACCTCTCACGGCTCGAGGATGTGGCCGTGGAACTCCGCACGCGCGTCGCCCGGCTGGAAAAAGAGGCCGCCGCTGCGACGGAACACGCCAGTTTGACGGCGGAAGCCTCCGCGCTCGAGCGCGCGCTCCATCGCCACCGCGTGGCCACGCTCAATGACGAGATCGCCAAGCTCAGGCTCGAGATCGCCGCCACCGAAAACCTCAGCCAGAGGCTCTCAAACTCGATTCAATCGACCAGCGCCGACCTGGAAGGCTTGCGGCTGGCTCGAGAGACGGCTCAATCCGATCTGACTCGCCTGAGCGCCGAATTCGAGCGCCTGAACGGTCAAGTTCGCGCCCTGCGGGAACGCGCCAGCGCCGCCGACGCTGGACTCACGGGGGCGAAGCGCGAACGCGACGGCCTCGAGCGAGAGGCCGATGGTTTGAGCGGCCTCGAGGCTCCCGTTGCGCCCACGGAACCGATCGACGACGTGGCCGCCCTGCAAGCCGCGCTCGAGCGAGCCAGAACGAGCGTCCAGGAGCTGCAAGCTCTGGAATCTCGGTGGGCCGCAGACCTGAGCCTGGCCCGAGTTTCCCGCGAATCCCTGGAGCGCGAATCCGCCGTCGCTCAGTCCCGTCTGGCCGCCATCACCGCCGAACGCGAGACGCTCGAGCGGGAACTGGAATCATCCCAGCTCGAACTCCTCGAGATCGCCGCGCGCATGGAGCGCTTCGAACCCGAACGCGCCGAACGCGAAGCGGCCTTCCGGGCCGCCTCGAAACTGCTGGATCGTCTGGAGCGCGAGGCCGCCGTGCAATCCGAACGGATCGCCGCCAACGGCACACGCGTGGCCGAACTGCGCGCCGGACGGACGCCGCTCGCGAAAGAATTCGCGCGC
>CAXTKV010000062.1:0-23932 GCA_964244895.1 uncultured Deinococcales bacterium
GCCATCCCGGCCCAGGCCATAAGAGGATAGCCGTCCAGTACGAGGGTGTCAACTTTGAATGAACTGGAAAGGCTCGGCCCGGAGTTAAACCGTCAGCGACACAAAAACAGCTTCGATAGACTTGAGATTCTGAGACATGCTGGGGATTGAAACGAAAATTCATCTATGAGATGACATTCGGATGACTTTTGAACCCGTTCTTGAAAAGCGGTCTCGGATATTGTCAGACGGCAGCGCGATGTTGAATGATGCTGATCCTTTCGAGGATTCCCGGTGGAGGTCAACCCATGAGGCAGCAGCGCAACGATGAACGCCCCGCAGTGATCGTGTTGCACCGTGGCATGGTGCCTGTCTCGAGATCCAGGTCGCGCGATGCGTTGTTCGAGGTGGCGACGATCCTCTCGAATTTAGAGCGGAGGCATGCGCAAGTTGCAGAGGTGGAATCATTGCGGACTGCGCTCAAGCAGCTCGAGCATTCGTTTTCGGGCGTCGCGCTCGAGGCGGCGTTAGAACAGGCTGAAGGATTACGAGCGCGAGCGGCGAATCTGTACGCGAGTACGATCCGAGATTGAGTTTCGGGTTTCAAATCTGAACGAAGGTTTGCGGCTCGAGGGTCGGCAGGGAGCCGTCACTGTAAATAGTGCGTCCCTGACGGATGGTGGCTCGGACGCGCGGCAGGGTGCGGGAATCGATGATGTTCAGGTCGGCGCGCAGCCCGACCTCGAGCCGTCCCCGGTCGGTCAGTCCGGCTGACCGGGCGGGGTTTTCGGTGATCAGTTGGATGGCGCGCTCGAGCGGCAGCAGGCCGGATTGGGCGATGGCGAAGGCGCTCTGCACCAGCGACGCGGGGTGGTAGTCGGCGCACAACAGATCAACTGCTCCGGCGCGGATGGCGTCCAGGGCGTTGAGGTTACCGGAATGAGAACCTCCCCTCAGGGCGTTCGGTGCGCCCATCGCCACGAACATGCCGTGCGATTTGGCGGTGAGCGCGGCCTCGAGGGTCACGGGAAATTCGCTGATGGTCGTATTGAGGGCGTGCATGACGGAAACTTTTTCTGGTGTGTCGTCGTCGTGAGACGCGAGCGGGACGTTGCGGGATTGTGCGAGCCGCGCTATTTCGTGGGCCACATCCCAGGACACGGGCGTGCCCAGGCCAGCCGTGGCTGTTTCCCTGGCGCGTTCGCGGTCGCCGCCGAGCCATTTGGTCATGTATTCGATGTAGGTTTCCAGGTCGCGGAATTGCCCTTGACCGGGCGTGTGATCCATCAATGAAACCATGTGAATCTGGTCGGCGGACAGGCCATCGGCCAGGAGCGCCGTGCCGGACGGCAGGCTGACCTCGAAGCGAGCGTGAACGCGCAAATCCACGCTCAGCTGGTCGCGCGCGGCGTTGACGGATGCGATCAGGCTTCTGGCGCGTTCCTCGGAGCGCAAGCCCGGCCCGTCCGCCAGCGCAATCGCGGCGTAGGCGGTCGTGATGCCGTTGGCCGCGAGGCGCTGGTCGAGCTGCTGCAGGGCCAGTTCGACCGGGAAGAACGTGCCGGGTCTGGGCTCGAGTTCGCGTTCGATCATGTCGCCATGAATGTCCACGATGCCCGGAATGATGCTCAGGCCGCGCGCGTCAATCACGTGTCCGGTGAGGCGCGTTGGACGATCCGGCGCGATCTCGGCGATCACGCCTTCCTCGAGCCGGATGGAACCCTGCGCGACGCGATCCGGCAGCACCAGTTGCGCGTCAGTGAGCCACACGCGCGACCTCCTCGAGCTCGCGTTGATCGGCGGGTGATTGGTTGGCGGGGCGCGCGATCTCGAGGCGCTGATCGATCAATCCCTCGACATCTTCCGGGTGGTGAAACACGCCGATCATCGCCACGCCCTCGCGCTTGAGGACTTCCAGGCGCGCGTACAGGGCGGCCCGAGCGATCGCGTCGAGGGAGGCCGTGGGTTCGTCCAGCAACAGCAGGCGGCGCGGGCGGATCAGGGCGCGCGCCAGGTTGACTTTTTGTTGTTCGCCGCCGGAGAAGGTCGTGGGGTACGCCTGCCAGAGTTCAGCCTTGAGATCGAAGGCGCCGAGCATCGAGGCCGCCACCTCGAGCGCGTTGGTGCGGGTCTGACCGTCGTGCAGCAGGGGTTCGGCCACCAGTTCCAGGGCGCTGACCCGAGGTCGGGGTCGCAGGAACTGCGTCACAAAACCGATTTCAAAGTCGCGCAACCAGGCGATGTCCTCGTCGGCGGCGCGCACCAGGTCGATCTGACCGCGCTCGGAATCGTAGAGCGCGGCACCGCCGGAAGAGCGGTACGAGCGGTACAGGCAGCGCAGCAGGGTGCTTTTACCGACGCCGTTCGGTCCCGTCACCAGCGCGAAGCGGCCCGGTTCCAGCGAGAGTTCGAGTCGGTCGAATGCCGTGACCTCGCGCCCGATGGCGTGAATGAAAAAGTGTTTGGAAAGCCCTTCGAGACGCAGCAAGCTCACAGTACGGCCTCCTGGACGGTTTTTTCGGATTCAAACGTCGCGTTTTTCGGTTGCGGCTCGAGCTGTTCGACCCGGCGCGCGCCCCGCTCGACCAACCGAGCGATCTCGAGGGGCATACCGCTTTTCTCGATCATCCGCACGGCTCCCTTGAGATCGTAGCGCACCCGGTGAAATCCGATCTCGAGCGTGTCCGTGTCCAGCAGCGCGAAGGAGGCGCGCGTGTCCCCGTCCAGGCTGCGCCCGACCGCGCCCGGATTGACCATCGCCCGAGAGCTGACCCGGTGGGCAAAAGCGCGGTGCGTGTGACCCATCACGATCACGTCTGCGTCCACCCGGCGCGCCAGTTGCTCCATCGCCTGCGGGTACTCGGGTTCGTACCAGGCATCCAGGTACTCCAATCCCGCGTGTACCACGGCCACGTGCAGGCCCTCGAAGCTGAAACGCATGACCCACGGCAGGCTCGCCAGGTAGCGCTTGTCTCCCGGCAGGACGTTCTCGAGCGTCCAGCGCAAGGCGGCCCGCTTGAGGGGCTCGTTGCGCGGGCTGGACGGCGTGCGGCTGGCCGTTTCCAGGTCGTGCGCGACGGCATAATCGTAATTGCCGCAGACGCTCGGGATGCCGCGTTCTCGCATCAGTTTGATCACGCCGGACGGTTGCGCGCCGTAGCACACCAGATCGCCCGCGCAGAGCGTGAATTCCGCACCCTCCTCCTCCAGGGAATGGATCACCGCCTTGAGCGCGTGCAGGTTCGCGTGCACATCCGCGATCAGACCGATCTTCATTCACAACGTTGTAGTCGCGAACTGTCATGAATATGTCTCGAGAATGCAGTCCAGGACGGTAGAAAAGTCAGATTCGCACAGTTTTTGTTGACCCAGACGGCGTTCCCGAACTGAGCCAAGCATGCGAGAACACCGTTCAGCACGCGAGATTCGATTTGCGTCCAGGACGGTGTTCTGAGCACCTGGGTGCTCGAGACGCACTCGGATTCTTGGTATGGGGGCGCTGCAAAACCTGTGCCGCAACCGATTTTTTCTCGAGCCACCCTCTCGAGAAGGTGCCGTTTCCCTTCGACCGCTCAAAGCTTCGCGTGGACGAGTTGTTGCGTGTAGGGGTGCTGCGGGTCTTCCAAGACCTGATCGGTCAGGCCGGATTCGACCACGCGCCCGGCGCGCATGACCATCACGCGGTCGGAGAGCGTGCGGATCACGCCCAGGTCGTGCGAGACGAGCACCATCGTCATGGTGTACTCGAACTGAAGGCGCTTGAGGGTGTCCAGCACGAGCGCCTGAACGCTCACATCCAATCCAGTCGTGGGTTCGTCCAGCAAGAGCAGCGTCGGCTCTAAGGCGATGGCCTTGGCGAGTTGCACGCGCTGCTGCATGCCGCCCGAAAGCCGCGCGGGCCAGTCATCCATGCGCGAAAGCGGGAACTCGCTGGCCTGCAACGAGGCGCGGGCCGCGCGGCGCAAGCCCGCGAAGTTCCGTTCGCCCGCCAGGATCAGGCGTTCGGCCACGTTGCCGGACGAGGTGGATCGCATCCGCAAGCCCAGCATCGGGTTCTGGTACACGATCCCGATGTGCCGCACGCGCGCCTCGCGCCGCTCGAAGCGGTTCAGGGCGAACAGGTCGCGCCCTTTGAGCCCGTCGGCGATCAGCGAGTACGATCCCGCGTCGGCGCTCTCTTCGAGGTTCAGCAGCCTCAGAACCGTGCTCTTGCCGCTGCCGGATTCCCCGACGATGCCCAGCACCTCGCCGGGGTAAGCGTGCAGGCTCACATCCTGGAGCGCCTGCACGGTTCCGTTGGAGGTTTCATAGCGCTTGCACAGGCCGACCGCGCGCAGGATCGGGCTGGCTTCGATCAATCGCGGTGGCTCGAGCGGAATCGGTTGCAGCATCGTCACGGTGAACCTTTCGAAGACCGTCCGGGACGGTACTCAGAGAATGCGTCCAGGACGGTATTCTCGAGATCAACCCCGCGTGGAAACGGGTTAGGCATCCTGATCCTTCAAGTAGCCCTCGATGTAGAACGCGCCATCGTCGTCGAAATACGTCTGCCCGATCCGGACGACCTCGCCCTGGACGCGCTGACTGAGCTTGTCGCGGTAGCCGGAATCGGAGACCTCGTAGCGGGACGCGCCACCTTCCAAGGGGATCTCGTTCATGAATTTATGCCGCGCGCCGTTGCTGGCGTCCACCCAATCGCCTTGATCCTCGACCTGGAACGGCACGTCCTCGAACTCGATCGGTAGCACGTTCGTGTAGGGCGGCACGGCGTACAGGCGCTTCTCGCGACCCGCCGAGAGGATCGTCAGGTGCGCGGCCTGATGGAGTTTGGGCGTGTCCCAGCGCGGGATTGGGCTGGGCGCCATGGCGTAGCGCGCGTGAACCATGACCGGGTAATCGGAGCCGTGCGTGACCTCGCGGTACTTGACCAGATCCTCGTAGAGCCCGAGCCACAACAGGGCGTAATCGGCGTCGGCGTGCATCTCGCGGGCTTTGGCGTAACTGGGTTCCACGCCGGAAAGGACTTCCGGTACGGGCACCTGCAGCACCAGCACCTGGTGTTCCTGCAAGATTTCTTCCGGGATGCGGTGGCGCGACTGAATCAGCGTGGCGGCCATCGCGTCCGTGGTGGTCTGCACGCCCGTCATGCGCGCGATGAAACGCCGCAGGTTGGCGGCGTTGACGCTGTCGTCGTCGCCCTGGTCGATGACCTTCACGACATCCGTTGGCCCGACCAGCGCCAGCGTGACCTGCAGGCCGCCCGTGCCCCAGCCGCGAGCCATCGGAACCTCTCGCGATGCGTACGGAACCTGGTATCCGGGAATGGCGATGGCCTTGAGCATGCGCCGCCGCAACTCGCGCTTGGCGAAGGCATCCAGGAACGCGTAGGCGTAATCCTGGCGCGCGAACGCCAGGTCTGAAACGCGGCTCACGCGATCCCCCACAAAGAACACCGTCTGGGACGCGTTTTCTCGAGACTCAAGAATACCGTCTGGGACGGTCTTTCTGAAAACCCAAGGCTCGTTTCTCGCGTGAGCGATGTCTTTCTGGCGGCCTGCGGCTCGCGGCTCGCGGCCCCTCCTCGAGCCATCGAGCCGTTCGGTTCTTGATGCTCGAGCCTCATTTGTTCAACTCCACCGGCTCGGACTCCGGCGCGGCCTCGAGCGCATCAACGTCCAGCGAACCGCCCTGGCGCGCCTTGCGCACGCGATCCAGGTCGCTGGCGAAGGTCACGTAGTGCGGCAGTTTGTAGTGAATGCAGAACCCGGAGGCTTCGACGGGTTCCGTGTGGGACAGCACGAATTCCTCGGTGTGGGCCGGGTGCGGGTTGGGCAGGCTCATGGCGACATCCAGCATCGAGGCGGCGATCAATTTCGTCTCGTTCCAGCCCAGGCAGGCCGCGAAGCCCAAAGAAAGTTCCGGTGGGGTCTTGTTGGTCGTGAACTTCGTGACGACCTCTGCGGACGAAAACCGCACGCGCCCCGCGCTGAAGGCCGCCCCGGTGATCGGGTGTTCGAGGCGCACGTCCGCGTAGGCCAGACGCACCTCATTGACGGTCGGGTGAATGCCGCCGTAGTTGCGCATGTTGGCGTAACCGAGCGCCAGCACGCCGCCCGTGTCGGCTCTGGCCAACGCCTGAAGCCGGTGCGCCCGAGGTGCGGGGTAAACGGGCGGTTCTCGGGTCAAGTCCGGGATTCTGGCCGCGTCCCGAACGTCCGCGATCGGCAATTCCGTTTTGGGCGAGAGCAACCCGACTTCGCGCTGCCAGTCCGCCAGGAACGCGTAGCTCGAGGGCGCGCGGCTCTGCGAAGCCGAAGAAATCAAAGGTTGCCTGACTGGAGAAATCTGCTCGAGCATCTCGAACATCAAGACACGGTGGCTGTAATCGAGCGTCGGCCCCAGAATCTGACCGCCCGGAATGTCCTTGAAGGCCGCACTGATGCGCCGCACCGTGATCATGTGATCGGGCGAAACCGGCAGCGCGTAGGCCACGCGCGGCTGAGTGCTGCGGTACGCGCGCAGCAGCAGCACCGCCTCGTACAGATCGCCGCCCGTCTGCGCCAGGGCCAGCGCGGCCAGGTCTGGCGCGTACAGGGAACCCTCACCCATGATCCGATCCAGCAGGTACGGCAGCTTGGCCTCGAGCGCCTCGACGAAAGCCCGGTCGAAATCACCGTTCAGGAGGCGGTAGAGGGCTTCCGCGCTCTGGATGGCGTTCTCTCCGCCTCTGGCAGCGACGTAAGCCATCTCAGACGGCACCATTCGAGGTCGTGTCTTGCACGCTGATCAGCGTCGTGCGCGGCACGCCCAGCACGCGGGCGCTCGAGGCGTCCGTCTTCTCGACCAGGAACACGTCCCAGCCGAGCGGGTAGCTCGAGACGCGGTTCCTGAGCATCCAGAACGCTTCCGGCACGCCCCGAACGCGGGCGCTGGATTCGGTCTGAATGCCGGGGCCGCTCAGACGCAACTCCGGGCCTGAACCGAAGGCGCAGGCGATCGCGATGGTCGCGGATTGATCCGGGTAGACCAGCGTTCCGATGTTCGCGCGCTCGAGTTGCGCGAGCGCGTCCGCATCGAGGCTCGAGAAGAACAGGTAGTCAGCCTCGCTCACGTCCCGGAACGGCGCGCCCGTCCTCGAGAGCGCCGCCCGCAGTTCCGCGCTATTCGAGAAGAACCCGACCTCGAGATCGAGCAGCGCCTCCGCGATGGTTTCCAGCCCGGTGGAATCGCCGTCTCGGGACGCGAACCCCCTGATCTCTCCGGGACGCGACAGCGCCCACATCAGCGCCTGCGAGGTGCCGTGCTCGCGCAATTCGGTGTTTGAAAGCACCGGGTGTTGACCCCTGAGTTCTGACTCCTGGCCCCTGACCACCTAGAACGTCTCCATCTCGACGCGCGTGGATTCGACCCGTTCGAGCAGCAGCTCGTCCTCGAGTTCGAGCGCGCGCGATTGATCCTCGATGAAGGCAGCGATCCGCGCAGTCTGAAGGTTTTTGCTCAGGCACGCGTCCAGGATCGCCACGGCCAGCGCCTGCTCGAGATCGCGGCCCAGGCAGGCGGTGTAGCCTTCGCGCCCACCGACGCGCACGCGGGCTTCGCTGACCAGCACCTCACCGATGTGAAAGGTCGTGCCGCGCGCGCTATCCACGGCGGGCAGCATCACCAGGCCCGTGCGGTTCTCGAGCACGATCACCTCGTGCTGGTCGCGTTCGAGTTCCTCGAGCACGCCGTCCACGAAGTCCTTGACGATCTGCGCGGGCGCTCGGTTGAGCGTGCCCAGCGTCGCGGATTGCAACTCCGGCGAGTAGGTCGCGCTCAACGGGAACACCGTCCTACACAGTCTTCCTCGAGACGGTAAAAATTGCGTCCAGGACGGTGTTTCTGCATCTCGAGGCTCGGCATGATCGCGCTCACGAACGTATCTGACCGCCCGAGCGTCATGATCAGGTCAGGCGCTGGCGCACGGCGGACGACAGGGAATCCACCAGGAAAACCGACACCAGAATCAGCAAAATGATCGTGCTGGCCGCGCGGAAATCGAAACCGCGAATCGCTTCGGTGATGTAAAACCCGATGCCGCCCGCGCCGACGATGCCGAGCACGGTCGCGGCGCGCACGTTGGATTCGAAACGGTACAGCGTCATCGAGACGACGTGCGGCAAGACTTGCGGCCAGACGCCGTGCGTGAAGACCTGGAACGGGGTCGCGCCGGTGGCCTGCACGGCCTCGATCTGACCGTGATCCACGACCTCGATGCCTTCAGAAAAAAGTTTCGCCAAAATGCCCGCCGTGTGAAGCGCCAATGCCAGAATGCCCGGAAAAGGCCCCAGCCCGACCGCCACCACGAACACCAGCGCCAGCACGAATTCGTTCAAGCCGCGCATGAAATCCAGCAACCGGCGCGTCACGACGTACACGACCGGGTGCGGGCTGGTGTTGCGGGCCGCCAGAATGGACAGCGGCACCGCCAGGATCACGGCCAGCAGCGTGCCCCAGAGCGCCATCTTGATCGTTAACAGCATCTGCGCCAGGTATTCGGGGAAGCGCCTGAAATCTGGCGGAAAGAACCCGGAATTGGGCCGGTCGGCCTCGCCCGCCAGCAATTTCCAGCTTTCGCCAAGGCCACTGAACAACCGGGGCAAACTGATTTCCGTGCCGAAGTACGCCCAGACGACCACGGCCAGAATCGTGAGCCACATGGCGCGGTTCCAGAACAGCCTCGTCCTGACCGGGGCGGGCGGGTTGATGTTGACGGATTTCTGATTCTCGAAGCGCAGGCTGGGATTGGTCATTTCCGGTGTTGTCCTTTTGAATTGGCGCTCTGGACGGTGTTCTCACATCTCGAGAAGACCGTCCAGAACGGGTGCTGCGTATTCAAGACCCGAGGGGATTCTCGCCCCCGCGAGCCGGGACGGGGCTTACTTCGCGAGGCTCTTCTTGACTTCGCGGGCGTCGCGGATCGGGTTGAAATCCTTGTCGTCCACGCTGATGTAGCCCTTGATGTTGAAGGCGTCCATGCCCGCCGGGTCCTTGAACGCCAGGAACGCGGCTTTGACGGCCTTGCGGAAGGATTCAGGCAGATCCTTGCGGATCGCGGTTGGGCCGTTCGGGATCGGGGCGGAAGTCCAGATGGCGCGCAGCTCGTCGGCCTTGATCGCGCCCTTGTCGATGGCCTGCTGGTAGCTCTGATCGTTGGTCGCGCCGACATCAACCGTTCCCTTGGCGACGGCCAGGATCGAGTTCTCGTGGGTGCCCGCGAAGATCACCTTCGAGAAGTATTCCTCGGGCTTGACCTTGAGATCCTTGTAGAAGTAGACGCTCGGGATCAGGTAGCCGGAGGTGCTCTCCGGATCGACGAACGAGAAGGTCTTGCCCTTCGCGTCGGCCACGGTCTTGATGGGGCCGGAGGCCTTGGTCAGGATCATGCTCTTGTAGGAAGCGCCGCCCTTGACATTGTCCGGGATCACCAGGGCTTCGACGTTGCCGCCCGTCTGCTCCACCGCGTCCAGGTACGAGTTCGCGCCGTAATCGGCCAGTTCGACCTGTTTGGCTTTCTGAGCCAGAATCACGGCGGTGTAATCCGCGCCGTTCTGGAACTTGATCTTGACGCCGAGGGTTTTTTCCAGGTGCGCAATCAGGGGCGCGTAACGCTGGGTCGCGTCCTTGCTGGCTTCGGAGGGAACGGCGGCGTAACGAACTTCCTGCGGCCAGCCGGTGCGATCCTGCGCGCTGCTCGAGCCCGCCAGCAACCCACCGAGAAATGCGAAACCAGCGGCCATACCGATGCCCAGCCCAACGATTCGTTTGTTCATTGCTCCCACTCCTTTTTGCTGCGTGCGACCATGCTTATCGTTTGGCTCGAGAGCGCTCTCGAGCTGTCCGCCATATCGAAACGAGCCACGTTGGGCTCAGGAGAGATCGGGAATCCTGCCGGAATCACGGACGCGTTCGACATTCCGGCCTCGTGCGTGCGCTCGGCGCGGTCTTCTTCGCCGTAGTAGAGTTCGCGCGCGATCTCGGGGGTCAGCGCTTCAGGCCGACCGTCGAACACGACGCTGCCCTTGCGAAGCGCGATCACGCGCTCGGCGTACTCGCGCACGGCGTCCAGGTGGTGCAAATTGGCGATCACGGCGATGCCGTCCTCGCGTTGAATGTTGCGCAGCAACTCCATGACCTGCTCGCTGGACTTCGGGTCGAGCGCGCTGATCGGTTCGTCCGCCAGGATCAACTCGGGTTCCTGCGCCAGCGCCCGCGCGATGCCGACGCGCTGCTGCTGACCGCCGGACAGGGTATCGGCGCGCTGCCAGGCGTAATCGGCCATGCCGACGCGCTCCAGCAAGCGCATGGCGAGTTCCCGGTCGCTGCGCGTGTAGGCCCGAAAGGTCGTGCGCCAGACGGGGTTGTAGCCGAGCCGCCCGAGCAGCACGTTTTCCAGGGCGGTGGATCGGCGCACCAGGTTGAACTGCTGGAAGACCATGCCGATCTTGCGCCGTTCGCGCCTGACCAGCGCACCCGGAGCCCTCGAGACCTCGACATCGCTCAGCCAGACGCGACCCTGGGTCGGTTTGACCAGGCCGTTCAGCACGCGCATCAAGGTGCTTTTACCCGCCCCTGATGGCCCGATCAGCACCGTGAAGGACGCGCCGGAGAGTTCCAGGCTGACATCGCGCAGCGCCTGCGTGCCGTTCGCGTAGCTGTGCGTGACGTGCTCGAGTCGGATCATTCGGCCTCCGGTGCAACGGGCTGAAGTTAACGGCGCTCTGTCATGGTTTCGTCTGTCATGAAGGAACCATAAAAGCGCGTTTCGTGGGCGAATCGCCCACCTCGGCGCGCCGTTCTGAGCGTCCAGAAAGGCTTTTCAGGGCGCGGCTGAACTACTGGAGATCCCAGCTTTCAATCGCGCTGGTCGAGCCCATGTTCTCGTCGAAGGCGTAAGCGTCGGCGTGAACCTTGCCGCTGCCGTAGACCGAAACCTTGACCCAGGCGTACTTGCGGTCGTTCGGATTCTGGCTGTCACCCGGTTTGGCATCGAACGGTGATCCGCCGGAACCCACGATCACTTCCCAGGCTTTACCGCCTTTGTCCTTGGCGGGCTGCATGGCGTGGTAGATGTGTTCGTGACCGCAGAAGTAGGTCGCGTTGTACTTCTCGATCACGTCCCAGACGGCGCTGGCGTTGTCCGCGTTGACATCAACGCCGCCCGCTGCGACCTTGTCGTTGTACTTGTAGGTCGCGAGCGGTTTGTGTCCGAAGACGAAGATGTTCTTGACGCCTCGAGCTTTGGCCGCCGCCAGGTCAGACGCCAGCCAGTTGACGGGCGCGTGCGCGTCGTTGCCGACGGGATCGGTGTTGATCACCACGAAGTGAAGCCCCTTGGCATCGAAGGAGTACGAGAGTTGCTTCTGATCGGTCTGGATACCGTCCGGACCACCGACGACGGGCGCATTGTTGATGTCCCAGGCGACGGGCATTTCGCCGTGAATGGTCTTCCAGAGGTTCTGGTTGAGGATCAGATCGCCCATGTTCTCGCGCCAGGCGTTCTCGTTGCCGGGGCGCGCCAGTTTGAAATCCTTGCCTGCGGCGTCCTTGCCCTTTTCTTGAACTTCGTGGTTTCCAGGAACCGGCACGACGTAAGTTCCAGTCTCCATCAAGCCCGCGACCACGCCGCGCCAGAAGGCGTACTGGCGGTTGAGGGTGTTGGTATCGGTGGTGTAACCCATGATCATGTCGCCGTTGTAAAAAAGCACGCTGGCCTTCTGCGCGCTGATCTCTCGCGCCTGCCGGGTCAGGACGCGCGTGTTCTGCAACCACAGCTTGTCCTGGGCGCTGATGTTGGGCGTGGTCGGGTCTTCTCTCGAGTCGCCGACGGTGGCGAAGGTCAAGATCACTTGATCGCTGGTCTGGGCGGCGGTCGGCGCGGTGTGCAGAAAAGCGAATCCAGCCAGCGCGGCGACCGCCGAAACTGGGACGATCTTGCGAAAAAGCGATGGGGATCGGTTCATGGCGTACCTCCTTCAAGGTGCGGCACGCATCACAAAGCCACCCCGTCAGAGGATCGTCAGGTCAGCGCTCCGAGGATCGTCTCAAGCCGTCAGCTTGATCTTCGAGACGGGTTCCGGCGCTGAAATTTGGTGGCGTTTGATCGGCAAGCTCCAGCACGGCACGAATCATAGAGACCCGTTCCAGACGGCCTTCATGCCTACTGAAAACATCGTCCTGGACAGTCTTTTTGAACTATTTACTCATGGCATCCAAGCTCACACGCGCCTGACAAAACGGGTGAATGCTCGGCGCACAACCGACTCGGGTTTCGGCATCGTCCGACCTCGAGCGAGCACCGGAGGCGGACATGACCCTAGCCGCAACAGAGATCAGCGCCGAGTTCGACGCGCGCGTCGGCGCGCTGGCTCACGAATTGCACGCGGTCGCGCCGGGCGGCCAGGAAGAGCGCGCCCTCTTGGAAGCGCTCTCAGACGCCATGGCGAACTTCACGGCTCAACGCCTGGGCGTTCCCTGCGAGCGCGTCGAGGTGTCCTGGAAGCTGACCCCCTGAATCCGCCGGGTCGTCCAGCAAAGGATTCTCGAGCATTCAGGAACACCGTACTGGACGGTGTTTTTACATCAAGCCAACTCGAGCGTACCGTCCGAGTACACGACGCGACCGGCGCGCAAGGTGGCGCGCACGCGCGGCAGCGATCCGTCCTGCACGAAGGCGATGTCCGCGCGGCGACCGACCTCGATCCGGCCCCGATCGGAAAACCCGACCGCGCGAGCCGGGTTTTCACAGATCAGCCCGATGGCCTCCCAGAGCGGCAAACGACCGTCCATGGCGATCTTGAAGGCCGCCTGCACCAGCGCGCCCGGCGAGTAATCCGCCGCCAGGATGTCCAACGCGCCCGCCTCGAGCGCCTGAATCGCCGAGAGGTTGCCCGAGTGCGAACCGCCGCGCAAGGCGTTCGGTGCGCCCATGATGACCGCCATGCCCCTGGCTTTGGCCTCGAGCGCCGCCTCGAGCGACACGGGAAACTCCGACAGGCTCGCACCGACCGCCCAGACCAGATCGACTTTTTCAACCGTGTCGTCATCGTGAGAGGCGACCGGCACGCCCGCGTGAACCGCGATGCTCGCCACGTCGCGCACGACCTCCCAGGAAGGCGGCGCGTCGGCCACGCGCTGCATCTTTTCCAGGATGCGCGCCTCGACTTCCTCGCGCGGCGCACCGCGCCACTTGGCGCTGTACGCGATCATGTGTTCCAGATCCCGGTACTGGCCCTGACCGGGCGTGTGATCCGTCAGGGACACCAGATCGAGATGACCCGCCTCCAGCAGATCGCGCAGGATCGGGGCTGCGCCGTGGTTGGTGATCTCGAAGCGCGCGTGGACGCGCCAGTCCACCAGCATCGCGTCCCGGTGCGCGTGAATGTCGTGAATGATGGCTCGCGCGCGCTCCTCGGAGCGCAAGCTCTGGTTGGTGCGCGCCTCCGCAAAACTGACCGCCGCGAAGGCCGTCGTGACGCCCGCCGCTGCCAGGCGCTTGTCGAGTTCGATCATCGCCATCTGCGTCGAGAATTCCGCGCCCGGACGCGGTTCGATCTCGCGCTCGATCATGTCGCCGTGAAGGTCCACCACGCCCGGAATGATGGTCAGGCCGCGCGCATCGAACGTATCTCGAGATTCGGCGTCTATAGCCCCGCTTCCCTCACTGATTTCAGCGATCCGTTGACCCTCGAGCCGGATCGAGCCTCTTTCCAGCAGGCCATCGGGCAGGACGATGCGCGCGTCGGCAATCCAGCGTTCCCGACCGGACGCATTCCGGTCGCGTTCCTGAAATGGCGTGTCCGCAATCATGGGTTTTCAGCCTGACCCGGACGTGTCAGGGAAAGGTAATACGCAGTCCAGGACAGGTGCGTCAGCATTTTTTGAGGCTCGAGAACACCGTCCAGAACGATTCCCCCGAGAACGCCTCAGCGCCCGAATTTTTGCAGGAACGCATCCATGTCCTTGAAATTCTCGAAGCGTTCCTCGAGTTCCGCCCGCGTCCAATCCCACCAGGCGATGCGCTCGAGCTGCTCGATGACTTCTCGCGTGAAACGCGGTCGCAGCACCCGCGCCGGAACGCCGACCACGACCATGTACGGCGGCACGTCCCTGGTCACGACCGCGCCCGCACCGATGGCCGCGCCGTTGCCGACGCTCACGCCCGGCATGACGGTCGCGTTGTGACCGATCCAGACATCGTGCCCAATCGCGACCGGCGATGCCCGACGCCACGCGAAGAAATCCTCGTCGTCGCGATCAGCGAAGCCGTACTGCCGCGCGCGGTAGGTCATGTGGTGGCTGGTGACCCGATCTAAGGGGTGATTGCCGGGATTCAGGCGCACGAAGGACGCGATCGAACAGAATTTACCGACGACGGCCTGATTGATCTGGCAGAACTGCATGACATAGCTGTAATCGCCCAGGCTGGAATCCGTGAAGGCCGTGCCTTCAGCGATTTCCGTCCACTCGCCCAATTCCGAACCCGTGACGCGCGCGGTCGGGTGGATGCTCGGTTGCGGCCCGAGCTGCGCTAGCGCGGCTGAACGCTCGATGGAAGTCATGGCCGGAAGTCTTCGGCGGGCGTGTCAGGGGCGTGTGATACGGCGGTCTCGGGCTTCGAGATTTGGCCTGGGGTTCCAGAGGCGAACCCACCAAAGAAAGCCGTCCCAGACGATGTTCTCGAGATTGAAAGAACGGCGTGCTGGACGGTCTTCTCAGTCCGCCGCCAGGGATTCCCCGTCTCGGGCGCCGTGACCGTTCAGTGAACTCGCTTCGTGGCCGCCGAAATCCGCACCCGCCGCGACATCTTCTAAAGGCACGGTCGGGAACAGGTCGTTCAATAAGGTTCGCAGATCCACCAGCGCGCTGACCTGCGTGGCTCGAGATCGCACCTGCGAAGCGCCGGGGAAGCCCTTGAAGTAATTCCCGAGCTGACCGCGCATCTGGCGCATGCCGACGTTCTCGCCGTACCAGGCGACGTTCAAGAGCGCGTGACGGTACGCCAAGCGCACGATTTCTGAGGTATCCAGGGTTTTGCCGCCCAGGATTTCCGCGAAGATCCACGGGCGTCCGATCGCGCCGCGTCCGATCATCACGCCGCTGGCCTGGGTCTTGCGGGCGTGGAACTGAGCGGCGCTCACCACATCGCCCGAACCGACCAGCGGAATGCCAATCGCGGCCTGGACGGTCTGGATCTTTTCCCAGTCGGCCTCGCCGGAGTAACCCTGCTGGCGCGTGCGCCCGTGCAGGGCCAGGCAAGAAGCGCCGCCCGCCTCGAGCGCCTGCGCGACCTCGATGGCGTTGAAGGTATCCCAGCCCAAGCGGATCTTGGCGCTGACCGGGACGGGCACGCTGGCGTTCAGGCTGCTGATGACATCGTGGGCTTTTTGCGGGTCCTGCAACAGGCACGCCCCGCCGCCCGTCTTGGTGACTTTCGGCACGGGGCAACCCATGTTCACGTCCAGCGCGGCGGGTTGGAATTCGTCGAACAGCTTCGCGCCCGCCTCGCCGACGATGGCGGGATCGGCCCCGAAAAGTTGGATCACCAGGTCGGGTTCGCCGGGGTAGGGTTCGCCGATCTCGAAGGATTTCTTGCCGTTCATGACCACGCCCATGCTGGAGACCATCTCCGTGACCGCCCAGGCCGCGCCGAACTCGCGGCAGAGCAACCTGAACGGCGCGTCAGAAAATCCGGCCATCGGTGCGAGCACCGCGCGTCCCGTCTCGAGGCGCTGGCGGTGAAAGGCCGGTTTGCTCGAGGCTGAAGGTTTGGGCTGTTCTGAACGGGGTTCCGTCATGGCCTGAAGATTGTAGCAGATGGCCTCAGAGCCGATTGTTCGGCGCAAAACACCGTGCTGCACAGTATTTTCTAAGGCTCGAGAATTCACCGTCTGGAACGGTGTTCTCTCGCTACTGCTCGAGTAGGGAATCCCAGTAGACTGCGCTCGTTTCGCGCCAGATCCAAAAACCAGATCCAAAAAGGAGCGCCCGTGTCCGAAATGACCGCTGGAGCCGTCATCTACGCCAAAGACATCGCTCGGGTCAGCGCCTTTTACCGGGCGGTCACGACCCTGGAAGTGACCCACGAGGAAAAAGGCCACGTCGAACTGCGCTCGGGCGGGTTTCAGCTGATCGTGGTCGCCGTGAGTGCCGACATCGCGGAATCCATAGAGATCAGCGCGCCGCCGGAGCGCCGCACGGACACCGCGCTGAAACTCGTCCTGCCCGTGGCCAGCATCGCCGCTGCTCGGGAGGCCGCCGCGCGTTTCGGTGGCGAACTCAATGCGCCCGATCGCGAGTGGTCGTTCCAGGGTCACCGCGTCTGCGATGGTCACGACCCCGAGGGCAACGTCGCGCAGTTCTTTGAGCTTTGAGGCGACCGACCGCTTCAGGCCCGAGAGATGACCGTCCTGTACGGTGTTCTCGAGCCTCAAAGAACACCGTACAGGACGGTGCTCCTGGCTGCGTTGGTCACAATTTGAGGCGAGCTTCAGGATTCTGACGCAGAATGCAAGGCATGATTCTCGTCGATACGGCACTCAAGGCGCGATTTGACGCCAACAACCCCGTGCGCGTCGGACTGATCGGCGCAGGCTTCATGGTTCAGGGCTTGACCAACTCGATCGTCAATTCCACGCCCGGCATGAAGGTCGTGGCGATCAGCAACCGCAGCGTGGAACGCGCCAGCAAGGTCTGGACGTACTCCGGGCTGGAATCGGTGGTGGCCAACACGGAAAGCAGCTTCGAGGTCGCCGCCAGCGCGGGCACACCGATCGCCACCGAGGACCCGATGCTGATCTGCCGGAGCCCGCACGTGGACGTGATCGTGGAAGCCACCGGCGCCGTGGAATTCGGTCTGCACGTCACCCTGGAAGCCATGAAGCACGGCAAGCACGTCGTGCTAATGAACGCCGAACTGGACGCGACGCTGGGGCCAATTCTTCAGGTCTACGCCAAGCAGTACGGCGTGGTGCTGTCCGCCTGCGACGGCGACGAACCGGGCGTGCAGATGAACCTCTACCGTTGGGTCAAGGGATTGGGCCTGATCCCGCGCGTGATGGGCAACATCAAGGGCTTGCAGGACCCGTACCGCAACCCAACCACCCAGAAGGGCTTCGCTGAAAAATGGGGTCAGAACCCGGCGATGGTCACGTCATTCGCGGACGGCTCAAAGATTTCTTTCGAGCAAACCATCGTGGCCAACGCGACGGGCTTCAAGGTGCAGCAGCGCGGCATGTCGCGGGGACTCGAATACCGCGACGACGTGATGAAGATCGGATCGCTGTACGACATCGATTACTTGCGCGAGGTCGGCGGCGTGATCGATTACGTCGTCGGTACGCCGCTGACCAAGGTCTACTGTCTGGCTGAACACCCCGATCCCAAACAGCAGCATTACCTGAACCTCTATAAGATGGGCGAGGGGCCGCTGTACAGCTTTTTCGTGCCGTATCACCTGGTTCACTTCGAGGTTCCATCCAGCATCGCTCGGGTGGTGCTGTTCAAGGATTCGCTGGCTCAGCCCCTGGCCGGGCCGGTCGTGGAAGTTTGCGCCGTCGCCAAACGCGACCTGAGCGCAGGAGAGGTGCTGGACGATTACGGCGAGTACATGACCTACGGCGAGGCCGCCAACACCAGCGAAATGCGCGAGATGAAATACCTGCCGGAAGGTCTGGTGCAGGGCTGCACGCTGCTGCGCGACATCAAGCAGGATGCGGTCATCACCTACGACGACGTGAAGCTGCCCGAAGGCCGTCTGGCCGACAAGATGCGCACCGAGCAGTACGCGCACTTCTTCGGCTCGAGCCCGATCTGAACTGAACGTCTCGTAACCTCGAGAACACCATCCAGGACGGTGTTCTTTTTAATGCGTCCCAGACGGTGCTCCCGTTTTCGTCCTCCCCTGCCCTCGTCAGGGAGGTGGATCGAGCCATCCCGGTTTTGGTGGCCTCGAGACGCAGGGGTCGCCGTACACGAAAAAGGCACGAAAATCGTGTTTTCTCGAGCATCAGCGCGAATGAGTCGGGTCTCATTCATGGGGGGATAATCTCGGGCTGTGATACTGTTCACACGGCGCTGAAAAGCGCGCGAGGAGGTCAGGCCGCAAACATCACAAAAGGGAAGCGCAAGGCCCACGGCACGATTCAGAGCGTGGGAGACGAGGCGGAGGTCCCTTCGGGGATAAGCGGTTGATCTTCCTGGAAAAATCCTGGCGAAGCCAGGTTCGATCCAGCAGACGCCGCCAAAAGCGATCCATCTGCGGATGCCTCCAGGGTGCGAACTCACCCTCCCAAACCGAAATTCGGTCAGTGCGACGCGAAAACCCACCGCGAGGTGGTCACAGGCGGAACACGAGTTCAGCGCGGGCGAACGGCATCGCCGATCATTCACAACGAAGTTTCACGCGCTCGAATCGAAGGATTCGGGCGGTGTTTCCGGGTGGTTCAAGAACCTCTCCCCTGATGGTTTTCTCGAGCTTCGAGCGAGCCGTTCAGGATTCGAATACCTGTCGCTCGGAATCAAATCGCGCGACTGGAACGGAGTTCTTCATGTGCGGAATCGTGGGTTACGTGGGGTATCGCAACGCGACGGAAGTGCTGATCACGGGTCTGAGCAAACTCGAGTATCGCGGCTATGACAGCGCGGGCGTGGCCGTCAATACGGGGCACGGGCTGGAAGTCCGCAAGGCGGCGGGCAAGCTGGCCGTGCTGGAGAACGAACTCAAGGGCCACGCCCTGATGGGCAGTCTGGGCATCGGGCACACGCGCTGGGCCACACACGGTCGTCCGACCGACGAGAACGCGCACCCGCACGCCACCGAGGACGGCAAGATCGTCATCATCCACAACGGCATCATCGAGAATTACATCAACCTCAAAGATGGATTGATGGCCAGGGGTCACGCCTTCAAATCTGAGACCGATAGTGAGGTGCTGGCCCACCTGATCGAAGAAAAGTACGAGTCGCTTGCAGGCGATGATCGGCTCGAGAAAGCGGTTCAGGCCGCGCTGGGCGATGTTCGCGGCGCGTACGCGATCGTGGTCACGCACGCGGATCACCGCGAGATCGTCGCAGCGCGCACCGTCAGTCCGCTCGTGATGGGCGTCGGCGAGGGCGAGATGTTCCTGGGTTCGGACGTGCCCGCGCTGTTGCCGTACACGCGCCGGATGGTCTTCCTGCACGACGGCGACATGATCGTGATGCACGACGACGGCTTCAAAATCACCGACCTCTCGGGCGCGCCCGTCCAACGCGAGATCACGACAATTGAATGGGATGCTGAAGCCGCAGAAAAAGGTGGCTTTGAAACCTACATGCTCAAAGAAATCTTCGAGCAGCCCCAGAGCCTGACCAACACGCTCTTCGGGCGTCTGCACGACGAAACCGGCGAGGTCAACCTGGACATCAACCTCGACCCGACCAGTTTTGAAAGGATCACGATCATCGCCTGCGGCACGGCGTCCTACGCCGGGTTGGTCGGGGAATACTTGATCGAGCAGCTCGCGCGCGTGCCCGTCGAGGTGGACGTGGCCTCCGAATACCGTTACCGCCAGCCGATCGTGAATGAAAAAACGCTCGCCATCGTGATTTCTCAGTCCGGCGAGACGATCGACACCCTGGAAGCGCTGCGCGAAGCCAAGAAGTTCGGTGCGCGCACGCTCGGCGTGATCAACGCCAAGGGTTCGTCCATGACCCGAGAAGTGGACGATGTCTTGTACATTCACGCCGGGCCAGAAATCGGCGTGGCCAGCACCAAGGCCTACACCGCCCAGGTCAGCGCCATGCTGCTCTTGGCCCTGTGGTTGGGACGCGCCAGGGGCACGCTGGACGCCGTCAAGGGCGCAGAGTTGCTGCACGCCGCCCGCGAGTTACCGCGACTGGTCGAGGAAGCCCTGGCACCTTCACGTCTCGAGAACATCAAGCGCATCGCCGAAAAGTACAAGGACGCCCGCGATTACTTGTTCCTGGGGCGCGGCGTCAACGCACCGACGGCCTTCGAGGGCGCGCTGAAATTGAAGGAAATCAGCTACATTCACGCCGAGGCTTACGCGGCGGGCGAGATGAAGCACGGACCCATCGCGCTGATCGACGACAACATGCCCGTGCTGGCGATTGCAACCGAATCGTTCTTGCTCGAGAAGACGATCAGCAACATCCAGGAAGTCAAGGCCCGCGCGGGCAAGGTCATCGCGCTCGTCAGCGATGGTGATACGGACGCCAGCCGCCACGCGGATGACGTGATCTTCGTGCCGCGCGCTCACGAGATGGTCAGCCCGATCGTCAACGTGGTCGCGCTGCAATTGCTGGCGTACTACACGGCGACCCTGCTGGGTTGCGACGTGGATAAGCCGCGCAACCTGGCGAAATCCGTGACGGTGGAATGAGAAGCTCGAACCCAAGAGCACCGACTGTGATGAAACAATAAAGTTGTGAACTCGACAAACCCTCAGGATGAACTTAGCGATTTATTCTTGACCAAAGTCGCTTAAAGGAATCGTTTGGTGAGGTTGATCATTCGGACGTTGATCAACGCGGGAATGAAGTCGAGTCTTCGTGGGTCGAGATCAGGTTTTCAGGGCGTGCTTTAGGGGTTTATCCTGCACGTGGCTCCCTTTCCTGCGAGGGAATGGGTAGCCACTATTCTTATATTTTTGCGTGGTGGACGCAAAGATCAGACTTCTGTCCAGTAGTCAGCCAACGATGTTCCTGGCCTGGTCGCGGGTGCGGCTTCGCTCGAGGAACTGGCAGTGAAGCTCAAGCTGATGATCCCGGAATTGCTCGGGGCGAATGGCGTGAACGTTCCCGCAGGAACCCCGATACGAACGTTTCGATGTTACCGACCATATTGCCAAGGAAGCGGCGATCCTCACACGCTCCAAGCCTTCACGGGTGCGAACGGGGTTCACTTGGCAACAGCAGCGCTTCTCTCAAGGGAGAGAAAAGCCGTGCGGTTCCTGACATTCGATAAGGCGCTTCATAAAGCCACGAAGGGGATTGTGAAACTGTGGATGCCCTGACCGCTGCCAAAACTCGAGGAACGCTGAAAGAAGCAGGTTTGCCGAAACAGTTCTGAGAATCGGTTCGAATCCGACCCCGGTTTCAAGAGATAACCTCGTCAGTGACGGGGTTATTCGTTTTCGGATGACTTCACGCTCTGAACGGCGTTTAAGGGTCAGCTTTTCATCCTGCGCCAACGCGAGATTTGCTGGAACTTGTCCATCTGAAAGCTGCCCGTCTTGACACGATTGAAATGCCGGTGCTATCTTCAACTCAAGAACATAATTTAGTGAATTAAGAAACTTCCTGGAGGTCGTCTTGCGTACCCTCAAGGGCGATCAGAGCACGGTTCGCGCCATGAACCGCCGCCTGATTCTCAATCACATCCGTCAGACCGGGCCGGTGAGCCGTGCGCGGCTCGCAGAGATCACCGGGTTGAGCCCAGCCGCCGTGACGGCTGTGACGGCTGAACTGATCGCCGACCAGTTCTTGCTCGAGCGCTCCGTTGGGGAATCGAGCGGGGGACGCCCACCGATTCTCCTCGATCTGGACTTCAACGCGCACTACGCCGTCGGTCTGAAACTGATGGAATCCAGGCTGATCGGCGTGCTGACGGATCTGTCCACGCAGGTCATCGACCAGACGAGCATCGCGCTCGAGCGCCACGAACCCGAGCGCGTCGCGGACAGCGCCGCTGCCATCACTGGTGAACTGCTCGGGCGGGCCAGAGCGGGCCGCGAGCGTCTGATCGGCGTCGGTCTGGGAATGGCTGGGGTGATTGACGCCGCCAACGGCATCTGCCGATCCTCCCCGTACCTGGGCTGGCGGGGCGTGCCCATCGCCGATCTGATCCGCCAACGGATCGGGGCGACGGTCTGGATCGACAACGATGTCAACGCGTTCGCCGCCGCCGAACGGCTCTTCGGGCACGGCAAGCGGGCGCAGAACTTCGTGGTGGTCACGGTCGGGCGCGGCATCGGCGCGGGCCTGGTGCTGGGCGGCGAACTCTACCGGGGCCGCGATGGTGGCGCGGGCGAGTTCGGCCACACCCTCAGCGAACCCGGCGGGCGGCGCTGCGAGTGCGGCAACCACGGGTGTCTCGAGGCGTACGCTTCCGAACCGGCGCTGGTCAAGCGTTACAACGAACGCGTCCCGAAAAAGGCCGCCGTGGGCGACATCGGCGGATTTCTCGATCGGTTGGCCGACGGCGATGCCGCGACCCAGGAGCTGCTCGAGGATGCTGGGAACCGCGTCGGACGCAACCTGGCGAACCTGGTGAACCTCTTGAACCCCGAAGTGATCGTCATCGGCGGCGAAGGCGTTCGGCTCGGTGAAATTTTTTTTGCGCCGATGCGCGAGGCGATGCGCGCGCACGCCTTCAACGGACTGGCGCGCGATCTACCCGTGTTCATCGACGCCTGGGGTGACGACGCCTGGGCTCGGGGTGCGGCCAGCCTGGCCGTGCAGCGCGCCTTCGATCTCGGGTCATTCTGAGGAGGGAAGCGTGTACGAGCACGGCTGGAAGCGGATCGGAACCCTGGCGCTCTTCCTCGGACCGAGCCTGGTCGGCGTCGGCGTGTTCTTGCTCGGGCCGATCGTGGCGTCCTTCGGGCTGGCCTTCGCGCACTGGGATCTGCTGACTCCACCGCGCTTCGCGGCCCTCGAGAACTTCTCGGCGCTCTTCCAGGATCCCGAATTCTGGGCTGCGCTCGGGCACACGCTGGCCTTCATCGCCGGCTACGTGCCGCTGGTGATGGTCTTCGGCCTGCTGGTCGCGGTCGCGCTGAACGGGCGCATTCCTGGGCGCGGGTTCTTTCGGGTGGTGTACTTCCTGCCGGTCGTGACCTCGTGGGTGGCGGTGGCGCTCGTCTGGAAATGGCTGTTGAACCCGAGCTACGGCCTGCTCAACAATGCCCTGTCCGGCGTCGGCATCAGTGGCCCGGCGTGGTTGTTCGACCCGTCCTGGGCGATGCCCGCCGTGATCCTCACCAGCCTCTGGAAGGACGTGGGTTTCGTCATGACGATCCTGCTGGCGGGTTTGCAGGGCATCCCGCAGGAGTACCTCGAGGCGGCCAGCATCGACGGCGCGAACGGCAGCCAGAGGTTGTGGCGGATCACGCTGCCGCTCTTGGCACCGGCGCTCTTCTTCGCGCTGACCATCAGCCTGATCAACTCCTTTCAGGTCTTCGATCAGGTCTACGTCATGACCGCTGGCGGCCCGGCGGGGGCGACGACAGTGCTGATCGAACGGATCGTCAAGAATGCCTTCAGCTATTCCAGGATGGGCTACGCCGCCGCGATGTCGTGGGCGCTGTTCGGGCTGGTGTTCGTCTCCTCGTTCCTGATCTCGAGGGCGCGCGCCCGGTGGTCGGCGTGAGCAACCCCGTGCGCGCCGCCAGTTCGCCTCGGGATACCGCCCGATCCGGCGGGAGGCTCGAATGGCGCGGGGCGCTCGGCCTGGTTCTGGTCGCGCTCGGCGCGGTCGCGATGGTGCTGCCGTTCCTGTGGATGCTCTCGACCTCGCTCAAACCCTCCGGGGCGGTGCTGACGCTGCCGCCGCAACTCGTGCCGAACCCGCCGACGCTTGAAGCCTACGCGCAGGTCGCCAGCACCTTCCCGATGCTGCGCGTGCTGTTCAACTCGCTGGTGGTCGCCAGCCTGACCACGCTCGGGCAGTTGGTGGTCTGTTCGATGTCCGGTTACGCTTTCGCGCGTTTCCGCTTCGCGGGCCGCGAGACGCTGTTCCTGGCGTACCTGGCGACGCTGATGGTGCCGTTCGCCGTGACCATGACGCCACTTTTTATCATCGTCAAGGAACTCGGCTGGACGAACTCGTATCTGGGCCTGGTCGTGCCGGGCGTGTTCAGCGCCTTCGGGACTTTTTTGATGCGCCAGTTTTTCATGTCCTTGCCCGTTG
>CAXTKV010000063.1:0-5716 GCA_964244895.1 uncultured Deinococcales bacterium
TGGGCGAACTGGTGCTGGCGCTCGAGCAGATCCTGAACCCGAAAACGATGGGCGCGACGGACGATGGTGATGGCGTGCTGGACGTGCCCGAGACGCCTTCCGAATCCGCCCCGGCGCGGGTGGCGCTGCCGGAAAAAACCGCCCCGAGCGCACCTCAGGCCAGGATCGTGCGGCCAGAAACCGTTTTGGCACCGATTGAAACCCCGCCGATCCCGGTCGTGGCGCAGATGCTCGAGAACGCCTCGGCTTCCAGAACATCGCACACGCCGCCCGAACGAGAACCCTTGCCCATCCCGGAAGGGCTCGAGGCGGACGAACCGGACGTGGTGGTACGCGCCAATCCGGTGCGCACCGCGCGCGAGGACGGCCTCGAAGAAGGCGTAAAGACTGTTCCGAGCCCGACCAGAGCGCCGCTCGAGATCGTCCGTCGAACCGAACCCGACGAATCACGGCGTTCCGAACCAGCGCGTTCCGAAGCTCGAGAATCCGAACGCGACGTGCTCTCGACCCGCGTGGACGAACCCGAAACGCAGGGCGCAATCCGCATCGGCTGGAACGATGACGATTCCTGGCGGCCCGTGCGCGCACCCACGCCGCCCATCCCGAGCGGGCCACCGTTGCCCGTGTTGCTGGTCGGGGGTTTGTTGACCATCGCGATCTTCGCGGGGCTGCTGTGGTTCCTGCGCGGCTCACCCAGCGCCCCGAACGAAGCGAGCGCCAACCCGACCGTGACCGTGCCATCCATCATGACCTTCAAACTCGACCCACCCACGGCGCGTTCCGGGCGTTTGACCGTGGTCAGCGCGCCCGCCGAGGCCAAGCTGAAACCCGACGCGGTGCTGGCGACCGTCCCCGGCCCGGTGCTGTTCACCGCGCCCGGCACGTACCGTTTGCGCGTCACGATCGACGGTTTTGAAACCGCCGAGATCACCCTCGAGATTCCGAGCGCCAACAACACCGTCATCCTGAAATTGCCGCAACGATAAACACCGTCCAGGACGGTGTTTATCGATTTAAAAGAATTGCGTGCCGGACGGTGTTCTCTGGCGCTCTCGAGAAGGTTCACCGCCAATCTCGGCTCGAGATCGGCAGGCTCGAGGCAAAGAAAAGCCCGAGGACGGATTCCTCGGGCTGGCGGGCCGGTCTTTACTTCTTCAACTCTGCCAGGTCGCGCCCGGCGCGATCAAAATCGAGTTGTTCGGCGGCATCGTTGACCTTGAGCTTGAGGGCGGATTCGAGCATCTCGATGGCCTTGGCCTTGTTCTTGTTCTTGTCGAGCAACACCAACGCGTGCGCGTACTCGACGCGGTGAATGATCACGTCGGGTTCTAATTTGACGGCTTCTTCCATCAACGGCACGACCCGACCCGCGTCCGCGCCGTACAGCCAGCCGACGCCCTTGTTGACGATTTCCGCGTTCCAGAGCGCCAGCGCGACCTTGGCGCTGGCGTTTTTCGGGTCGAGTTTGATGCACTTGTCCAGGTTCTCGCGGATGCTCGCGCCGTAGCCCTGCGCCAGCGAGGCCAGCACGCCGCGCAACTGCGACAACCGCCCCTGAGCCCGCGCGACCTCGAAGTAGCCTTCCGGGTTGTTGGCGTCCAGTTCGATGGCGCGCTTGCCGTAGCCTTCGGATTTGGCGTACAACTCGTCCTGTTCCGAGGCGGGGCGCGTCAGGGCGTACACGGCCAGCGCCTTGCCCGCCCAGGAGAAGCCCTCGCTGGTTTTGAGGCTGGCGGCCAGGTCTGAGGCTTCCTTGAACTGACCTTTGGCGTACATGCTTTTCACGTCTGCGATCCCGGCGGCCACGGCCAGGCTGAGCAGCGCGAGGCACACGACGAGGGCGATTCGTTTCATGCTGACTCCTTTGGGTTTGAGATGACAGGGAGTGTAACAGAAAAGCGCTTAGGATTCGAGCATTCGCGTCTGGGACGTAAAGAATTCGTGAAGTACCACCCAAGAAATCTGGGGCCTCGGCCTGCAAAAAACCGAATTCTCGAGCCGATCCCGAACGGTGGTGCGATCGCAAGCCGAGTCGCAGAGGACGGGCTTCAGGACGCCGGAAACGGGCTCATTTTGGACGAACAATGTCGGAACTGCTACACTTGAGCTGTTCAGGACAACCGATCTGGGAGGTCCAACGTGGAAACCGTGCGCGTCTCCGGTCAATCTCGTCCCAATTCTGTCGCCGGAGCCATCGCCGCGTTGTTGCGCCTCCACGGGGAAGTCGAGGTGCAAGCCATCGGCGCACTGGCGGTCAATCAGGCCGTCAAAGCGGTGGCCATCGCGCGGTCGTACATCACGGCGGACGGCCTGGATCTGGGCATGGTGCCGAGCTTCGTCAAGCTGGAACTCGAGAACGAGGAGCGCACCGCCATGAAATTCGTGGTTCGTTCCAGCAAGCTCCAGGTTCCAGGCGCGCCATGAGAAGAACACCGTGAATCCCACGGCTGAAGAGCGCAAGCGCCGCCTGGCCGCGACCTTCGACGCGATCGCCTCCGACTACGAGGGTTTGCGTTTCGTTCACGTCTGCGCCGCGCGATTGCTCGAGCTCGCAGACCTGAAGGAAGGATCGCGCGTGCTGGATGTCGCCACGGGCACGGGTCTGGTCGCGCTGGCCGCCGCGCGGATCGTCGGCCCATCGGGGCGCGTGGTCGGGCTGGATTTCTCAGCCCAAATGCTCGTTCAGGCCCGCGAGAAGCTGCACCATACGGATCTCTCGAACGTCAGTTTCGTGCAGGGCGACGCGGAAGCCCTGCCCTTCCCGGACGAGAGCTTCGATGCCGTGCTGTGCGCGTCATCGCTGTTTTTCGTGCCAGACATGGCTCGCGCCACGGGCGAGTTTTACCGCGTTCTGAAACCCGGCGCTCGGGCTGGATTCTCGAGCTTCGGGGCGGGTTTTCTGGAACCGCTGACGACCCTCTTGAGCGCCCGCCTCGAAGCGCACGGCGCGCCGCCCGCCAACCCGCCCATCGCGCGCCTGGCCGATCCCGACGTGTGCCGGAGTTTGCTCGAAAGCGCAGGTTTCGAGCCTGTTTCAGTGCGCCACGAGGAACTCGGCTATCACCACCGCACCTTCGAGGATCGTTGGACGGAAATTCTGGTCGGGCTCGAGGGCGTGCCGCTCGGACGTTTGAGCCCCGATGTCCGTGAGCGCGTCCAGGACGAATACCGCAGTCAAATCGCGCCGTTGTTCACGCCGGACGGCCTGCGGCTGGAGGTTCCCGCCAACTTCGCTTTCGGCACCAAACGCCCGAGCGCCTGAATCCATCTAACGGTTCGCACCGCTCGAGAAGACCGTCCTGGACGACGTTCCCGAGATGCTTTTTTTAGCGTGCCAGACGGTCTTTAGAATCTTCCCGGATTCGTGGTGGAAGTCCCACATGCTTGACCCAAAATCAGATAACCTGAGTGCGTCTCGAGCCCGGAAAACGCGACCCAACCGGGCCTACAAGGAGGACTCGAGCATGAATTTCTTACTCTTAATTCTGGTGATGGCCCTCTCGTTCGGCGCGCAAATGTACTTGCAAAGTACCTTCGGGCGCTTCTCGAAAATCCGCAACGCACGCGACCTGACGGGCGCTGAAGTCGCCCGCGACATCCTGGATCGCAACGGCTTGCAGAACGTCCGGGTCGAACCCGTGCCGGGCATGCTGACCGACCATTACGACCCGATCCAGAAAGTCGTGCGGCTGAGCGAAGTCAACTACGCCCAACCGTCCCTGGCGGCGCTGGCCGTGGCCGCCCACGAAGTCGGGCACGCATTGCAGGACAAGAACGCTTACACCCCGTTGATCGTGCGCGCCAGGCTCGCACCCGTGCTGGGCGCGACCGCGAACCTCGGGCAGTTGGCGCTGTTCATCGGCATTTTCATGCTCGCCTCGAGCTTCGGCAAGACCTTGTTTCTGATCGGCATCGTCGGACTGGCCGCCGCCGTGGTCTTTCACCTCGTGACGCTGCCCGTCGAATTCGACGCCAGCAGCCGCGCCCTGAAAATCCTGGAAGGCAACGGCTACCTGACCCGCGAGGAGAACCAGGGCGCTCGGAGCGTACTGACCGCCGCCGCACTGACCTACGTGGCCGCCGCGCTGGCATCGTTGGCGACGCTGCTGTACTACCTGGGTTTCTTGCGCCGCAGCAACTGAGGTTCTTGGGATTCCTGACCGCCCCTTCCGGGGCGGTTTTTGGTATTGAGCCAACGAGAACACCGTCCTGGACACGATTTTCCGATGCTCGAGAATCGCGTGCCGGACGGTGTTCGGAATGCCATACACTTTGAGGGATGCTCAGGGTTTTGTTGATCCGACACGCCGATCCAATCAACCCGATGCTGCACCGGAACGAATACACGCGTCCTCTGACGCGAGAAGGCGCTCGGGACGCCGTGGAGCTGGCAGAAAACCTGAAGCCCCTGCCGATTGACGCCGTGTACTCGAGCCCGTACCGTCGCGCGATCCAGACGGTGGAACCAATCGCGCAGGCTCGAGGCTTGGACGTGCGAGCCATCGAGGAATTGCGCGAGCACGCACTGGCGATTGAGCCGATTCCCGACTGGAAAGACGTGCTCGGGCGAGCCTGGACGGATTTCGATTTTGCGCTTCCCGGCGCTGAAACGATGCGAGAAACGCAATCGCGAGGTCTGAGGGCGCTCGAGACGATCAGAGAACGCCACGCGACCGGAATCGTGGCGGTCGGCGGTCACGGTACGATTTTCTCGTTGATGCTGCACGCGTTTGAACCGCGCGTGGATTGCGCCTTTCACCTGTCCATGCCGATGCCCGCCGTGTACACCATCGAGTTTCACGGTTCCTGGAAAGTGGTTTCGGGGCCGGGATTCTGAAGTCGGCGCTCGAGATTAGGCGGCCTATCCGAGCCCGAATCCTGGATTCGACAACTGAACCCATCGAACACCCCGGACGTAGACTCGGGCATGAATCCATTCCCGACGCTGGACAACGCGACCGACAGCCTCAAGCAGTTGCACCGCGTCGCCCGTGCGCTGGGCGCGATCAACCAGTTCTCGCGCGCGGCTGAACCCAACCACCTCGAGCAGACGCTGCGGGTCGAAAGGTACGGCCTGAGCACGGGCGCGTTGCCGTCCGGTCACGAGATTGCCCTCGACGTGCAGCGCCTGGAATTGCGCTCGGATGGCGCGACGATTGGGCTGTCCGGTCACAGCCAGCGCAGCTTGCTCGAGGCGGCATTGAAAATGACTGGCATCGCACCCGACCTGGACGCGTTCACGGCGGGACTCGAGGCCAGGGGCGTCAAGGCGGACGCCGCCGACCTGCTCGACGAGACACCGCTTCAGATCGAAACGCGCACCGCCGCCGATTACGGACACGTGCTCTGGGGCGTGTTCACGGCCATGTCCAGGTTCCGCGCGCGCCTGAACGGGCCAGTAACGCCCGCGATCGTCTGGCCGCACGGTTTCGACCTGTCCACGCTCTGGTTCGCCACACCGACCGCGCTCGAGAGCGCACCGCACATGAACTACGGTTTCGCACCGTTCGACCGCGCCGGGAACGGTGCGTACCTGTACGCCTACGCGTACCCGATGCCGGAAGGTTTCGAGCAATTGCCCCTGCCCGACGGCGCGCGCTGGAACACGAGCGGCTGGAACGGCGCGGTCGTGCCGTACACCGAAATTGTGGGGCACGACGACCCGGAAGCCTCGATCGAATCCGCGCTCGAGGCCATTCACGCGACGCTCGCACCG
>CAXTKV010000063.1:5816-23910 GCA_964244895.1 uncultured Deinococcales bacterium
CGACGCTCGCACCGTAGACTCCAGAGGATGATCTACCGCGCACCGCAGGAACCCGACTTTGCCGGAATGCAGGCGCTCGATCTCGAGCTGGCCTTGACCGAAGACCCGAACTTCCCATCCCTGCCCGAACGCGAACGCGCCGGACGGTTGCGCACCAGCCTGGCCAGCCTGCGCTTCTTCAGTCGCAGTGAGCACAGCTTCGTCGCCATCGAAGCCCGCAGCGCCGACGAGGAAGCCACGACCGTCTACGGCCTGATCCTGGCGCAGAGCATCTGGATGGGCGACAAACCCGTCGTCTGGATCTCCCACATCCGCGTCCACCCAGACGCGCCCGGCGGCACGCTGCCGGGATTGCTGCACGCCAGCGTCAAGAGCGCCTACGACAGCGCCGTCTACGAGGTGTACATGGCCGTCGACAAGACCCTCTGGCCGTTCGCGCAACGCGAGGGTTTCAAGGACGCTGGCCTGAAACACGTCGTGCGTTACCTGGGCGCGCGCACCAGAACCGCTCCCGGCGCGGACGAAGACCCGTAAACACCGTCCAGCACGCAGTCAATGGTTCGTGTGCTGGACGGTGTCCTTCGCTTTTGTCCTCCCCTATTTCATGATGCCGGAGGGGTCTTGCAATGACCCCTCCTTTTCGAGCAGCACGAGAACAAAGGCGCGCTACTCGATCCGCCTCCATTGCTTCGCAGGGGAGGACCGAAACGCTTCTCGGGCGAGTGATACAGACTCGGGGCGCGAATCGTGCGAAGGATAAGGGCATGAACACTCTTCCCGAGAGGCCAGAACCTGGCGTCACGCGCGAGCGTGCAGGGCACGACGCCAGGATTCCGGCATGAACACTCTTCTCGAAAAGCCAGAACCTGGCTTCGCCAGGATTCCGGCATGAACACCGTCATCATCGGCGCGACGGGCGGCATCGGGGCGGCCACGGCCAGAACCGTTCCCGGCCCGCACATCCTGGCCGCCAGAGACGCGAAAGCGTTGCGGGAACTGGCGAACGCCATCGGCGGCATCGCGGTGCCGACGGATGCTACACGGGAACTCGAGGTTCAGGCGCTCGCGCAGGAAGCGGAAGCCAGAGGGGGCGTCAGGGTGCTGGTTTACGCCGCCGGAACGATTCAGCCCGCCGGCCTGCTGGAATCCAGCGCGAGCGATCTGGAACGCGTCTGGGCGGTCAATTACCTCGGGGCGCAACTGGCCCTGAAGCATTTGGGGCCGCTCCTGACGCCGGATGCGCGGGTGTACCTGCTGGGTGCGCGACCGGAACTGGTGGAGTTCAAGAATTTCAGCGGTTACGCGTCATCCAAGGCCGCGCTCTCGAGCCTGAGCCGGATCGCGGCGCTCGAGCTGAAACGACCCGTCACGCTGGTATTGCCTGGGCCGGTGGACACGAATTTCTGGGCGAAGCTCGGGCGCGCACCAAAGAACGCGATCAGCCCGCAAGCCGTGGCTGACGCGATCCAGGCCAGCCTGAACGCTGAACCCGTCGCGGAACTCCGCGTGTAAAAACACCGTTCTTGCTCATCAGACAGCACCTTCTTGATCCCGAACATGCACCTGACGGGCAGGATCGCTGACGGGCTATTCGCGCTTCTTGCTCATCAGACAGCACCTGACGGGCTATTCGCGCTCCAGCGCGTGCCCCTCAAAACGCGTGCTGGACGGTGTTCTTGAACTCTGCCTCCCCTATCTGACGGTGGGGGAAGACAAAAACCTGAGGCTCGAGCCACGGGCGTAAAGCGTGGTACAAGAGACACCATGAACCTCGAGCCTTTCCTGAACGTCGCCATGGAAGCCGCGTACATCGGCGGCAAGCGCACGCTGGCGCACTGGAACACGGGCGTGGTGATCGAAACAAAATCGGATCAATCGCCCGTGACCATCGCGGATCGGGAATCCGAGGCGGCCATCCGCGCCGTGATCCATCAGCATTTCCCATCGCACAGCGTCCTGGGCGAGGAGGAAGGTCAGACGGACGGCGACCCGGATTACCGCTGGATCATTGACCCGTTGGACGGCACGAAATCCTTCGTGCGCGGCGTGCCGTTGTACGGGTCCCTGGTCGGGCTCGAGATCGGCGGAGTGGTCGAAGTCGGCGCGATGTACATGCCCGTGCTCGACGAGATGCTTTCTGCCGCGACCGGGCTGGGCTGCAAGTGGAACGGTCGGCCCGCGCGCGTGTCCGGCGTGAATCAGCTCGGGGACGCGACACTGTTGGCGACCTCGAGCGAGAGCGTCCGCAAACGCGGCGGCGCGTGGGACGAGCTCGCCTCCAGAACCAAGCTCACGCGCGGCTGGGGCGATTGCTACGGTTACGCGCTGGTCGCCACGGGCCGCGCCGAGATCATGGTGGACGCCGGAATGAACCCCTGGGATTGCGCCCCGATCCTGCCGATCCTCTCCGAAGCGGGCGGGCGGTTCACCGACTGGAACGGCGTTTCGACCATTCACGGCAAGGATGGGTTCGGCACGAACGGTTTGCTGCACGAATCCGTGCTCGAGATTCTGCGCGAGGGTTGATGTTGGATTCCGACTTCCAGAATGAGCTCGTTCATGCCCGGTTGGACGGCAAAAACAAGCTGCTGGTCATCACGGATCATTTCCTCGTGTACGCCGATGCCCATGGGAAGCAACGCTTGCCACTCTCGAGCATCACGCAAATCCTGACTGATGAAACCGGAAGGCTGCGTGTTCTCTCGAGTCAGGGCGCGGCCATTCAGGGCGACATTCGCAGTTTCGACATGCTGAAGCTGAAAGCATTCTTCGAGCGTG
The DNA here is from genome assembly GCA_964244895.1 of uncultured Deinococcales bacterium. Taxonomy (GTDB): domain Bacteria; phylum Deinococcota; class Deinococci; order Deinococcales; family JAAFIG01; genus CAXTKV01. The sequence continues at coordinate 8,595 of CAXTKV010000063.1, forward strand.
CGGCTGCCGAAATTGCGCGCGCCAAACAGGACGAACTCGAACCCGAAAACTCTCACTCGAGGTCGCCCGTGGACTGGGAAGAACCGTTCCCGCCGCCATTCCGGTCAACACCCAAACTTTCTGCAGCCCTGATTTTAGGCATCGCGCTCGGAGGCGTCAGCCTCACGGTGATGTTGCTGCTCTTGCCGCTTGATAAACCCGTGGTGGGAGGAGCGGTTCTTCTTTCCGCACTGATCGCCGTCATCGCATATCTTTTTTTCTCCAGACGGGCGCGATAACCTAAGAACACCGTCCAGCACGCGAATCTTGAAACGCGTGCTGGACGATTCTTTTTACTTCTGACCCCGATACACCGCGATGGCCTCGAGCAGCAGGGCTTTGGCCGCGTCCTGATCGGTCGCAAACCCGAGCGAGCTGGGCGCGTTCGTACCGTCTGGCGCGGTGAAGCCGAAACGGTACGCGCAGACGCGGTCGTTCCACTCGAGCCACAGATCGTAGCCGTTCAGGTGCGCTTCGAACCAGAGCGTGCCGAATTCGCGTTCGGTTTCGTGCCAGACGATCTCGGTCACGGTTCGAGCCTACCGCGCCCGAGATGGTCGCTGAGGCATCGGAATGGCTTTGAGGCTGGCTGAAAAAGAAATCGGGACAACACGTTTTTTCTCGGGTCGGAACTACAGTGGCGGCATGAACACGCAACGCTCGAACGATACCCTGGCGCAATTCGCCGTCGTCGCCGCGCTGATCGTCACCCTGGTGATGAACACGCTGGCGGTGGTTCTGCCGTTGTTCGGGCGTTCCACCAAGGACATCTCTGACAGCTACCCGAGTTTCTTCACTCCGGCTGGGCTGACGTTTTCCATCTGGAGCGTGCTGTACCTCTCGCAGATCGCGTTTGCGGTCTACCAGGCGCAACCCGCGCAGGCCGCCAACCCGCGCATCCGGGCGGTGCGGTGGCCGTTCGTGGCGGCGTGCCTGTTCAACGCCGTCTGGATCATCGCGTGGCACGGGCTGGTGGTGTGGGCCAGCATGATTCTGATGCTGGGTTTGCTGGGCAGCCTGATCGTGGCCTACAACCGTCTCGAGATCGGGGTCACGCCCGTCAGCGCGGCGGAATCGTGGCTGGTGCGCGTACCGATCAGCCTGTACCTGGGCTGGATCACGGTCGCGACCGTGGCGAACGCCGTGACGCTGTTCTTGACGCTGGGCTGGAACGACCAGGGCACGCTCGGGCGGGTGTTGGCGGCGGTCCTGATTCTGGTCGCGGCGGGCATCGGGGCGGCCTTCAGCCTGGGTCGGCGCGACGTGGCGTACAACCTGGTGCTGCTGTGGGCGTTCTTCGGGATTTACCTGGCGCGCCCGACGGACGGCGTGGTCGTGGCGGGCGTGATCGCGGGCGCGCTGATCGTGCTGGGCGGCATGATTATCCCCAGGTTGGGCGGCCCCAGGCTCGAGCAGCGTCGGGCTTAAATGTTGAGGGGCACCGTGCTGGACGCGACTTTTTGACCTCGAGAACACGCGTCCAGCACGGTGTTTTCGTGCGCCTTCGCTTCAGCGACCCGCCAGAACCCGATGCTCGAGCGCCCAGGCCAGCACCTCACCGATGGTCGCGCCCTCAAGATTCGCCTCGATGCAATCCACGGCGGGCAGCCCGAGCGCGTCCAGGGCTCCGAGCGCGGCCCGAAGGTGCGCGGGCAGTTCCGTGGCATCGTCCACCTGAACGCCCGCGAAGTTTGAACCGTCCGTCATGACGTAGACCTTCAGGTCGTCCAGCGCGGGATTTTCGAGCGGTTCGAGTTGCGCGCGACCGTCAATTTCGATGAACAAGCGCCCCCTGCCGCCCGAGCCGTTCGGTCGGTACTCGATGGCCGCCGGAAGCCCTTCGGTGGGCACACTCGCCCGTTCAGCCTCGGGCTGAGACTCGAGAACAAGCTGTTCGATCGCCGCGCGAACCTCGAGCATTTCCGATTCCCTCAACCCGTCCGAAGCCGCGTGGCGCCCGAATTCCGCCTCGATCGCGTTGGCGGCGAAAACCGTCGGTCGCGTCCGGCGGATCATCTCGAGCCATTGGGCTTTCGTGCGTCTGGGCATCAGGAGGATTTTAGCGCGCTAGACTGCGCGGACGTGCCGAGCTTCACGCCCATTGACCCGACCGGACTGAGCGCCGGGGAATTGCGCGAACGCATCTGGTCGGAGCTCGTGCGGCAGAACGCTGCCGCCTACCCGATGCCGCCGCACGGTCACAACCCGAACTTCAAGGGCGCGCAGGCCGCCGCCAAACGCCTGATGTTGCACCCCCTGATGCCCGGAGCGAACACCGTGCTGATCGGCATGGAGGCCGTTCTGGCCCCGTTGCGGGCGCTGCTGCTCGAGCGCGGCAGCACCATCATTGTTCCGCACCGCACCAAAGCGGGACGGTACTGGCGCGTCAAGGACGCCCCGAAAGCCGCCGCGAAACTGCCCAATCTGCCCGTCTACGGCCTCGAGACGGGCGCGCCGGACGACGCCCAGATCGGCGTGATCGCCTCCACCATCCTGACTGAAACGGGTCAGCGCTGGTCGAAAGGTTTCGGCTGGGGTTCGGACGGCCCGCCCGTGCCCGTTCCTGCGCTGAGCCTGGCGCACTCGTTGATGGTCTTCAAACCCCTCGAGCTACCGCCAGATTCCACGGTCGCGGGCATCGGCACGCCGGAACGCCTGATCGTGCTCTGAGGGCAATCTCATGGCGCGCACATGGCTTTCACCGCGTCTCGGACGGGCTTCTTCGGGTCTGGACGGATTCTCGAGGACGCGCTCGATGACCCGAAGCTCAGGAAACGCTTTCCACGGCGTTAAAACGTCGGTTACAATCCACGGGTGCGCGGCGAGGAAGCGACCCCAAAACCCTGGAGCGGTACCCAAACGCCATCCGACTGGATGATCAAACTGCGCGGGCTCTGGCGACTCGCCCGATTCAAGGATTACGCCATGAGCGTGGTCTTCACCACCTGCCTGGGCGTGGCCGCCGCCGGTGGCGGTTTCGGCTGGAAGATGGTGCTGGTCTTGCTGGCCAACTGGCTAGCGGTCGGCTTCGCGTTCATGTTCAACGACGCCGAGGACGCCCCAGACGACGCCCTGACCCCCGAGAAGGCCGCCCGCAACCCCGTCACCAACGGCAGCCTGAGCCTGATCGAAGGGCACATCGCGTCCTACGCGGTCGCGGGGCTGGCGTTGCTGGCGTACCTGCCGCTGGGCTGGATTCCGACCATCTGCGGCATCTTCTGCATGGTGTTCGGGCACCTGTACTCGTGGCGGCGCGTGCGACTGAAGGCCGTGCCGCTCCTGGACGTGCTTTCCCACGGGCTGATGCTGGCGGGTTTGCAGATGTTGGCCGCGTTTTACACCTTTTCCGGCGAACTCAACACCGCGCTGATCGGGCCTTTTATTTCCATGGTCTGCGCCAGCTTTTACGGGCAACTATTCAACGAAATGCGCGATCTCGAGGGCGACCGACTGGCGGGCGTCCACCACACCGCCAGTTTGTTGGGACCCAAAGTCACGCAATGGTTGATGAACGTGCTCTTGTCGTCTTCCATTCTGGCTGGCCTGTACACGCTGTTTTTCTCCGGGCTGGTGCCGTGGGGCGTGATCGCCTTCTCGAGCGCCTTCCTGGTCATGTTCGTGATCTGGCCGTACTGGACGGCCATGCGCCGCAAAGCGCACCTGGACGCGCAACTGCCGTTCATCAACGGTCTGCCGCTGGTCGGCACGATCATGATGTTCAGTTGGTTTATTGCACCGTGGCTGGCGACGATGTTCCGTTTGAACGCGCGCTAAACGCGATGATGCTCATGAACACCGTGCGGCACGGTGTTCTTTTTCGTGTACCGGATGCATTCCAGGAGCGCTTGACAATTGCGTTGACTCAACGTATCTTGATCTGAGTATGAGTCGAGTCAACACGTCTAGTCAACGCAAATCCAGTCGAGCATCAACTCAGAACCCGGCCAACCCGGAAGCCGCAGTCCGCACCAAGGAAGCGCACCGCATCAAGCAACTCGTGCGCCGCATTTACAAGGCGATGGATCGCGTCCGAAGCGACCACGAACGCCAGGGCGGCCTGACCCGCCCGCAATCGAGCGTGATCGAATTTCTGATCGCACAACCCGGGCGCTCGCTCAAAGAAATCGCGGAAGCCCTCGAACTCTCACACGGAACGGTCTCAGGCATCGTGGCGCGGCTCGAGCAGATGGAACTCGTGCATCGCCAACCCGATGTCAACGACCGCCGAATCGTGCGCCACGAGGTCACGAGCGTGGTCGCGCAGTACGCACGCACCGCCACCTCGAGCCACACGGCCTCTCCGATCTCTCGAGCCCTGGAGCGAGCCAGCCCAGAGGATCGGGCCGCGATCCTAAATGCGCTTTCGCGCCTCGAACAATTGATGGAAGACGACTAAACCGCGCGCCAACCCGATGCACTGAACCGAACTCGCACCTCGAGTTCGCAGGACGGTCATTGCCGTCGAAAGGAGTCCACCGTGAACACCCTCGAAGCCCTCGGTTTTATCGGATTGCTGGCCTACATGCTTTTCACACAACTGGGACGGCGCGAAGTCACCCAGAAAAGCTTCACCCGTCCCCTGATCGTGGCGGTCGCGATCTACATCTTCCTGGTCAACGGCGCACCGACGGATGGCGGTAACCTCGACCTCGAGATCGCAGGAGGGCTGGTAGGCGTCCTGCTCGGCCTGCTGGCCTCGAGCTGCGTGCGGCTAGACCGTGCGGGTACGGCCATCTTCTCGAACGCGGGCGCAGCCTACGCGACCGTCTGGGTCTGCTCGATCGGGGCTCGACTGCTGTTCGGGTGGGCGGCCTTCCACGGGCTCGGAGCGAGCATCTGGCAATTCTCGGTCGCGCACCATATCGCCACCGAGGGATGGAAAGCCGCGTTCGGATTGATGACCATGCTCGAGATTGCTGCCCGAAGCGGATCTGTCGCCTGGCGGACGAACCTGCTCCGAGCCAGCGATCTCGGGACTCAAAAAGCCTGAGCGAAAATGCTCGAGAACACTGTCCAGCACGCATTTTGGAAAATGCGTGCTGGACAGTGTTCTCCGCACCTCAGGAGAACGTCTCGAGCCACCAGAGGTTCGATAGGGCATCCCGAATCGCGCTTTGATCGTGCTCCACGTTCTGGGTAGCATTGACCCGATGCTGAACGTCGCGCTGTACCAGCCCGAGAACCCGCACAACACGGGCGGCGTGGCCCGCACCTGCGCGATGCTGGGCGCGAGGCTGCACCTGATCAAACCGTACGGTTTCGGCGCGTTGAGCCGTCGCTCACGCCGCTCGAGCATGGATTACGTGGCGGACGTGGAGTTGATCGAGCACGAATCCTGGGAGGCGTTCCAGTCAACCCTGAGCGCCGACGCTCGCGTCTTCGCGTTGACGGACGGGGCCGAAACGGTGTACTCGAGCGTGAGCTTCGAGCGTGGCGATTACCTGCTGTTCGGGCGGGAATCGGACGGATTGCCAGAAACTGTCCTGGCACAATTTCCGGGCTTGCGGATTCCCATGCCGGGCGGATCGCGCGGCCCACGGCGCGATCACCGCGACCACAGCCTGAACGTGTCCGTCAGCGTGGCCATCGCGGCCTTCGAGGCGGCGAAGCAAATCACGCGGGACTGGTCGTTACTTTAAGAATATTTAGCGTCGTGGACGGCATTTCACGGGGAACGGGCTGCCGGAAATGACCGGGGGTTCGGGGGGCGCGGCTGTAGATTCAGGCTCGAGACGAAAGGTTTCATGGAACGAGTCCTGTGAACACGGCCATTCTTCAACGCATCGGCTTCTGGCCGAAAGTGCTGTCCATCACCGGGGCCAGCATGCTGATGTCGCTCGGCCTGACCAGTCTGGTGATGGCGCTGACGCAAACCGAAGGGCAAACTTTCGTGATCGGTTGCCTGATCTCGCTGCTGATCCCGCTGATCGTCGCACCGATCGTTTCGGTCAGTTTGTTGATGACGCTCTCCAAGCTCGAGGAAGCCCGCACGGAACTCGACCGGCTGGTGCACTTCGATGAACTCACCGGTGCGTACAACCGACGCTTTTTTTTCAAGAACGCCCAGGAATGGCTGGGTGCGCCGCGCGCCCTGAGCGCGCCTTACGCGGTTCTGGTGTTCGACATCGATCATTTCAAACGCATCAACGACCGCTACGGCCACAACGGTGGCGATACGGTGCTGATCGGCATCGGGCAGCGCTGTCAGCAATTCGGGCGGCACGGTGATGTGTTCGCGCGGTTCGGCGGCGAGGAATTCTGTTTCATGCTGCGCGATTGCAACGCCGACGGGGCGCTCCGGTTCGCGGAACGCTTGCGGCTCGAGATCGAACGGGCGCGCTTTCCTTACGATTCCCACGATATCAACTGCACCGTCAGCGTCGGCGTGGCGAGCGGTTTCACGGGTCTGGGCGGCGTGGAAGCGGTGATTCAGAGCGCCGATACCGCCCTGTACCGCGCCAAATCGGGCGGTCGCAACCGGGTTTGCGTCCACGCCGATCCGGTCGCGCTAGAACGGTAAAGCTCGAAGAACACCGTCCAGCACGCAAATTGAAACTCGCGTGCTGGACGGTATTCTCGCGTTTGATGCTCAAGTAACCGCGTTCAAACGCCGTTCACGGCTTCGGGGGTACGCTTTCGGGCATGAACTCTTCCTTCCGACGGCTCGAGACGAACCCTGACGCGCCCAAAACGCCCCGAGATTTCTCGCAGTTGCGGCGCTTGCTGGCGTACACAAAGCCGTACCTGACGGCGCTCTCGGTCGCTGCGGTCGCGACAATCATCGCGAGCGCTCTGGGCTTGGTCTTCCCGCAGGTGATCGGGCGTTTGCTGGACGCGTCCCTGAAACCCGGCTCGAGCACGTCCGCGCTCGATCAACTGGCGATTTTTTTGATCGGCGTGTTCCTGGTACAGGCGCTCTTCAATGCCGTACAGACGTACTTGTTGACCCTCACCGGTGAAGGTGTCGTGGCAGATTTGCGGCGCGGCCTGTACGCGCACCTGCTGTCCCTCAGCCCAAAGTTTTTTGAATCCCGCAAAACCGGCGAGATCGTGTCGCGCCTCGCCTCCGATGCCAGCACCGTGCAGGGCGTGGTTTCGGGATCGCTGGCGCAACTTTTATCGCAGACGCTGACGCTGATCGGTGGCGTGGCCGTGCTGTTCGTGACCAACTGGCGGTTGGCAGCATTGATGATTTCCGTCGTGCCGGTGGTGGTACTGATCGCGTCGTTCTTCGGGCGGCGGTTGCGCGGCATCAGCCGCGAGGTTCAGGATCGCATCGCGGACGCGAATTCCAGCGCCGAGGAAGCCATCGCGGGCATCCGCGTGGTGCAGTCCTTCACGGCGGAACGCGTCGAATCCGCGCGCTACGGCAGTTTGATCAACGCGTCCTTCCTGGCGGCTCTGCGTCGCGGTCGCTTCCGTGCGGCCTTCGGCCCGAGCGTAGGCTTCGCGATGTTCAGCGCGATCTCGGCGGTGATGTGGTACGGCGGTCGGCAGGTGCTCGAGGGTGCGCTGTCCATCGGGCAATTGACCAGCTTTCTGATTTACACGCTGATGATTGCGGGTTCCATCGCGTCGTTCACGGGTTTGTACAGCCAGTTCCAGGAGGCGTTGGGCGCGTCCAGTCGGATCTTCGAGCTGCTGGACACCAAGACGGATCTGACGGAGCCCTCGACGCCCGCGAAACTCGAGCAGGTCGCGGGGCGCGTGACCTTCGAGCGCGTGTCCTTCCGGTACGGCGACCGTGGCGATTCCGACATCCTTTCCGACATCAGCCTGGAGGCCAGACCCGGCGAGGTGATCGCGCTGGTCGGGCCATCCGGCGCAGGCAAAAGCACGCTGGTCTCGCTGATCCCGCGCTTCTACGACGCGACCGAAGGGCGCATCCTGATCGATGGTCAGGACGTGCGCGAGGTTTCCACCGACGCCCTGCGCGCCAACATCGGCATCGTGCCGCAAGAGACGCAGCTTTTTAGCGGTACGATTCTCGAGAACATCCGCTACGGTCGCCCGGACGCCAGCGAAACCGAAGTCCTGGATGCCGCGAAAGCCGCGAACGCCTTCGATTTCATCCAGAGCTTCCCCGATCAATTCCAGACCGTCGTGGGCGAGCGCGGCGTCAAGCTCTCCGGCGGGCAGCGCCAACGCGTGGCGATTGCCAGAGCCATCCTCAAGAACCCGCGCATCCTGATTCTGGACGAGGCGACCAGCGCGCTGGATTCCGAATCCGAATCGTTGGTGCAAGAAGCGTTGGAACGGTTGATGCAGAAGCGCACGACCTTCGTGATCGCGCACCGATTGTCCACCATCCGCAACGCCGACCGGATCGTTGTCCTCGAGAACGGACGCGTCCTGGAAGTCGGCACGCACGAGGCGCTGATCACCAAAGGTGGCCTGTACCGCGACCTGTACGAGCTGCAATTTCGCGAGAACGCCGTGGTGAATTAAGACCGTCTGGGACGGTGTTCCCGAAACACTGTCCCAGACGGTGTTCTCGAGATTCGGTCATTGATTGGACTCGAGAGATACGCCATTCAGCACACGTCTGACGCGCCACCAGCACCTATCCTCAGTGAACGTGGACACGACGAACGAACACGCCAATCCCAGCATTTTCCCGTGGTGGCCGAGGACAGTTCCAAAAAAGAAACTGCGCGGTCAACGCCGTTTTGCGATGCTCAAGGACTGGCGCAAACGAGAACTGGGACTCGATCTCGAGCGGTTGAAAACGCACCACTACGATCACGCAAAAATCCCGATGACGCCGTGGGATTACAGCGCCAAGCGAAGAATCCCGAGCCTTCGGTGGCAACGACGTATCGTCGCAGCCCTGGTCGATATCCACGATGCGTGGTTCGCGCAGCTCAGTCAACTCGGCGAGCCGTTCTACCTGGCCATCTGGGTGTTCCTGCCGGACTTTAGCAATTCTCAGGTTGTGGCGAGCGTCCGTGGACGCCTTCACTACTACGACGAAACGTTCGAGGCTGGGATCGGGAAACCGTTTCCGGCGCATCTCGAGCCTGGCGACTTGAAGTGGACGCACAGGTTCGAGTTGGAGTACCAAAGCGTCGAGCATGACTTCCCGCATCTGCCTGGGGATGACGTTCGTTCCATCAAGAAAAATGCGTCTTATATCCAGGAATCCGAGGGAGATACCCTGTACTGGGTTCGACGGAATCACGTCTGGGTTGGCAAAAAGTAAACCCGACTGGCAAAATCCTCTCAGGCTCGATAACACCGTCCCACACGCATTCCCGCAACCACGTACCAGACGGTGCTCTCGAGATTTCAACCCTTATCCACACCTTTACCCACAGGTTGCAGGGTGTGGACAAGCCTGTGGAGAACGATTGTTCAGACGCGCAGATGCGCGACCGTCACGCCGTGACCGCCCTCGTAGGGTTGGGCGTCGTGGAAGGATTCGACGCGCTTGTCAGTCTTCAGGTAATCGCGGATCACGCGGCGCAGCACGCCTTCGCCCTTGCCGTGCAGGATGCGGACGGGGGATTCCTTGAGGGCTTGCGCCTCGAGCACGAAGTTCCGCACGGCGTCCACGGCTTCCTCGACGCTCTGGCCGCGCAGGTTGATCTCACGGTCAAAGCTGGATGAAGACGTCGAGAGCGGCGTTTTGGTGGCGGTAGATGCGCTCCGTTTCAACCGCACGTCGCGGCGTTTGAGCGTGACTTTCAAAAGCCCCATCTGCACGATCACGTCGTCGCCGCGCAATTCCAGAACCGTGCCGGAGGCGTTGTAGGCGGGCACGTCCACGCTCGCGCCGGGTTTTAAGGGGTCGGGTTCGCGCTGGACGGCGCTCGTCTGGGGGCGTTCGGCCTGGGATGCGCGGCGCAGTTCGCGCAACTCGTTCAGGACTTTGGGGCGTTCGTAATCGTCGCGGGCGCGCGTCTTGAGTTGGCGCACCTGCTCGAAGGCGTCCTTGTACAACGATTCCGCTTGCTCCATGGCGCGGGCGATCAGCGCGTTTTTCTCGAGTTCCAGCTTGTTGCGTTCCTCGCGCAGGGTCTGCATCTCTCGCTCGGTGGCTTCGCGGGCTTCACGCGCCAGGGCGGTATCCAGGGCGAAGGCTTCGCGCTCGCGCTCCAGGTTCTCGAGGAGGCGTTCCACGTTCTGCCCGTCCGGCCCGAGCACATGTTCGGCGCGGGTCAGAACCGCTTCGGGAAAGCCCAACCTTCTGGCGATGGCGAGCGCGTAAGACCGACCGGGTTGACCGACGATCAGTTTGTACGTCGGCGCGAGGTGGGTCAGGTCGAAACCCATCGAGGCGTTCTGCACGTCCTCTCGCTCGAAGGCGAAGACTTTCAAGGGCGAGAGGTGGCTCGTGACCACGCCCCGAGCGCCCGTCTCGAGCAGGCGTTCCAGGATGGCCTGCGAGAGCGCTGCGCCCTCAGAGGGGTCGGTGCCGGAACCGAGTTCGTCAATCAAAACGAGCGTCATGTCGGACGCCCGATCTAAAATGCTCTGAATGTTCCGCAGGTGCGCGGCGAAGGTCGAAAGGCTGGCCTCGATGCTCTGACCGTCGCCGACATCCACCAGGATATCGTCCAGCACGGGCAGTTTGGCGCGGGACGCTTTGACGTACAGGCCGCATTGCATCATCGCGCAGGCCAGGCCCAAGGATTTGAGCGTGACCGTTTTGCCGCCCATGTTGGGGCCGGTGACGAGCAGCAAGCGGCGGTTCTGATCTAAGGTCAGGTCGTTGGGGACGCAGTTTTCGATCAGCGGGTGCGCCATGTTTTCCAGCGCGAAATCCCCGCCGCGCTCCCTTGAACTGGGCACGATCTCCGGGCGGTTCAGGTTCCATTCGCGGGTCAGCGCGGCTTTGGCGGCGATCAGATCCAACTCGGTGACGGCGTCAAGCGTGTCCCACAGGCCGGGTTCCTCGCTGACCATGCGGGTCAGTTCCAGGAGAATCCGCGCGACTTCCTGCTCTTCTTCGATCAATAATTTGGCCAGTTCGTTGTTCAGGGGCACGACGGCGGCGGGTTCCATGAAGACCGTCTGCTGGGAACTGGACGTGTCCACCACGATGCCGGGAACCTGATTTTCGAAGCTCGCCTTGACGGGAATCACGTAGCGGTCGCGGCGCACGGTCACGATCCTGTCCTGAATCGCGTCGCTCTGCCGATCCAGGATCGCGGTCAGCTTGTCGCGGATTTCGCTGCGCAGCGGATCCAGGCGGCGGCGGATGGTGCGGAGTCTCGGCGTGGCGTCGTCGCGCACGCTGCCGTCGCGGTTCAATCGTTCCAGTATCGTGCGGGTCAGCACGACGTGCGTGCCGATGCGCTCGGCGATCTCGAGCAAAGGCCCCATGGAATGCTGCGCGACGCTGCGCCGCAGGGTCATGGCGGAATCGAGGGTGTAGGCGACCTCCAGGAGCTCAGAGCCCGAGACCATCTGTCCGTCGGCCAGTTTGGCGACGACGTGGCGGATGTCGGTGATGCCGCCCAGGTTCAGGCTCGCGCCGAACAGCGCGTCCTCGAGCTGGTCGAGTTTGACGCTGATGCTGGTCGGGTCGGATTCCGGCTCGAGGCTCAGACAGCGTTCGCGCCCCATGTTCGTCGCGGATCGTTGGGACAGTGCCTCGCGCACGCGATCGAACTCGAGCGTGGAGAGGGCACGCGAGGAAATCACGCGTCAAGTATAGGCGGCGTTTTCGCGTGACATATGCGCTCAACGGCTTATTTCGGGCAACGGTTACTGTCTACACCTGAATTCGTCAAAATAATTACGTTTCAGCACGATCGGTTTGCGCCACCTTGCGAGAAGACCGTCCTGGACGCTCTTTTTGAATACGCAAAATACGCGTGCTGGACGGTCTTCTGCATCGTCCCTTTCGCGTTTCCAGGCTGGCGATTACGATGCACGGCATGAAGGATCACGAACTCGAGGCGTACATCGTCTTCACCGAACCGCTCGAGGTTAAACGCGTTCAGCGCGCGCTGGACGCGTTCAATGGGTTGACGCACGAACTCTACCCATCCGAGACGCCAGATTTTATCCGCGCGGCGCGTCTGTCCGGCGATCAGGACGCAAAAACCGTGCTGGACGCCCTGCGCACCCGATTGATGGGCAACCAATTGCGCTGGCTCGAGATCGGATTGCGCGGGTACGGCATCATCAAGGGCAAACGCGAGTACAAACCGTGGCGGCGCAACGCGTACCTGAGCCTGGAATTGCTGGAATCGCTCGAGCGCCTCGAACCGGAAGTGCGCTATCACGCGCCGTCGTGATTGTCACGCGTTCTGATTGTGAAGGTCACGCGTTCCGGTCGTGATGGTCACGCGTTCTGATCGTGATGATCGCGCGCGTCTGACGTGACAGACGCGGTCATCCACCGAACAAATCGTCCAGTACGGGTCTTTCAAGCGTCACCGGATGCCCGAGAATGATCGCGATAGGCGCGGTCATCACGCACAGGGCTGCACCAGACCCGGTGCTACAATCGCCGCGTGAAGCGTTCCGTCTGTGTCGTGCTCGCCGTGCTGGGGCTCCTGGCGATGGCCTCAAGTGGAGGGCTCGCGCAGCGTTTCAGTCCGCAAGCCCAGTACCTGCAATGCAGCGCCTTCTTCGAGCAAGGTGACCTCGAGACGGCCTCCAACGCCTGCCGTCTGGCCGTGACCGCGCAACCGAACTTTGCGGGCGCGTTGCGCTTGCTGGCCCGGATTCAACTGGCCCAGAACCAACTCCTGGACGCCAAATCTTCCCTCGAGCAGGCGCGCATCGCCGAACCGGCCAGCACCGAGAACAACCTGATCGAAGGCGAGATCGCGCTGGCCTCCGGCGAGCCCACGCGCGCCGACCAGCTCGCGAGGCAACTGCTGATCGACGGCGGGCTGCGCCCCGGATCGCAGGTGCGCGCCCTCAAGCTGGCCGCCAAAGCCGCGCGGGCGCTGGGCCGCAACGACGAAACCACCAATTACTACCGCCAGGTCTTGAACACCGATCCGAGCGACCTCGAGACCCGCCGGGCGCTGGCCACCAACCTGCTCGAGACCGACCCGAACGCCGCCGTCAAACTGCTGCGCGAGGCTCCCTCTCAGACGCCGATCACGCTGGCGGAACTCGGGCGGGCGCAATGGATCGCGGGCGACCTGAGCGGCGCGATCAACACGCTCGAGCGCGCCGTCAGCAACCCCCTCAATTTCACCAACAACCGCGCCACCTACGAACGCGCGCTGGGCGCGCTGTCCTACGCGTACTACGGTCAGGGGCGCTTCACCGAAGGCCAGCGCGTGCTGGCGCAGATTTCCGGGGATCGGAACCTGTTCATCACGGCGGTCAACCGGGTGCTGCCGTGGTTGCTGCTGGTGATCGTGCTGCTGGCGCTGCACCTGGTCGGCGAGAGCCGCATCGAGCCCCTTTCGACCATCGAGATTCAAGAGGGGCCGCGCGCCTGGACGGTCTCTAACGTCTACGGCGTCGTGTTCTCGAGCGCGCTGGTGGCGGGCATCGTGGCCTTGCTGGCGGGTCGCGTGATTTACGGTAACTTCCTGGCCATTCTGACGCCCACGCAATCCGACGTGGCGCGGGACATTTACTTCGCGGTGTTCGCGGTCACGCTGGCGGCGCTCAGTTACCGCAACGCCAAACAGGGCGGCTGGAACGCGCGCGATTTGCTGGTCGGCCCGTTGCGGCGCGACCTGATCGTGGATGGCGTGGCCATCGGGCTGGGATTGGTGGTCGTGACGATCCTGTACCAGTTCGCCATGCACGCGCTGCACTTCAACCTGGACGGGTTTTACCTGGGCGTCTTCACGCCGCGCTGGACGCTGATCCTGCCGATACTGACGCTACCGCTGACCGAAATTTTCTTCCGGGCGTACGCGTCCTACCCGCTGGAAAAACGCTACGGGCGGGACATCGCTTACCCGGCGCTGGCCGTGCTGTACGCGCTGTGCCTGGGCGCACCGATTTTGCTATTGGTGGTCGGAGCGGTGGTGCTCTTGATCATCGCCAACCGTTTGCGCTCCACCGCGCCCGTGATGGTGGCGCAGTTGGTGTACTACGCGATTCTGGTCTTGATCGTCTCGAGCCTGCCGATCGTGCGCACCTGGTTCGCGTAAGAACCGTCCCGGACGCATTGTTCTCGAGTTAAAGAACACCGTCTAGGGCGGTGTTCTTCGTTTTGCCGCAAGCCCCGAGATCGAGCCCCAGGCGCGAGGCTGACCGCGTTCAGGCAAAGGTTCTCGTCGGGCGCGGGTTTCCGCTCGAGATCAACCATCGGTTCCCGACGCGGACGCTCCGATGTATTTCGCACCTGACAAAATGCGAGTCGTGAATTCGTGTCGGGCAGATGACACCTGCCGAGACACCGCTCCATTAGGATGGCACACCGACCGAACCCGTCCTTTCGTCATTCGAGGGGATGAATGAACCGGAGGACGGTCAGGCTCGTAGTCACTTCAGGAGGTCATTATGAACAAACGCGCACGCATTCAGACATTCGGGGTCGTCCTCGCGCTCGGCGTTCTGGGATTGGCCGCAGCGCAATCCAAAGGCCCGATCACGGTCGGCAGCAAACTCGACGCCGAAGGCCGCTTGCTGGGCAGTATGATCCGCCTGAGCCTGGAAAACGCGGGCTTCACCGTCAACGACAAGACCGGCACGGGAACCACGCCCGTGACCCGCAAGGCGCTCCTGGAGGGCCAGATCGACGTGTACCCCGAATACACGGGCACGGCCATCGGCAATTTCTTCAAGGGTCAGACGATCGCCGCCGACGCGCCCAGCAACGCATCCAAGTCCTACGCAACCGTCAAGGTGCTCGATCTGAAGCTCAACAAAGTCGCCTGGCTCGAGCGCGCACCCGCCAACAACACCTTCGCGGTGGCGGTGCGCAAAGATCTGGCGGACAAGGCGGGCCTGAAAACCCTGGCGGATCTGGCCAAATACCTGTCGGGTGGCGGGGATTTCAAGATCGTCGGAAGCCAGGAGTTCTTCGAGCGCGACGACGGCCTGAAATCCTTCGAGAAAGCTTACGGCTTCACCCTCAAAACCGAACAGAAGATCACCATCGCGGGTGCGACCACCGCGCAGACGGAATCGGCGGCAGCCCAGGGCACGAACGGCGCGAACGCCGCCATGGCCTACGGCACGGACGGCTCGATCGCCGCGCTCAGCCTGGTCGTGCTGTCCGACCCGAAGGGCGCGCAGCCCGTCTACCAGCCCGCCCCGACCGTGCGGGCCGACGTGCTGAAAAAGTACCCGGAGCTGCCCACGCTCCTGAACCCGATCTTCAAGGGGTTGACGCTCGAAGTCC
>CAXTKV010000064.1:0-23486 GCA_964244895.1 uncultured Deinococcales bacterium
GAACCGCCACCGATCAAACCGGCGTCCGACACGCCGAAATGCGGGTTCCTGAACGGCGCGACCGTCATCAGGCCGCGCGGCATTTTCCCGGCGGCGGAATGCACGCGGGTCACCTCGAGCGCCTCGGTTCTGGAAAGCGGCGGGCGCAATCCGACCGCGCGCCGCGCCAGCATGGTCTTGCCCGATCCGGGCGGCCCGATCAGCAACAGATTGTGGTGGCCCGCGACCGAGATTTCCAGCGCGCGCTTGCCCTGCGCCTGACCCTTGATGTCGGCCAGATCCAGGAGCGTGTCCGGGTCTGGCTCGAGCGACACGGGCTGGGCGGGCTCGAGCGGTGTGCGCCCCGTCAGGTGCGCCACCAGCGCGTTCAGATCGGGCGGACAGAAGACGCGTAGGCCGTCGATCACGGTGGCTTCTGGTGCGTTTTCCGGCGGCAGGATCACGGATTTGAAACCGTGCTCCAGGGCGGCCAGCGCGATGTTGACGGCGCTCTGGATGGGCCGCAAAGACCCGTCCAGCGCCAGTTCTCCGGCGCACAGCAAGCCTTCCAGGGATTCCATCGGCACGATGCCCTGCGTGGCCAGCACGCCCAGCGCGATCGGCAAATCGAAGCTCGAGCCTTCCTTGCGCACGTCTGCGGGCGCGAGGTTGGCGGTGATCCGTGAGGGCGGAAAGAAATGCCCACTGTTGCGGATCGCGGCCCGCACGCGCTCGCGGGCTTCCTGGACGGCGGTATCGGCCAGCCCGACGACCGTGAACATCGGCAGGCCGCCCGTCACGTCCACCTCGACTTCGACGAGCCGTGCGTCCACCCCGATGACTGTCGCTGCGAAGACCTTGGCTAGCACGCGCTCGAGTATAGGGGCGGGTTTTCGCGGGTCGTGGTCAGGCGCGGCAGGATGGCATCAGCGGATGCGTCCGAAAGAGCTTCGGCGCGTGTCTAACTCGAGAAACACCGTCCAGTACGGTGTTTCTCGAGTGGAGGTTTTTGCGTCCCGCACGGTGTTCGAGGAAAGTATCGCTTCGTCTCGAATAAGGGGTAACGCAAAGCCCTCTCCTGTTGACAGGGAGGACAAGATCAACGACGCTCGAGGGTCGCGCCACGGAATGACCACCTTGCCCATCGAGCACCGCAGCGTGTCGCCAGGGCAATGCCCCGCCAGGGGAGGGAGTTAGGCGGGGCACTGCCGAGGAGGATGGGGACCGGGTCTCGCCTCCCGGTGATTGAAAGATAATTGGGGCAGCCGTGGACTGGCTGAAACGAAACTGAGTCCCGGCTGAGTCCGTTTCGATGGCTGGCGTAACACCGTCCAGCACGGCATTTAACGGCACTTATTTCTCGTGTCCAGGACGGTGATCGCTGGAATGCTGACCCACTTTTCGATAGTGCGCGATCTTGCCCTCGACGTGCGCCAGGTTGCCTTGCAACGCGCCGATGTGCGCCAGCACGTCCTGGCGGTGAGATTCGAGCAGGCGGATGCGTTCGGGGATGTTGGATTCGTCCTGACGAACCAGCGCAGCGAACTCGCGCAGGCGGCGGATCGGCATTCCGGTCTCTCGCAGGCAGGTCAGAATCCGAACCCATCCCAGGTCATCCTGGCTGTAGCGGCGGTGGTTGCTGGTGGTGCGTGTCGTCTCGAGCAAGCCTTCGCGTTCGTAGTAGCGCAGCGTGTCGATGCTGACGCCGATTTCGGCGGCGGCCTGGCCGACGGTCAGGGTGTTCATGCGAACAGCCTAAAACCTGGAGTGCGCTTCAGGTCAAGGATGCTCAACACGGTTCGGGGCTTGACCTCGAGCGCGCACGAGGTTCTAGGCTTGGGGGGTGAACAGAATCCTGGGACGAAGCGGTATAGAGGTCAGCGCGCTCGGCATGGGTTGCTGGGCCATCGGCGGGCCGTGGAAGTTCGACACGAACGAAGCGGGCTGGGGAACGGTAGACGACCGCGAATCCGTGCGCGCCATCCGGGCGGCCATCGGTTTGGGCGTGAATTTTTTCGATACCGCCGCCAATTACGGCGCGGGGCACAGCGAACGCGTGCTGGGCGAAGCCATCGGCGCGGACAGAGCCAGGATCGTGATCGCCACGAAGTTCGGTTACGGCGTGCGGGAAGACGAAAAGCGCGTCAGCGGCGTGGACGCGAGCCCGCAGGCCATCCGCCGATCCTGCGAGGACAGCTTGCGCCGTCTGGGAACGGACTACATCGACCTGTTTCAGTTTCACGTCGGGGATTTCCCGGTGGATCGAGCCGGGAGCGTTCGCGACGCGCTCGAGGCGCTGGTCACGGAAGGCAAGATTCGCGCCTACGGCTGGAGCACCGACGATCCCGAGCGGGCGCGGGTCTTCGCGGCGGGCGAACACTGCGCCAGCGTCCAGCACCAGTTGAACGTCTTCGAGCGCAACCCCGAGATGCTGGCGTTGTGCGCCGCCGAAAACCTGGCGAGCATCGACCGTGGGCCGCTGGCGATGGGTTTGCTGACAGGCAAGTACGCGGCTGGCGCAAATTTTGAGGCGACCGATGTTCGTTTCACCAGCCCCGCCTGGATGGCGTACTTCAAGGATGGACAACCCAACCCGGACTGGCTGGCGCGGCTCGAGGCGATCCGGGACGTGCTGACTTCCGGCGGTCGGACGCTGGCGCAGGGCGCGCTGGCGTGGCTCTGGGCGATCAGTCCCGCGACCGTGCCGATTCCGGGTTTCCGCACGGTGGCTCAGGTCGAGCAGAACGCGAAAGCCCTCGAGTTCGGGGCTTTGAGCGCCGATCAGCTCGCGCAGATCGACACGATTCTGGGCTGAAGGTCGTTTACTCGAGGAGCACCGTCCAGCACGGTGTTCCTCGAAATTCATTTTTTGCGTCTAAGACGGTGTTTCTTGCGCGCGCAGTTGCTCCCAGCCGCGCCGATCGATCGCGTAATGCGCGTAGCGTTGCCCGCTGCCCTGCTCGACCACGCGTTGCAGCACGAAACCGACTTTTTCAAAAGCGCGCCGGGCGCGGCGGTTGTACTCGAGCGTCTCCAGGCGGATGCGCTCCAGGTTCAGATCGTTGAAGGCGTACTCGAGCGCGGCGCGCAGGGCCGCCGTGCCGTAGCCCTGACCCCAGTAGTTTTTCTCACCGATGACGATCCCGAGCGTGCCCTCGGTCGGCTGGCGCGGCCTGATCGGTCGGAGCTCGTAGAATTCCACGCTGCCGATGAACTCGGCGTCCGTGGTGTAAATCCCCATGCCGACGCGTTCACCGCCTCGTTCCTCTCCGGTCACGACGCGTTTGAACAACCACAACGGCATCCTGATCGGGTGCGAACCGTTCCACTCCGCGATCTCTCGGTCGCGGAAGTACGAGTGGAACCGACCCCATTCCCGCTGGGTCATGTCCAGGAGGGGTTTCAGGATCACCTGCCCCGCAGACGGCGAGGTCGGGCTCGGAGGCCGCATTGCCACGCATCCATTGTAGCTCGAGCGCAGAAGTGTGCAGTACGTCGGGTCACTGGGTGGGTGAGTGGTCAGAAGTCAGGAGAAACCACGATCCTGTGGAGGGTGATCGCAGGGATACCGTCCAGGACAATCTTCTCCAGAAACGCGAATCTGTGTGCTGGACGGTGTTGCTCGAGCTTTCGCTGCTCGAGCCCGAGACGGCCCGCATCGGCGTATCGCCAGGAAAGCGTTGGATTCCGATACGCCGAACGTCCTCGATCTGGTCGTCACCCTGAGCCCACGAGTCGTCTTTCGCCGTCGCTCGAGCGCGTACAGCTCGCACCGGGCCTTCGTTTCGTCTGCCCAACCGCGAAGAAGTCCGCGGTCGCTGGGACGCCCTCGGAATGACGGGAAGAGTGCTCTCGAGCGATAAGCGCTTTCGTGACAGCGCCGCTCATGCTTCCGCGCTAGGCTGCGCTGTGACCCGATTCCAACCCAGAGAACCCGTCAACGCGATCACGCACGGCCTCGGCGTTCCGATGGCGGTCATTTTCACGGCCTTGATGGTCGCGTTCGCGGTGCGATCCGGCGTGGTCTGGTGGCCGTTCGCGATCTTCGGCGCGAGCATGACGCTGGTGTACACGGCCAGCAGCCTGTACCACGGTCTGAACGTCACGGCGCGCACCCTGGAAGGCTTGCGGCGTTTCGATCACGGCGCCATTTTCGTGATGATCGCGGGCACGTTCACGCCGGTGGCCTGGGCCGGACTGCCCGACCCGTTGCGCACGATCATGCTGGTCGTGGTGTGGGGCTACGCGCTGGTCGGAGTGCTGCTGAAAAGCTTCGTCCACCTGCCCGAATGGTTGTCCATCACGTTGTACGTGCTGATGGGCTGGTTCGCGGCTCCGCTGCTGCCGCAGTTCCTGGCCAGCTTGCCTGCGCCCGCAATCGCTGCGCTGGTGGTCGGCGGCGTGTCGTACACGATCGGGGTGGTGTTTTACGCGTCCAGACGCAAGCGCGCGTGGTTGTGGGGTTTCGGCCCGCACGAGGTCTGGCATTTGTTCGTGTTGGGCGGCAGCATCTCGCACTTCGTGATGGTCTTGAAATTGCTGTCCGTCTGAGAACACCGTCCAGCACGCGTCCCTAAAATTGCGTCCCAGACGGCGTTCCCGATTCGAAGCGCGCTTCTCGAGCATCGGGCTGGTCGAGCACGAATACCGCCCGAATCGGTGATGTGACGGTCCTCGAGACCGCGCTGAAACGGTCTGAGCGCTGCATTGCTGCGCGCTGCACGAGCCGTAGGATGCTCGCGTTCAGAAGGAGCAACCATGCGAATCTTTTACGCGGCCATCACCGGTTTTTTGCTCCTGAGCGCCCAAGCCGCCAGCCCGAACGCGTTCGATGGCTTCGTGGGCGAGTGGGTCGGAACCCTGGAATACCAGGATTACGGCGGCAACGGACGCGTCAAGATTCCCGTCAAGCTCGAGGTCAAAGCCGCGCAGCCCAACCAGGCCACCTGGGATTTCGTGTACGACGATTTTGGGCGGAACGTCAATAGCTTTGAAACGCACACCTGGAACAGGGGCACGTACCGGGTCAGCACCAGAGGTCAAAAAGACGTGCAGACCTACACCAGCGCCGACTTTGCACAATTGATCGAATCGGGCTCAGGCAAGGCCGTGCTGATCGGGCGGGAACTCGAGGTCGGTCGAACCGTTGAGGTGCGCCGCACGATCACGCTGGAAGCCTCAAAGTTGACGACGCTCAAGGAAACCCGCCCCAAAGGTGGCGCGTTCGCCTTCCGCAACCAGAGCACGTACACCCGTTGAGGTGACGGACGAGAAATCCGTTCTCATCGGTGAACCTCAGCCCGCGCGAGGGAAACCACGGGGGCTACGGCTTTCGTAGGGACGGGTCTTCGACCCGCCCTTCCCTCCAAACGGATTTCCCCTCGAGCAACGCGATCAGGACGGCGCTCCCTGAACCCCAACGAAAAACCCCGCCGTCAATGGCGGGGTTCTCGAAAAATTCCGGGTTACTCGGCGGGCGGTGCGAAGCTGTTCGTCTTGCGCAGCGGCAATTCCGGGATAAAGGCCGTGATCAAGAAGGCCAGCAGCGCGATCAGCACGCCGATGCGGTAGACCTGAGAGATGGCGATCGTGAAAGCTTCCTTGATGGCCGTACCGACCTTGTCAATCGCGTCTGAAGCGCTCTGAAGGGTGGACGCTTTGGCGGTGTCGAGCGCCTTGCTCGCGCCATCGAGCGCAGCCTGGGTGGCCTGGCTGGCCGCGCTCGCTTCGGCGGCGTCCATGCCGGATTTGATCTGCGCCAGAATTCCGGCGCGGGCTTGAGGATTGGCGAGCGCCTGGGGCGGAATCTTCTGGAGGTTCGCCTTGAGCGCGGCGGGCAGTTGCGGGTTGGCCAAGAGCGCCTGAAAGGCTTGCGGGTTACCGGAGTTGATCACGCCGGAGATCGCCCTGTACTGCGCCGCGAATCCCGCCTTGACGGACGCCGCGATGCCGCCGCCCTGGAGCGCCACCTTGAGCTGATCGGGCGTCTGCGGGCTCTCGAGCAGCGTCTTGATGGCCGCCGGGTCGTTGTCACGGATGGCGGCGGTCAGGGTAGCTTTCTGGTCGTCGAAGGCTTTGGAGATGTTGGCCGTGGCGGTCGCCTTGATCTTGGTGGCGTCGAAGTTTCGGGCGGAGCTGCCCTCGCTGCCACCCGAGGCGCTGAACTGGTCGCGCATGGCGGCGGGCAGCGAAGCGGTGGCTGCGGCGATGCGCGGTTTGGTTTCGTTGGCGAGGGTCGTGGCGAAAACCGTGCCTAGGATCGCCACGCCGATGGTGCTGCCCATCTGACGGAAGAACGTGGCGGACGACGTGGCCACGCCGATGCTCTGGGGTGGCACGGCGTTCTGAATCGCCAGCGTGTACAACGGGATGCTCGGCCCCAAACCGATACCGACCAGGATCATCTTGAGGGTGACCTCGAGCTGCGTGCTGGTCGGGGTCAGCGTGAAGCCCATGACCACGAACGCGACCATCAACAGCACCAAAGCGATCAGCATCAGGGGTTTATACCGCCCAATGCGGCTGACCAGTTGTCCGGAAACGATGTTGCCCGCGACGATCCCGAAGGTCAAGGGCATGATCGTCAAGCCAGAATTGGTGGCGGACAATCCGACCACGATCACCATGAACAAGGGCAAGAACACGATGCCCGCCAGGAAGCCTGCGCCGAGCACGAAAGCGGCCAGGTTACCGATGGCGAAGGTGCGGATGTTGAAGAGCTTCAGATCCAGGATCGGATCCTTGACGCGCTGTTCGGTGATCAGGAACGCGATCAAACCGACCAGCGACACGGCGAACATGCCCAGAATCTGCCACGAACCCCACAGGAAGCCCGTCTCGCCGGGAGTGATGGTGGTCTTGCCGAGCGACAACGCCAACAGGAGCGGCACGACCGTGATCAGCAGCAGGAACGCGCCCAGGAAATCGATCGTGGGTTTGCTCTGCGAGAGTTGCAACTTCGGCATTTTCGAGATGATGAACGCCAGTGCGATTGCGCCGATGGGCAAGTTGACGTAAAAGACCCAGTGCCACGAGAAGTTATCCGTCAGGAAGCCGCCCGCCAACGGCCCGATCACGGATGACAACCCGAAGACCGCGCCGAACAATCCCGTGTAGCGTCCGCGCACGGCGGGCGGGAAGATGTCGGAAATGATCGCGAAAGCGCTGGTGAACAAAGCCGCCGATCCCAGGCCCTGCACGGCGCGGGATGCGATGATCATCCACGGGGCGCTCGAGAGGCCGCACAGCACGGAGCCCGCCAGGAAAATGCCGATGCCGATCAGCAGGATCGGTTTGCGTCCGTAAATGTCGGACAGCTTGCCGTAGATCGGTACCATCATCGTGCTGGTCACCAGGTAGGCGGTCGTGATCCAGGTGTAGAGGGACTGCTCGATGTTCAGGTCTTTTTGAATGGCCGGGCCTGCGGTGGCCACGATGGTTTGATCCAGAGCAGCCAGCAGCAAGCCCAAGAGCGCACCGATGAGCGTGAAGGTTTTTTCCTGCTGGGTCAATTCTGGAATGGCGGGCATACTGAAGGCGGGCGGGCCTCCTGCTCCGGCGGTTGCGGCGTTGGTTTCCCCTCTGGTCGGTGATGCCATGTGTTCCTCCCTATCTGCTCGGGGCGGCGTCAGAGCGTTCGACGCGGCTCGAACTGGTTGCGGTCTCGGTCTGGGTGGCGGCGGACATGTTGCGGTAAGCGCGGTCGAGAATCGAGGCGAAGGCCTCGAGCTGATCGTCTGGGACATCCTTGAAGCCGTGATCCAATAATTCAGCCATGGTGCTGCGGGCCTCTTCGAGGACGGCGGAACCGTTCGGGGTGATCTGGAGCTTGACGCGTCTGGAGTCCTCCGCATCGAGGGCGCGCGTGATGAAGCCTCGCGTGGTCAGGTGCTCGATCATCCTCGAGACGCCGCTCGGGTGCATGACCAGGCGCTCGCAGATGTGCGTCGGGTACTGGGTACCGGAATCGATGGCGTTCAGCACGATGAAGTTGCCGAAGTCGATGCCGTGTTCTCGTTCCAGGCGCGGGGCGATGTGTTGCTTCATGACCTGACCGAAGCTCCACCAGGCCGTCATCAGGCGCGCGACTGGCGTGTCGGTTTTGGGTGCGAAGGGTGAAGTGATGCCGGGGGGTTTCATACCGCTGATGGTTTTACATCAAAATAGTTGCAGGTTGCAAGTATCTAGGCCAACATGCCTAATTGGTCGGGGGTTAGAAGTCAGAGGTCCAAAGCAAGAATCGAACGGCGACTGCGCCGCATCTCGAGTCTGCACTCGGCGCGGTGAAGCTTGCACGGTCGCCGCGTGAACGGCACGTGAAAACGCCCACCGAGTCGCGCTCGAGGGTGGGTGCATAAAAAGGGCTTCTCGAGAGGTGCACGAGAACACCGTCTGGGACGCGAGATGATATTGGTAGGTCGTCTCGTTTCCTCAACACAATGATCTCGAGGTCAAAACGCGTATGGGACGGCAAAGCCACCTTGCAAACCCAACGAGACAGACTATTAGACCTGCTGTGAAGGTGATCGAATGCGGTTCGTGGGAAGGGTAACCACAAGGGTTACCCCTACAACAACCTGTCGCGTAGGGGCAACCTTGATGGTTGCCCTCGCGTGAACACGTCTCGAGACTGACGTTCGCAAGAGGTCTATTTGCGTCCTAGACGGTGCTCTGGGGGTCTAACGCGCGACCAGTTCGATCTCGACGCGCGCATTCACGGGCAAGGCGGCGACCGCGACCGTGGAACGCGCCGGGTACGGCGCTTCGAACTTGGTGGCGTAGACGGCGTTCATGGCCGCGAAATCCGCCATGTCCACCAGGAACACGTTGCACTTCACGACATCCTTGAAGGTGCGCCCGGACGCCTTCAAGACGGCCTCGAGATTCATGAAAACGCGCTCGGTCTGCACCCCGATATCGCCCTCGACCAGTTTGCCGGTGGCCGGATCGAGCGGCGTCTGACCGGAGAGGAACACCAGATCGCCCGCCCGCACCGCGTAAGAGTAAGGGCCGACGGCATTCGGAGCGCCCGGTGCGCTGGTGATGGCATCTCTGGACATGATGAACCTCCTGAAAACGGTGTCGCCCGAACGGTTCGGGTCTGATCGCGCTTCAGCTTAACGCGTTGGCAGTCAGGGCTCAGAAATCGGAGGAACCCCGAGAGCGCCGTCCACCGCGAAACTCGCGTGCCAGATGGCATCTCGAGCCTGGGTGCTGAGCGCCTCCGATGTGTCGCCGTCGGGCGAGCTCATCGACCGCTCGAGACCGGCGGCTGGACACGAGTATTTCTCGTGCGCAACCCAAATCCCGAGAACACCGTCTGGGACGCAAATAAAGAACACCGTCCGGGACGGTGCTCTTTGGCTTCAACCACCGAAGATGGCTTTATTGAGCCTTTTGCGAAAGTCAGTTGACGCGAGGGCAACCATAAAGGTTGCCCCTACAGAACAGGCTTTTGTATGGGTAACACTTGTGGTTACCCTGCCCTCGAGTCGTGTTCGACCCCTTTCGCAGGAGGTCTATTCTCGACCCTCAAAAGTACAGCTTGAGCGTCACGACCTCGAAGGGCTTGACTTCCAGGCTGACGCGTTCGTCCTCGACCTCGAGCCAGCGACCTTTCTTCGGGCTGAAGCCCGCGTGACCGTTGCCCTCAATGGAATCCTCGAGCAAATTCACGCGCTCGGCGCGGCGCAAACCCGCGACCTCGAGCGTCGTCAGGCCGCGCGCGCCGTGCGGTTCGTACATCCGCAGGATCAGCGCGTCGTCATCGTCGGCTTTCTTGAGCGCCGCCAGCGTCAACGGCACGCCCGTGAGTTGCGCGAAGGCCGGACGGGCGCTGGGCGTGCTGACGCGAGCCACCACCAAAGGGCTGTTCAGGTCGAAGGCTTCCAGGGTCGTGTCGGCCTGCACCCAGTCGCCCGCGTGCGGGTAGAGGGCGTAGGTGAAACGGTGCGATCCCAGGTCGCTCTGGGGGTCGGGGTACATCGAGCCGCGCAGCAGCGTCAGCGACATCGTATCGCCCAGGACGGCGTGACCGTATCGCCCATCGTTGAGCAAGCTCACGCCGTAACCGGCTTCGGACAGGTCCATGAACCGGTGGGCGCTGACCTCGAATTGCGCGGCCTCGGCGGGCGAGTTGCGGTGCGTGGGTCGGGCTTGCGCGCCGAAGGCGGTTTCGAAGGTCGCGTGCGGCGCGCGCACGTTGACCGGAAAGAACGCCCGCAAGAGCGTCCGGCGCTCGTTCCATTCGATCTCGGTTTCGATCTCGATGCGTTTTGAGCCGCCGTACAGATGGTAAATCTGCGTGATGCTCGAGTTGCGCCAGCGCCGTTCGGTCTTGAGGGCCGCGCGCAACGGCCCGGATTCCAGAATCTGGATGGTTTCTGGCGCGGGCAAGGGTTCGCCCTCGAGTTCCATCTGCGGGTTGACATCCCAGGCTTCCCACGCGCCCGGCAAGTCGTGAAAGGCGCGAATCACGTTGGCGGGCCTGGAAATCACCTGGCGTTGGGATTCCTTGTCCAGCAGGTTCTGAATCGTGCCGTCCTCACCGATGGTCACGCGCAGAACCTCGTTCTCGAGCACCGCGCCGCGTTTGTTCAACTCGATGTGAACGATGGGGTTATCGAAGCGCTCGAAGGCGTTCGGATCGAAGCTCAAGCCCACGATCCCCAACGGTGGCACGCTGATGTTCGGTGCACTGACCAGCACGCCGCCCTCCACAGTCTGGGACGGCACGGACGCCTGGTTGACATCGAAGGCCGCACCGATCGCACCGGGCAGCACGACCCGCAACGGGCGTTCCTGTAACGACGGGTTGACCAGCACCCACCAGCCGTCTCCGACACCGGCGATGGCCTCGACAGCCGTCTGACGCGTGGATTGCGCGGTGTCCAGCACGCTTTGTAGGTCGCTGTTGGCGTCCTGGTAGACCTCATTGATCGACGAGCCCGGCAGGATGTCGTGAAATTCGGCCAGCAGCAGACGCTTCCAGCTCTCTTCCAGGGTCGCGCGCGGGTACTCGAGCGCGCCCTCGACCCAGGCCAGGCTGGCCAGCACCTCGGTTTCCAGCAGGCGGTGTTCGGCCTCGCGGTGCAGTTTCTTGGTGCGGGACTGCGTGGTCAGCGTGCCCCGGTGCAATTCCAGGTACATCTCCCCGACCCACACCGGCAAACCCTCGCGCGGCAAACGCGCCATCAGTTCGTCCACGCGCGACATCTCGAGCGCGGGCAGGGCCGGGTAGTTCCGCAGGCGCTCGAAAGCCTCGAGCATCGGGGCGCTCGGGCCGCCGCCACCATCGCCGTAACCGAAGGTGTAGAGCGTCTCCGGGCCGCGATCACCCCAGATCGGCAGGCGCTTGCCCTTGAAATCGCGGTAGGTACCTAGAATCGATTCCGGGCTGAAATCGCCGTTGTAACTGCCGGTCGCTTCGCCGCCCCAGAAGGTGTTCTTGAAGGTGTGCGCCAGCACCCGCGAGCCGTCTTGACCTTCCCACCAGAACAAATCGTGCGGGAACTGGGAGGTCTCGTTCCAGTTGAGTTTGGTGGTGAAAAAATTGTTGATGCCCGCGCCCAACAGAAGCTGCGGCAGCGCGGGCGTGAACCCGAACGTGTCCGGCAACCAGGCCACGGTTGATCGGCGCTCGAAACGCGATTCGAAGTAACGCTGGCCGTACAGCAGCTGGCGCACCATCGATTCGCCGCCGACCATCTGCGCGTCCGGTTCGACCCACATGCCGCCGATGGCCTCGATCCGGCCTTCCAGCACGCGGGCGCGCACGCGCTCGAACATCACCGGGTCGTCCTGTTCCAGCCAGGCGTAAACCTGAGCCGAGGACTGGTTGAACACGAACTCCGGGTAGCGTTCCATCAGGCCCAGCACCGTCGCGAAGGTGCGGCGCAGTTTGCGGCGCGTCTCCGCCACGGGCCACAACCAGCCCAGATCCAGGTGCGCGTGCCCGGAAAGCGCCACCCGCCCGACGTTCGGATACCGCACCTGCAAACCCTGAATGCCGATCTGGAGGCGCTCCCGGATGTCCGAAATCTGATCGAGCGCGCCAAACTCGAGCGATTGCATCTCGGGCTGATCACCGGGCAGGTTCCACAGCGACTGGGCCATGTCTCGTCCCATGCTGCCCTGCCACAGCCGCGCCCGGTACGCGCCAGAATCCGACGGCCAGATCAGCGAATCCAGCGCTTTTTCTGCCACTCCCAGCAGGTGCGATACGGCCTCGTGGTCGTTCAGGGCGCGGGCTGCGCCCAGCAGCGCGTCCAGATCCGCCACCAGATCGCGCACTTCCCGGTGCATCGCGACCAGGCTGGCGCGCTCGAGGCGCGGGTTCGGGTTGTGCTGACCGAACAGGGCTTTCGGCACGGCGTCTATCGTGACGCTCAGCTCCTCGCCACCGTAGGCTCTGGGGCTGACCTCGAAGCTCCGATGGTACGGGTTGAGTCCGCCAGAAACGCCGTTGGAGAGCTGCACGAAGCCCTCGCCACCGACGTTCAATTCCAGGTTGACGGGATGCCCGGCAAAGAACGCGGCGAGCTCGAAGGTCGCTTCCAGGCGCACCGGGCCGTTCTTGACGCTGGCGTCCACCACCGGCCAGGCATCACCGACCTGGATGGTCTGCGTCACGTCGCCCGCCGTGAACGTCCAGTCCTTGACGGGCACGTCGAAGGCGTCGCGCCAAGCGTTCAGTTCGTCGCGCCGTTTCTCGAGCAAACTCAGGCGTTGAGGGATGGTCAAATGCCACATGACAGGCAGCTTATCGCAGCCACCGAAAGCGGCGCACCGCCGATGCACAGTTGCCGGAAGTGGAGGCCGTTCTTAAGAAAACACCGTCCTGGACGCGATTTTAAGAATGCGTGCACGACGATGTTTTCATGAGATGAACGCGATCCGACCCCGAGAGGCGTTCATCAGTCCCGAGATACGGCGTTCATCAGCCGCGAGATACAATGCCAGACCGTGACCGACGCCATCCCGCGCGAGCCGCACGTCCTGCCCGAGGGCTGGCGTCGGTTGCGACTGATGCTCGAGTACGACGGCACGGACTTCGCCGGCTGGCAAGTCCAATCCAAAGGTGAACGCACCGTTCAGGGCGCGCTCGAGGCCGCCCTGGAGCCGTTGGGGATGGCTTCCAGACCCGTCGCGGCTGGGCGCACCGACGCGGGCGTTCACGCCCTCGAGATGCCCGTTCACGTCGACGTAGGGCACGACATTCCCGCCAGGAGCGTGCTGCGCGCCCTGAATTCGCGCTTGCCACCGGATGTGCGCATCCTGGAAGCATCCGATGCCCAGGCCGGTTTCCACGCTCGGTTCTCTTGCCAGTGGCGGGCGTACCGATACCGCGTCCAGAACGCGCCCATCGCCAGCGCCCTGGAACGGCACCGGGCGCTGTGGGTTCCGCAGAGATTAGACGTTGACGCCATGAACGCCGCCGCCATATACCTGGTCGGCGCGCACGATTTTTCGGCCTTCGCCACCCAGGAGGAACGCCAGACCGTGCGCCAGGTCTACGCCGCCGAGTGGACCTCGGGTGCGCGGATTTCGGATGCGCAGTCCCCGCTCGAGTTTCGCATCACCGGTGAATCCTTCCTGCGCCACATGGTGCGCGGCATCGTCGGGACATTGCTGGAAGTCGGATTGGGCAAGCTCGAGCCCGAGGGTTTGCGCCGCATCCTCGAGTCTCGAGCCCGAGCCAACGCCGGGCCGAACGTCGTGCCGCACGGTTTGTATTTCTCTGAGGCGGGCTACGAAGCCTGGAAACCGTGACGTGCGTCAAAGCACCGTCCAGGACGCGTTCCTTAGATTGCGTCGCACACGGTGCTCTCGCGTTCAAGCCCCGAGCCTCGAAGTCCCTTACGACGGGATTCAAAAAGAACGACCCCTACGCCGGAGGGTTTCGCGTCGATTGCGCGCCCGACCCGGTCTGGCTCTCGGGCGGGGTTCTCGAATCTCGGGCGCTGTACTTCTCGGGTTCCTCGTGAAGCTCCTGTTCGTCTCCAACGGTCACGGCGAGGACGCCATCGGTGGGCATCTGGCCGCGACGTTTCTGAAGGCCGACCCGAACCTCGAGATCGAGGCTGTACCGATCGTCGGACGCGGCGAGCCCTACGAACGCGCCGGTGTGCGCGCGCTGGGGCCGCGCCTGGATTTGCCATCGGGCGGCTTCACGTTCACCTCCTTGAAATTGCTGCGCGCTGACTGGCAGGCCGGAATGCGCCAGATGTGCCGCGATCAGTTCTGGGCGATCCGTCGAGCGCGACCGGACGCGGTGATCGTGGTCGGTGACATCTACGCGCTCTGGGCGAGCTTGCGTTTCACGCGCGCGGACGATCGCAAACCGCCCGTGTTCCAGTACCAGCCGCTCGTCAGCCTGCGCTACGCGGATGGCATGACTGCGCGGGATCGGTTGGATCGGCTCAACCGCGTCACGGTGGATGCGTTCATCGCGCCGGAACGCTGGCTGATGCGCTCGACCGAGCGGGTTTACACCAGGGACGAAATAAGCGCGGAATACCTGCGGAAATCCGGCGTGCCACAGGCGCGGTTCGTCGGCAATTTGATGATGGATTTGCTGAGCCCGGAACGCGACCTGGATTTTATTCTGGACGCTCGGCCCGCGCTGGCGCTGCTGCCCGGCTCGAGGGACGATCATTTGTTCTCGTTTCCGCTCATGCTCGAGGCCGCCGCACAGCTTCCAGAAGTGCAGGGGCTGGCCGCATTCAACGGAAATCTGGATCGGATCGCGTTGCCGACGGGTTGGGCGTGGACGCCCTCGACCGACGTTGAGCGTTCCGCCAGCGCCGAACGGGTCGCCTTACACGCCAGCGGCGCTCGGGTTCCCGTTCTGACGGACGCCTTCGCCGCCGTTCTGGACGCGGCTCGGGCCGTCATCGGCACGACCGGAACCGCCAACGAGCAGGCGGTCGGGCTGGGCAAGGCCGTGATCGGCTTCCCGACGCGCGGGCCGCAGTACCTGGAAGCCTTCGCGCGCGCGCAACGCCGATTGCTCGGGGCTGGCTTGATCCTGACGGCTGCCGATCCAGCGCAGATCGCGGCTGCCGTGCGTCGAACCATCGATAACGCGACCCTGCTCGAGACCCTGCGACGAACTGGAACCGAAAGGATGGGCGGCGCGGGAGGCGCGACCCGACTCGTCCGAGAGGTACTCGAGCATCTGAACTCTCAGGGAAGACCGTCCAGGACGCAAAGATAAACCCGCGTCCTGGACGGTCTTCCGCCTTCAGGCACCCGGTGTGGCGGGGCTTTCGCACCCCAAAAAAGTGTGCGATCATGCCCGAACGCGCTCAGTGCGTCGTGACGGGACAATCTTCCGATGCCTCGACACCCGCAATCTGGTTAAAATGCGCGATGGATTCTCGTCCCGCAACATCAGCGCATCGCAAACATGAACTTCGGGTGCGGGTCGTCTCGAGTCCCGTGGTGTCTCTAGGAGGGAAGATGTTTCAAGGTGGTGTACACGCATGAGTCTCGTTGATCGGTTCTTCCCCGACCGGCCCGATGCCGCTGCCAAACTGTTCGTGACCTCGGCGGTCGTCTGGGCCGTCTGGGGCATGTCGCTCGGCTTTTTGATGGCCACCCAATTCATGTTCCCCGAGATCACCAAGGACGTACCGCAACTTTCCTTCAGCCGCATCCGTCCCAGCCACGTCAACACGGTCGCGCTGATGTGGATCTCGATGGCCTCGGTCGGCGCGTGCTTCTACATGCTCCCCAGGCTGGTCAAAGCGCCGCTCTGGTCTGAGCGCCTGGGCACGATCACCGGTTGGGTCTGGAACATCTTCGGCGTGCTGATCACACTGACCTTGACCAACGGCTACTCTGAAGGCCGCGAGTGGGCCGAACTGGTCGCCCCGATGGACTGGGCGTTCCTGGCCATTCTGGCCATGACCGCCATCAACGTCTTCGGCACGGTCGCCAACCGCACGGAAAAGCAGCTCTACGTTTCCGTTTGGTACTGGATGGGTTCGATGATCGGCATGGCCATGACCTGGATCGTCGGCAACCGCACGTTCGTGCCGCTGGACGGGTTGAACGACGGCATCACCAACTGGTTCTACGCGCACGACGTGCTGGGCTTGTGGATCACCACCATGGGCGTCGGAATCGCGTACTACCTGCTGCCCAAGCTGACCCAGGGTCCCAACGGGGAACCCGGCAACCCAATTTTCTCGCACCGGCTTTCCCTGATCGGTTTCTGGGGCAACTTCGCGTTCTACACGGGCATCGGCGCACACCACATCATCCAGTCGCCCGTACCGGAATGGCTGAAGGCTTTCGCCATCGCGTCCTCAGTGCTGATGAGCGTGCCCGTCTACGCCGCCAGCGTCAACTTCTGGCTCTCGACCAACGGACGCTGGGGCAACCTGGCCTGGAACCTGCCGTTGCGCTTCTTGGTGTTCGGGTTGTTCGCGTATGCCATCGCATCGTTTCAGGGCAGTTTGCAGGCCGTGCGCGCCATCAACTGGTATCAGCATTTCACCGGCATCGTCTCGGCGCACGCGCACCTGGCGCTTCTGGGCGGGTTTTCAGTGATTCTGTTCTCGTCGATCTATTACGCCCTGCCGCGCCTCTACCAGGCGGAATGGTACTCGAAGAAACTCGTGATGGTTCACTTCTGGACTTTTGCGGGCGGCTTTTTGTTCTTCTTCACATCCTGGACGATCATGGGCTTCGTGCAGGCCGCCGCCTGGAACATGGGCATCAACGTCCAGCAGACGGTGCCTTTCTTGAAACCCTTCATCTGGGCGCGCTGGCTGGGTGCGGCCACGATGATCTTCGGCGTCTATATTTTCGCCTACAACGCCCTCCAGACGGTGCGAGCCGCCAAACGCGCCCTCGCCTCGAGCCCCGCAGCCCCGGCGCTCGCCCCGGCAGCGGCGGATGACTGAGGAGGAGGCAACGTGCTGAACACCAAGAATTTCATCGTCGGACTGATGTTCGTGTTGCTCCTGACCGGCATCGTGTCCTTGACCGTGGTGATCCCCGCAGCCAGCTTCAACCCGGAACCCACACCGGGCTTGAGGCCGTACACAACAGCTGAATTGAAGGGTCGCGCGATCTTCCAGCGCGAGAACTGCTACGTCTGCCACAGTCAGTTCGTGCGCTATCAGGACGAAGGCATGGGGCCGAGCGCTCAGGCGGGCGATTTCGCCTACGACCGCGTCAACCTGTTGGGCACGCTGCGCAATGGCCCGGATCTTTCATACGAAGGCGGCCTCTACCCGGACGAATGGCACATCGGGCACCTCAAATCGCCCCGCAGCTACCTGCCAGGCTCGTACATGCCCAGCTACAGCTACCTTGCGGACAGCGACCTGAAAGACCTGGTGTCGTACGTGCAGAGTTTGGGTACGCGCAACACGCGCGCCTGGGAAGTCAAGGATGTCAACATCCCAGAAAAGTACCGCGACCTGAAATCGCCCTTCGGTGGCAGCCCGAACGCCGCCGCCGCCGGGCGCGGCATCTTCAACCAGAACTGCTCCGCCTGCCACGGCTTCGAGGGTCGCGCCGACGTGCCGCTCGCGCGGGTTTTCTATCCGAAACCCGCCGCGAACTTTCACCTGCCGCGCTACAAGGACTTCACCGACGGTCACTGGTTCAACAAGGTTGCCAGGGGCGTGCCCGGTACGCGCATGCCGCGCTGGGATCAGACGCTCAACGATGAGCAAGTCTGGTACGTCGTCGAATACCTGAAATCCTTGGCTGCCGACCAGGATCTGGTGCCCAAAGCGGGCCGCGAGAAGTACTACGACAAGTCCGTGCTTCAGCCCGGTGACAAGGAAATCGTCATTCCTGGCGCGCCCAAATCCGGCGGGGGACACTGATCGTGCGCCGCCCGATTGACCCGATCAGCTCGAGAAAACACCGTCCAGGACGGTCTTTAGCTCTTGCGTCCCGGACGGTCTTCTCTCGAGCTGCCAGACGCGCGATCCCGGTCGCGCTGCTGTTCGGTTCGAGCGCCTTCGCGGATCACATCCCGCCCGTCGGCCTCGACTACCAGGGAACCTGGGTGGTGTTGATCGCGGTCGGCGTGATCACGGCCTTGCTGATTTTGTCGTTGCTGTGGGCCTACCTGGACGGTCAATTCACCAACCCCGAACGCATCAAGTTCGATGTCACCCAACCCGATAACGACTGGCCTTTCGGTCGCGGAACCGCCCTCGAGCGCCCAGAACCGGAAAAGCACTAGGAGGCTTATGGCAGACGACGCCCCCCAAACCGAGCGCGACGATGGCAGCGTTCACGACCACCACGACAACACCCACGAGATCGCTGGCATCAAAGTCGGCGAGAACGCCGTACCCGCGTCCGCCATTTTCGTGTTTATCGCCATCATCGCCATCGCACTTTTGATCTCGTGGATTCCGGCGCAGGGGTTCTGATGCAAACCAAACCCAGCACACTGATGGCAGCACTGGCGCTTTTACTGGCGCTCGATGCGTGTTCCATCAAAACCTCCGCCAACAGCCCAGCCAAGGAAGGCGCGCAGCAGGGGAAAGTGGAATTGCGCCCACTCGATGTTTCCCCAGAGGAAGCCACCTACCAGTTCAACTACCCGAAATACCCGCAGCAGTACACCGTCAATCCCCTTGATCGGGATTACATGAGCGGACGCACCGATCCCAAAGACGCCGTGGCTGAGCTCGGTTCTTACGCCGGGCCGTGGATCGAAGGCGCAGAGGCCGACTTGCTGCCCGTCAGTGCGCCGAACGTCAACCTCGGCAACACGATCTTTAAGGCCATCGGCGCGAGCGTCACCGCGAACATGAAACCCTCGCTCGAGGACAGTCCGCTCCAGGCATTCTTGAAAGTCCGATCCGGTTTGCAACGCGCTGGTCTGAAGAACGTCAAAAACCTCGAATTTGCCCTACCCGCCAGCGGTCAGAAAGTCACCGTGGACGTACCGCTCGACAAGGAAGCCATCTGGAGCCTGACGTTCGCGCTCTACCAGAAGCTCGAACCCGACTGGCACGCACCCATCGCCTCAAGGCTCAACCCCGGTTGCAGTCCGACCGATAAGGACAAATGTAAATCTGGCGATCAGCTTTTCGTCGCCAACTGCGGCATGTGCCACGGCTCCGACGGCTGGGGACGCGGTCACAGCGGCAAGATGCTCCAACCACAACCCGCCAACTTCCACGAGCGCCGCCGCCTGTACAACCGCTCCGAGGCGCGTTTGCGCTCGGTGCTGCACAATGGCATCTACGGTTCGGCCATGCCCCCGTGGGCGGACAAGCTTTCCGAAGAAGAAATCAACCACCTGGTCGCGTACATCCGGTCGTTCTCCTACACGAGTGAACCCTACGTGCCAGCGAAGGTCAAGGTGAGCGTCCAGTGAACATCGATCGTCGCACCATCCTCAGGGGTTTGACCGCCATCCCGATCCTGGCCGCGCTCGGCAGTCTGGGAGCTGTCCTGGTTTCGTACCTGAAGCCCACGACCGCGCCACTTCAAGCGCCGACCACGGAAAAACCCTTGAATAAGGATCTGGTCGCCGCCACCCTGGACGAATTCAAGCAGGAATGGGACGTGCGCGAATTCATCTTCATTCAAGAAACAGTCGAATACAGCGCCCGAGGCAAACAGGCCTCGAACATTCCCGGATTCGCACTCCGCATCCCGAACGACAAGCTCGATCCGGCTGAAGTCGGCGTCGGCCCGAACGGTCTGCGGCGCGGTTACGGCGTGGCCGACTTCAACGGCCAGAAATATTCACTGGTGGTCGTCTCGCGCATCTGCGCGCACCTGGGTTGCATCTTCCAGTACCACACCGGCGACGAGGTCTGCACGGGCTTCAACTACTGCGGCGAAAGCACCAAGGTCGCAGGAAGGGAAGGCCACCCGCTCTTCTCGTGCCCGTGCCACCTGTCCGTTTACAACCCGATCTTGGCGGGCGAAGGCAACGGTCAGAAACTGGCCGGTCTGGTCGTGTCCGGCCCTGCACCGCGCCCACCGTTCCCGTTTGATTTCACCATCGAAGATGGCAAGGTCATCATCAAGGCCTACGCCTGAACTTTTCTCGAGGATTTCCCCTAACGTGATCTCGAGCCCTGCTTGAAGGAGGATTGAATGGCAGCACCAACCGTCGGTCAAGTAGGCACCCCAGCCGCGCCGAAAAAAGCCGCACCAAGTGTCGGTCAACGCATCGCTACGTGGTGGCGCAAGAGCGCGCAGAATCTCGATCTGTTCGACGAGAACAGCCACGACAAGATCAAGACCGATCCGTGGTTGATGGCGGGCGGCATGGCCATGCTGTTCTGGTTAATCACGATTGCGACCGGAGCCGTGCTGATCTTCTTTTACATCCCCGACGCTTCATCGCCGGGCTACCTGGCCTGGATTTCCGTGCGCGCCATTCAGGAAGGCAATCAGGGTTGGATCATCTCGATCGTCCGCAACCTGCACAAATACGCGGCGGATGCGCTGATCATCGCGCTGACCATCCGGATTTACCGCATGTACTTCCGGGGCGAGTTTAAAAATTACAACCAGCTCTCGTTCATGCTGACCATCATCGGGTTGATCCTCTCGATGTTCTCCGGCCTGACGGGCTACTTGTTAATCTGGAACCAGCGCGCGCTGTGGGCCACCAAGGTCTTCGCTACTTTCCCGACATTCGTGGACAACTTTCATCAGATTCCGACCATCGCCGTGTATTTCCCGTGGCTGGCGCACCTGCTCGAGATCACGTTAGGGCAGTTGCAGATCGGTCACACCATCGCCAATTACATGCTGGCCGGTCAGTACATCGGCCCCGCAACGCTGGTGCGTTTCTACCCGGCGCACTACATGCTTTCAATCCTGACGCTGATTTTGGTCGAGGCCTACTTCGCCCGCAAAGGCAAGGGCAAAGGCAACCAACCCGGTACCGGCGGCGGCGCGGGACGCGTGGCGCGCATCAACCTGCCGTGGTACTCGGTCTTGACCTTCACGGTGATGCTGCTGGTGATTTCAATCGCTGTTCCGGTCGACACGGGCTCGCCCGCCAACCCGAGCGTCACGCCGAACCCGATCCTTTCGGACTGGTACTTCCTGGGCCTCTACCAGATGATGAAGCTCTGGCAGCCCGCTACGGCGACCTTGCAGACGATCCTGTTGCCCGTGGTCGCGTTCGCCTGCGCCTTTCTTGACGCCAGCCCGGAGCGCAACCCATGGAAACGCCCATTCTGGACCATCGTGGGCATCTACGGCTTCGTGGCCTGGATCGCCTTCAGCGTACTGATCTGCCTGTCCATCGCGGACATCAAGCGCGACCCACCGATCATCTACACCGTCTCCATGATCATGCTGGGTGTGGGCATGATCTGGCACTGGTTGCAACGCGCGAGCGTGCATCGCAAAGCCAAAGCGCTCGAGGCCGCCAAGCTCGCGGCGGTTGTTCCGGCTCCAGCGGCAGGGGATTGAGATGAAGGGCACGCTCTGGCTGATCTCCATCACCCTGTTCATCGCGACCATCGCGGTGTTCTCGAGCGGCTACGCCACCCTGATGGCGTACTTCACAGCGCCCACGACCTCCGGTCTGGTCAGCATCATGGGGCACCTGCTGGTTCTGCTCGCGTTGATCGGTATGCTGGGATTCATCATGTACGCGACTGAACGCAAAGCTGGAAACGTCAAAATCAAGAACCATCTCTTCGAGCGTTTGCTCGGGTACGCGCCGGACGCGCCGCTCCCCGATCTCGAGAAGCGAGAGGTTCGCCGATGAATCAGGCCGTCAAGAACCTGCTGGCGCTCGTGCTGATCATCGGGGGGCTCGGATTTTCCGGCTTGACCATCGGTGCGTTCGCGCATCAGAACCCGAACCTGCCCGCGCCTCTCAACCTGATCCGCGACCTGGAGGGGTTCGCCAGTTCGATCCTCTTGGGTTGGACGGAACTGACCAAACCCGACATGGCCGTTCACGCCTTCTCAAGGGGCTTCACCTACATGGGTCTGGCCATCGTCCTGACGTCCATCGCTGCAATGCTGGTATCCGGCACGCGGCGCGATAGCGTTCCCGTCCCCGGACGCAGAAAGGGGGCATGAATGGCCTCACGTACCGCAGACCAGGCTCCAGGCCCCGAAGCTCGAGGCTACGAGAAGGTGCTCGACGGAATTCACCGGGGCATCGTCTCGATCGACAAACTGATCAACCGCGTCATCCCAGAAGAATTTAACCCGTTCTACTACCTCGGTGGGATCACCAACGTGCTTTGGGTGCTTCTGGTTCCCACCGGCGTGTTCTTGTGGTTTTACTACCAGCCCACGGAATCGCAGGCCTACAGCAGCGTCTCTTATCTGACCAACGGCGTGTTTTTCGGCAGCGTGATTCGCGGCATTCACCGCTACGCGGGTGACGGCATGCTGATCCTGGCGGTGCTCCACCTGCTCAGGAATTACTTCACCGACCGCTACCGCGGCTTCCGCGACGTTCCGTGGGTTTCAGGCGTGGTGCTGCTGTTGCTGACTGGCTTGATCGGCCTGACGGGCTATTTGCTGGTCTGGGATCAGCGCGCGTTGGTGATCACCGACGCGATGGTCAAAACCCTTCAGGGCCTCGATCTGGTGATCGCTGGCTTCGGCACGTGGCTGGCGCAGGGCTTGTTGGGCGGCGACCAGACGAACAACCTGACGTTGCCCAGAATGTTTTTCCTTCACGTCGGACTGGCTGTGCTGGTGTTCTTCTTCTTGTGGGTTCACTACTTGCGCCTGCACCGCCCGAAGATCTGGCCGCCGACCTTCGTGACGCTCCTGACCATCGGTCTGGTGCTGGTCGTGGCGGGCCTCTCACCCGTCGAAACGCTGCCGCCCGCCACCGTGCCGCTCGCGCAGGGCACGTCGATGCCTTTCGATGTCGTGTACCTGTGGCCCGTGCTGTTCCTCTCGAGCATGCCCGCCTGGGTGGTGCTGGGCCTCCTGCTGGTGGTCTTCGCGGTGCTGTTCGTCGTGCCATGGTTGCCCGCCAAGACACACCGTTACGTCAACGTCGCCACGGTCACGCCAGAAAATTGCACCGGATGCCAGTTGTGCGCGATCGACTGCCCCTTTGACGCCATCGTGATGGTCGCTGGAACGAACCCCAACCCGCGCTATAACGAACTGGCTGTGGTCAACGACGACAAGTGCGCCGAGTGCGGCATCTGCGTCGGTGCGTGCCCGTTCCACGCGATCAACCTGCCGCTGGCGGACGAGTACAAGATTCAGGAACAGGTGGTGGCCCTCCTCAAATGACACAAGCTGCCGAAACACCCACCACACCGAACGTGCTGGCCGCCAACGGCAAGCCGAAAATCATCGGCTTCGTCTGCGAGTGGAGCTTGGGCCGCACCGACCTGATCTTCGAGGACGGCACGGTCAAAGGCATGGAGCACATCAAAACCATCAAGATTCCCTGCTCGGGCTTTGTCAAGACCGAGTGGGTCACGCTGGCCTTCGAGAACGGCGCCCAGGGCGTGTTCGTGCTGGGCTGCCCGTTGCGCGATTGTCACTTCAACGAGGGCAAC
>CAXTKV010000065.1:0-7854 GCA_964244895.1 uncultured Deinococcales bacterium
TGGGCGTTCACGCGCGAGCCGAGCGCGAGTTTCAACCTGGACTTGGACGAGAACCCGGACTCGAGTACGGATGACTTGTACGTCAGCGTCAACGCCTTGAATGTCAGGAGTTTGCTCGCGCCAGCGGATAACAAGCTCGAGGCGGTGGCGGATACGATCACGCAATCGTTGGTGTTCAGCGCGACGTGGGCGGCGGGGAAGGTCTTCAAGGATGTGACGTGGAAGCAGTGATTTCAGAAACACCGTCCTGGACGCGAATGAATAAATGCGTCCAGGACGGTGTTCTCGTTATGCGGTCGCTTGTACCAGGCTCGAGACGGGGCGCGAGTTCTTAGAGCTGCGATGCTCGATGCGGTGGGGCGCGCCGTATTGCTCCAGCATCTCGAGGAATGGGACGGGATCGAAGGCTTCGGGGCTGAGGACGCCAGCGCCCTTCCAGATTCCCTTGGAGATCAATTCCAACGCGATCACGGGGTTCACGGCGGTCTGCCAGACCACGGCCTGGCAGTCGTAGTCGCGCATGGTGTCGGCGTTGTCGACGACGTGATACAGGTAGACCTCTTTGGGCGTGCCGTCTTTGCCCAGACCCTTGACCCAGGTTCCGGCGCAGGTCTTGCCGTGCATCCGGTGGCCCAGCTCGGCGGGGTTCGGCAGGAGCGCCGCGAGCATGTCTCTGGGGGCGACTTCGACGTTGCCGACGCGGACTTTGCGGGTCGCGTCGAGTCCCAGCAGGTGAATTTTCTCGAGAATATCGATGAATTCCGCGCCCAGGCCGTACTTGAAGGTCACGCGTCCGGCGTCGATGTGGCGCGGGATCAGCAGGACTTCCTCGTGTTCGACGTTGACGCACTCGATCGGGCCGATGCCTTCGGGGAAATCGAAGATTTCGGGTTCGCTGAAGGGTTCGGTGGTGAACAGCCCGCGCCCGCGTTCGTAGATCAATGGCGGGTTGAGGCATTCTTCGATGGTCGTCCAGATCGAGAAGGTCGGGGCGAACTTGTAGCCCTCGATTTCGATGTTGCTGCCGTCCCTGACGCCGATCTCGTCAATGCGCGAGAAAAGCTGATCGGAGGCGTAGCGCGCAAAAACGTCCGCGAGGCCGGGTTCCACGCCCATGCAGGTCAGCGCGAGCTGGTCTTTTTCCAGCCAGCGCTGGTGCGCCGCGATCTGGTCAGCCCCCAAGGGCTTGCCGACGAGTTCGTACGGTCGCGTCGGGTGCGGCCTGGAGAGCGTCATGGCGGTGTCCAGGTACGTGCAGCCCGCGCGCAGGGCGGCCTCGAAGATCGGTGGGTTGAAGCGCGGATCGCAGGCGTTCATGATCGCGGTGATCTTGTGCTTGCGCGCGATGCGCACGATGTCCTCGAAGCTCGAGGCGTCCAGTTGTTCCGCGTGGCTCTCTAACCCGCCTGCGGCGGCGTTGCGGGCGACCTGCTGGGCGCGCTCCAGGCTGACATCGGCCATGACCAGCAGCTCGAGAAACTGCCTGCGGGCGGCGATGGCGGCCATTGCGCCGCCGACGCCACCGGAACCGACGATCAGGAGGCGCACGGCGCCACCTCGGTCGATTGTTCGATCTCGAGATTCCAATTTTGGGCTTTACTTACCCGTTTACTGCGTTCGAGTCGCGTCGGTTGACTTTGACTCATGGGAAACCCCGTTTCCTGATCTTTGATCTGTAAAACGTTGGCCGATCAACGCGGATTGGTGCAGGTTTGCACGCAATCCTTGCTTTCGGTGTGCGAATGAACTCGAGTCCCTGTATTCACGGAATACGGTCTCGAGCGTCGGTCACTGCGAGCATCTACGCTTTTGCACCCTCTCACGGGTGAGCGGTCGATACGTTGCAGCGAGAGCTTCCGCACGAATGCCTGGCTCCGACTGAATTGGTTTGCCTGATCGTGAATCCCGGTCAACTCGAGCTTTTCCGCAGTGGTCGCTCAAAATACTGGAATGCTCGTGCCAGGCGGATTCACCGGCCTGATTTCACCCCTCAAATTCCGGTTACTCGGAATATTGCCCGAATGTTGGGCGGCTCGAAGTGTTTCTTCCTGTGATCGATTGGGATCGAAACTTTGTGACAAATGCCGAAAAAGCGAATAAAACGAAACGATTTGGAGCACCTACTTGGTTGCAGTCTAGACGATGTACATCATTGGTGGCAAGTCGCCGAGCACACTTTTTACGGCTCGAGTTGAAATAATGCCCGTTCTGGAAGGCGTTTTGAAGCCTTTCAAGTCACGAATTCTGTTCTGATCCAATTTGCGCCCTGATATCGAAAAGTCCGTCCAGCATCTCAATTCCTGATACGAAAAGAACACCGTGCTGGACGGTGTTCCCGAGGGTGAATGCCTATTTACGGCAGGCTGATCGAGATGTACTTGACTTCCTGAAAAGCCTCCAGACCCCAGCGTCCACCCTCGCGTCCGACGCCGGAA
Source organism: uncultured Deinococcales bacterium (assembly GCA_964244895.1). Taxonomy (GTDB): domain Bacteria; phylum Deinococcota; class Deinococci; order Deinococcales; family JAAFIG01; genus CAXTKV01. The sequence continues at coordinate 2,436 of CAXTKV010000065.1, forward strand.
TTCTTGATGCCGCCGAACGGGGCTTGCGGAGCCATCGCGCTCGGGACGCCGTCGTTGACGCCGACGATGCCGTACTCGAGCCCTTCCGCCACGCGGTAGGCGCGCGAAATGTCTCGGGTCCAGATGTACGCGGCCAGGCCGTACTCCGTGCTGTTGGCGGCCTCGAGGACTTGCGCCTCGCTCGAGAAGGGCACGATCGGCGCGACCGGCCCGAAGGTTTCCTCGCGCAGAATCCGGGATGCGGCGGGCACGTCGGTCAGGACGGTCGCGGCGTAGAACAGGCCGCCCAGCGCCTCGCCACCGGACGAAACCCTCGCGCCCAGTGTTACAGCAGCGTCCTCCACGTGCGCCCTGACCTTCTCGAGCCCCTGAGCGTCCACCAGCGGCCCGAGCGTGGTGGATTCCAGCAGCGGATCGCCGTGCTTGAGTTTCTGGACTTCCGCGACGAACGCTTCAGTGAATGCGCCCAGGATCTTCTCGTGCGCAAAAATCCGGTTGCTGGAAATGCAGGTTTGACCGGCGTTGCGAAACTTGCTGATCGCCACGATGCTGGCGGCCTGCTGCACGTCCGTGTCCTCGAACAGGATGAACGGCGCGTGGCCGCCCAGTTCCAGCGAGACGCGCTTCAGGGTGCGCGCGGACTGCTCGTACAGCAGGCGTCCGACGGCGGTGGAACCCGTGAAGGTCAGCTTCCTGACGCGCTCATCGCCAATCAGAATGCTCGAGACGGGGACGGGATCGAGCGCGGGCAAGACCTGGAACGTCCCCTTCGGCCCGCCCGCTTCGTCCCAGAGTTTCGCCAGGTAGAGCGCCGTCAACGGCGATTGCTCGGCGGGCTTGAGGATGAACGCGCACCCCGCCGCCAGCGCCGGGCCGACCTTGCGCGCGATCATGGCCGCCGGGAAATTCCACGGTGTGATGCCGTACACCACCCCGACCGGTTCCGGATGCGCGAGCCCTCGCTTGTTCGCGTACCGCGACGGCACGACCTCGCCCGCGATGCGCGCGGCTTCCTCGGCGTACCACTCGATGGCGGTCGCGGTGTAGACGGCCTCGCCCCTGGATTCAAAGATCGGTTTGCCCATCTCGAGCGCCATCGTCCGACCCAACTCGAGTTCGTTGGCGCGGATCAGATCGGCCCAGCGTTTCATGATCGTGCCCCGGTCGAAACCGCTCGTGGTTCGCCAGGTTTTGAAGGCCGTCAGCGCGCTCTCGAGCGCTTCCCTGGCTTCTTCCGGCCCGCAATCCGCGACGTTGGCGACGACGGAATTGTCGAAGGGGTTGTGAACCGCGAAGGTTTTCTGGCCTGAACTCCAGCGTCCTGCGATGAAGGCGTCACTCGGGGCTGTGCTTGCGGTCATGTCGAATCCTTTCGTGGGAACACCGTCCAGGACGGTGTTTGTGAATTGCGTGCTAGACGGTGTTCTCGAGTAACCCTCGACTCTAGAGCGTCACTCGTGGATGCTCAATCCCGCCGACGAATGCGCGCTCGAGCTGCCAATCATCGGATGGTGTGACGAACGGATCGCGCTCGAGGACGATCACGTCGGCGTGCTTGCCGATCTCGAGCGTTCCCCGGTTGTCCTGATCGCCCTGTGCGACGGCTCCGGTGACGGTGAAGGCCCGCCACGCGGCCTCTAGACCGACTTCCTCGCCGGGGCACATCGGTTCACCGATGGCGGCGCGGATGCCGTTCAATGGATTCACGTCGGCCACCACGGGGCCGTCGGAGGAAAACGCGGTCGTGACGGATTGCATCATCGTTTTCAGCGCGTAACAGCGGCACTTGAATTCTTCGGGCAGGTAGCGCAAAAAATTCTCGCGGAGTTCGTGCAGAAAAATCGGTTGCGGCACGGCGATCAGGTTGAGACGCTTCGCGATCTCGAGGTGCCGCGCGTTCGGCAAGCCGAAGTGTTCGATGCGGTGGCGCAGGCTCGAGGGGTGCGTCTCGTGAATTCTCGAGTACACCTCCAGAATCTGGTCGAGCGCCCGATCCCCGATGCCGTGCGTGCCGATGCGGAAGCCCGCGAGGTGCGCCTCGAGCGCCAACTCGAAGAACTCCTCGGTGTCGAAACGCAGCACGCCGTGCGCGGGTGCTCCGGGTTCCAGGTTGCGGTACGGCACGCTGACCGCTGCCGTCGCGCCGGACAATCCGCCGTCCGCGAAGAACTTGACGGAATCGCAGCGCAACCAGTCAGAGACGTGTTTTTCGGGCAGCGGGAAGGTTTCCTTGCCGCCGTCGGGACGCCGGATGGACAGGAGATTCGCGCGGATCGGCAGCGCGCCCCGCGCCTCCAGGTTCCGGTACGCCTCGTACAGCACGGGATCGACGGCGGGATCGGTGGCGCTGGTGATGCCGAAACTCGCCAGGTATTCCAGCCCGGCCAGCACCCAGCGCTCGTAATCCGCGACGGTGAAGGCGGGCATGGCGCGCGTGACCAGACCGAAGGCGCTCTCGAACAGGATGCCGTTCAGGTCGCCGTCGCGGTCGCGCCCGAGTTCTCCGCCGGGTGGGTCGCTCGAGTCGCGGGTCAGGTCGGCCATCTCGAGCGCCCTGGTGTTGATGGTGTGAATGTGCGCGCAGGTTCGGGTCAGCAAGACCGGGTTGTGCGGCGCGATGTCGTCCAGATCGGCTCGCGTCGGCATCCGGCCTTCGGTCAATTTGGCCTCGTTGTAACCGCGCCCGAGCAACCACGCGCCCGGCTCGAGCTTCGCGGCCCGTTCGCGCACGCGCTCGCGCAGTTCGGCGATCGAACGGACATCGCGCAAGTCGAGGCTGGTCGTGCGCAACTGCCCGACCTTCCAGACGTGGACGTGCGCGTCGTTGAACCCAGGCATCAGCGCGCGCCCGTCCAGATTCACGCGTTTCGTGTCCGGCCCGATCATCCCCTCGAGATCGAGCATGTTCCCGAGGGCGACGATCTTGCCGTCCCTGACCGCGAGCGCTTCGGGGTTCTCGAGTTCCGGGGCGAAGGTGCGGATCGTGCCGCCGTAAAAAATCAGGTCGGCTTTCACGAGGACACCGTTGCGGACGCGTGCTCGAGATTGCGTGCGGGACGGTGTTCTCGAGTGATCCACCGGAGATCGCGCCTCACCATTTCACGTCCGGGTTGCGCCAGATCATGAAAACCGCGTACCCGGCGCTGGATTCGTCCGCGATGTAATCGGGCACGATGCCCCACGCGCGGTAACCGCGCCGCAATTGCGGCGTCAGGGTCGGGTCGGTGATCTCGCCCGCGATCACGCTCGAGACGTACTCCTCGACCGGGACTTCAGTTGAAACCGCACCGTATCCGACGGGCATGCCGCAAAACACGTGCCCGCGCAACCCGAGCCGCCGCACCAGATCCTGCCGCGCGGCGTAAAGCATCTTTGAGAGCCCCAGGCCGCGATAGTCGGGGTGAACGCCGATGTCCGCGCCGTACAACCAGTCGCCGTCGGGTTGGTGCGTGGTCAACCAGTTGCCGCCGACGGCTTCCATGTAGCTGTGCTGGTAATGCCCGAGGTTCACGCGCGTTCGGAAATCCGTGCTGCTCGCCACGACGCGGTTGTTTGATCGATCCAGAATTGCGTATTGGCCTTCCGGGAAGGTCTTCAGGTGTGCGAGGTAATGCTCCGCGCGGATTCGTTCGGCGGGAATCATTTCTGGGAAGCTCGCGGCCTGGATCGCCTCGAGCGGTTCCGCCATCCACGATTCCGTGTTGACGACGTTAAAATCCTCGAGCGAGGCTCGAGCGTTCGGTTGCGGTTCAGCAGTCATGTGATGTCCTCGCGCCCCAGACGCTCTTCTCTAGACCTCGAGAAGACCGTCTGGAACGGTGTTCTTACGCTGGAACGGCCTCTGCCTCGAGATGCGCCTTGTACGCCGCCTTCGCCGCAGTCACGATCAGACCGAGCGCCTCGCGCAGTTGATCCTCGGGAATTTCCAGGGCGGGCAGAAAGCGGATGCAGTTCGTGTACAACCCGGCGCGAATCAGGATCACGCCCTGCTCGAAGGAACGCTTGACGATCTCGGGCACGATTTCAGGCCAGGGTTCCTTGGTGACGCGATCCTTGACGAATTCAATCACCATCATCGCGCCGTGACCGCGCACGTCACCGAGCGCGGGAAGCTCCGTTTTCAACGGCTCGAAGACCTCGCGGATGATGCGTTCCACGCGGTTGGCCGCCGCCAGCGTTTCGGGTCTGGTGATGATCTTGATCGCCTCGAGCGCCGCCACGCAGGCCAGCGGGTTGCCGCCGTAGGTGCTGCCGACGCCGCCGACGTGCGGTGAATCCATGATTTCCGCGCGGCCCGTCACGGCGCTGATCGGCATGCCCGCGCCCAGGGATTTCGCGGAGATCACGATGTCCGGAATCACGCCCGAATGCTCGATCGCGAAGACCTTACCGGTGCGCCCGAAACCCGACTGGATTTCATCCGCGATCATGACGGCGCCGGTTTTATCGCAGATTTCCCGGATTTTTTTCAGGAAGGCGTGCGGTACGGGAACGAAGCCACCCTCGCCCAGCACGGGTTCGATCACGATGGCGGCCAGCCCGGTCGCGTCCACGTGCGCCGTCAGCGCGTTCTCGAGGTTCCAGCACGACCATTCCAGGTAATCGGCTTCCGACATGCCTTTCGGCGTGCGGTACAGGTTCGGCATGGGCAACCTGTAAATTTCCGGTGCGAACGGCCCGAACCCCTTCTTGAAGAGGTTGTACTTGCTGGTCATGCTCATCGTCAGGTTGCTGCGTCCGTGGTACGCGCCCTCGAAGACGATGATGCCCTGCTTGCCCGTGAAGCGCCGCGCGAACTTGACGGCGTTCTCGACGGCTTCCGCACCACCGTTGGACAGCAGCGTCTTTTTGGGGAAATCGCCCGGCGTGAGGCCGTTCAGCACTTCCGCCAGTTCCACGTAAGGCTCGTAGTTGGCCACGATCGAGCACATGTGCAAGAGTTCATCCGCCTGGGCTTTGATCGCGTCCACCACGGATTGCGGGTTGTGGCCGACCGCCAGCACGCCGATGCCGCCCGCCAGGTCGATCAGCGTGTTGCCATCCACGTCCTCGACCAGCGAACCGTGCGCGCGCTTGATGGCGATCGGGTTGGCCTGACCGAGCCCGCCCGAGACGGCTTTCGCGCGGCGCTCCTGGAGGGCTTTGGATTTCGGGCCTGGAAGCGGGGTGTTCAGTTTGATGTGCGGCATGGATTCTCCTCGAGATGAAGTGAAAGTTCGGCGCGAGCTGAAGAGCTCGAGCATCACCAAACGATTCGTCATTTCGAGGATGGCGGCGGAATCGCGTCCAGTTGCCAGCACGGAACACCGTTCAGCACGGTCTCGAGGTTGAGCTCGAGCTTGCTGTCGGAGGCGTGCAGACGGTGGAACACGCCCGGAGTCTAGCAGGATCGCTCGGGCTGGGGCAAAACGGGACTGCC
>CAXTKV010000065.1:7954-23138 GCA_964244895.1 uncultured Deinococcales bacterium
CTCGAGCGAGACTGTACGCTGCTCGCGTGGATCGAATCCTGATCACGGGCATGTCGGGCACGGGCAAAACGTCCGTGATCGAGGAACTGACGAAACGCGGCTTGACCGCCATCGACACGGATTCCGAGGAATGGTGCGAGTGGACGCTCGAGCCATCGGGTGACGGGCCTTCGGAACCCGACTGGATCTGGCGCGAGGGCAGGATGCTGCAACTCCTGACGGCATCTCGAGACGGACCTCTGTTCGTGAGTGGGTGCAAATCCAACCAGGGCCAGTTCTACCGGTATTTTGACCGGATCGTGCTGCTCAGTGCGCCGCTCGAGGTCATGCTCGAGCGAATTGCACGGCGCACCAACAACCCCTACGGCAAAAGCGCGGAAGAACGGGATCAGATCATCCGAAACACGCGGGAGATCGAACCGCTCTTGCGGCGCGGTGCGAGCGTCGAGTTCGACACGTCCACGATGACGGTTCCCGAGATCGCGGATCGGCTGATTGCCTTGGCTGAGTCCCAAGCCTGAGGATTCGATGGAGACATCGAATTGAGCGCCTGTGACTCCCGAGAAGACCGTCCAGCGCGGTGTTCTCTGAACCTCGAGAATTGCGTCCTGGACGGTCTTACTTGTATGCTCGAGAGCGAGAGATTCGTCTGGGACAGACGTTTTTTGTTTCTTGGTAGACTGAAGGCGTGAAGGTCGGGATTCTGCTGTATCACGACGTGCTGGAACTGGACGCGGCGGGGCCGCTGACGGTCTTCCGCACCGCCGCGCGGTATACCGACGAAGCGCTCGAGGTCTTCACGTTGGGGCGCACGCGCTCCAGCGTCAAGGGCGCGAGTGGGCTGGTCATGACCCCGGAATACCCGATCGTGGGCAGCGCCCCCGACATGGACGCCCTGATCGTTCCCGGCGGCCCCGGCGCGGAAAAAGCCGGGCGAGACGCCAGCATCGGCGCGTTCCTGCGGGATCGCGTGCCCGGATTGCGCGCGGTGGGGTGCGTCTCGACGGGCGCGATGGTACTCGGTGAGGCGGGGTTGCTCGAGGGATTGACGGTCACGACCTGGCCGCCCTTGCTGGAAAAACTCTGGGCGTACAAACCTGCCGATGTCGTGCGGGATCGGGTCGTGCGCAACCCGAACCAGCGCTATTTTGCGGGCGAGATCGCGGCTGGTATCGACCTCGGCCTTCAGATCGTGGCGGATTCATTGAGCCTTGAAGTGGCGCGCTCCACGGCGGAACACCTGGGGTACGCCTGGACGCCGCTCGAGCCGTAGCGGGTCGTTCGAGAAGACCGTCCAGAACGCACCCGCCGGAGTTGCCAAGCGCGTGTGGCGGCGTAGAATCGGGCCATGCTGGATTCTTTTGAACGCTACGAACTGGACACGACCTGGTTGGCGCGCGCGCTGGAAGCCCTGCCCGGCAGTTACGATGGCCCCGTCAGGGCGCTCCAGGCGCCTTACGGCGTGGTCGGTTTCGGCGAGGGCGCGTGGCCCGCAGAGTTCGCCCGGAGCTGGATTGACGCGGCCCTGGTGACGCAGGGCACGCAGTTCGTGCTGATGGGTGGTTTCGATTTCGGCGAGGCTGAAGCGGCCAGCATCATCGCGGAGGCGAGCGGTTCGACCGTGTACCGCATCGGTCTGGCGCAGCGTTCCAGGCGCGCCAGGCTCGAGGCTCGAGCCAGAAACCGACGCGCGGACCTGGAGGATGCGGACGGATATCCACTCGGCGCCGACGATGACGAACCTGACCCGGACGCCCTCGAGACGATCTCGACGCTGGACTTGAGCGCAGACGAGGTGCTCGAGGAGGCCGGGGTCGAGTACCCGGTGGCATCGTCCCCATTTTCCGCGTACCACTACCTTCAGGCGCTCAGTTACGCCACGGGTCGCGGCTCGAGCGCCGAGGCCGCAGACCGTCTGCTGCTGGTTCTGCGCGACCTCTACCGCACGGACATCCCCACCGACGAGAACCCCGCCAAGCGCCTGGCCTGGTCGCTGTGGACGCGCACGCCACTGCTGATGGCCAACCAGAGCCACCTGCCGCAAGTCTGGGCCTGGCACGCGCACATCTCCCGGCTGGGCAAATCCATGAGCATCCCGCTCGAGCGCACGCCGTTGAGCGTCCTGGCGAGCAGCTTCGAGGCGCGCCACGAAACTGGCGACGCGCTGGTGACGCTGATGCTCGGCGGCGAGGACGAAGCCCTGCGTCTGGCCCGAGAAATTCTCGAGACGCGCATCGACGAGGTCATCGCCGTGCCCGCGCCCGAAGCCGAACCCTACGCGGCGGGCTTGGGCTTGTGGTACCTCGGCGCGTGGGTCGGCTTCTACCTGGCGATGCTCTACGGCATCGACCCGAAGGATTCGACCGCGCTGGATCGGTTGCGCGACCTGTGAGCCGTTTAGGATGCCCCGACACCGTCCAGGACGCGTATTCAATCTCGCGTCCTGGACGGTGTTTTCTCGAGGTGTGCGCGTGAATGCTCGCGTGGCTGCGCTGGTTGGGCTGGTGGCGTTGATCGTCGGTGGAGCCCTGGGCTTCGGCCTGGGTTCTCGAGCCTCGAGCCAGACTGCGCCAACCCCCAGCTTGGACGCCAGCGCGATCTACGCCGCCGCCAAGGACGCTATTCTGACGGTGCGAACGGACGCCGTGCGGCTCGACAACGGCGATTTGCGCGGCCTGGGCACGGCTTTTCACGTCGGGGACGGCTACTACGTCACCAGCGCGCACGTCGTCGAGAACGCCCGCAAGGTTTATCTGGATTCCTCCGACCGACCGCTCGCCAGAATAGACGTACCCCGAGACGACGGCCTGACCTTCGAGGCGCGCATCGTCGCGATGGACAAAATCGGTGATATCGCGCTGCTGAAAGGCAAACCCGTCAGCGCCAAGCTCCTCTGGGCCGACACCGCGCCCGCCATCGGCGCGAGCGTTTACGCCATTGGCAACCCGCGCGGCGATTCGGCGCGGTCGCTCTCGAGCGGCGTGATTTCCGGACTGAACCGTTTCGTCAACGGCGGCGACCGGCAACTCGAGGGCTTGCTGCAGACGGACACCGCCATGAACCCCGGCAACTCCGGCGGGCCGCTCCTGGACGCGTCCGGGCGGATCGTCGGGCTGAACGCCGCGATCCTGTCCTCGACGGGCAATTTTGCGGGCATCGCCTACAGCGTCCCGGCAGCCCGCGTGCGGGTCGTGACTGAAGCCATGCGCGACGGACGCAAACTCGAGCGACCCAGCCTGGGCGCGACCGGAGACCCCGCCGAACCCGCCAAACTGAGCGCCATTTTGCCCGGTTCCGCCGCCGAACGCGCCGGATTGAAACCCGGCGATCTGGTGCTGAGCGCCGACGGCCAGGACATCATGACCTTCGCCGAACTGACCGCGCTGATCGGGAATCGAGCGCCCGATTCCAGCCTGAAATTGCTGATCGAGCGCCAGAAGAAACTTCAGACCCTCGAAGTTCAACTCAAAGCGCCGTAAGATTCAGTCATGAACCCCGAAGAAATCAAATTGCTGATCGAGGACGCCGTGCGCCGCACCGTGCGACCGCTCGAGGACGAGCTTCACAGCTTGCGCCTCGAGGTGGCGCGGTTGAAAGGATCGTCCCAGACGGTTTCGAGCGGACAGATTCTCGCCGAGCCGAACGCTGAGACCTCGAGCCCGATTCCTGAGCCCGAGACGCCCTTGAATCCTGTCGTCTCGAGCCAAGCCGCTGCGCCCGAATTGCCCGTCGAGGTTCCGCCCGAACGCACGGACTTCGCGCGGTTCCTTCAGCGCGGCTTGCAGCAGGAAGCCGAGGAGTACACCGAGGACAAGATGAAAGATGCTGATGCGAAGAAAAAACCCGGCTGGAACCCGTTCAAACGCTGAATCTGCGCGCAGTCATCGAAGGGGTGTCGGATGGAATTCACGAAGCTCGGAAGCACCGGAATGGATGTTTCTCGAATCTGTCTGGGCTGCATGGGATTCGGCGATGCGGAACGTTGGGTTCACAAATGGGTGCTGAACGAGGACAACAGCCGTCCGGTGATCAAGAAAGCCCTGGATCTGGGAATCAATTTCTTCGATACCGCCAACATCTATTCCATCGGCAAGAGCGAGGAAATCCTCGGGCGCGCATTAAAGGACTTCGCGCGTCGGGACGAGGTCGTGATTGCCACCAAGGTTCACGGCATCATGCGCGAAGGCCCCAATGGAGGCGGGCTCTCTCGCAAGGCGATCCTGAGCGAGATTGACCACAGCCTGAAGCGCCTCGAGACGGATTACGTCGATCTCTATCAGATTCACCGCTGGGACTACGAAACCCCGATAGAGGAAACCATGGAAGCCCTGCACGACGTGGTCAGGGCTGGCAAGGCCCGTTACATCGGCGCTTCCGCCATGTTCGCTTGGCAGTTTCAGAAGGCGCTCTTCGTCGCGGAAAAACACGGCTGGACGCGCTTCGTCTCGATGCAGGATCACCTGAACCTGATCTACCGCGAGGAAGAGCGCGAGATGCTGCCGCTCTGCCGCGAGGAGGGGATCGGCGTGATCCCCTACAGCCCGCTCGCGTCTGGAAGGTTGACGCGCGAGTGGTCGTCGCAGAGCACGCTCCGTTCCGAAACCGACAACATCGCCAAATTCAAGTACGACGCGACCGCCGAAACCGATCAACACGTCGTGAGGCGCGTCGCGGAAATCGCCGAAAAGCACGGGGTTCCTCGAGCTCACATCGCGCTGGCTTGGTTGTTGCAAAAGCAGCCGGTGGCCGCACCGATCATCGGGGCGACCAAGATCGCGCACCTGGAAGATGCCGTCGGTGCGCTGGCCGTGCGACTGACCCAGGAAGAGGTCGCGTACCTGGAAGCGCCCTATGTGCCCCACATCATCGTCGGTCATCGGTGAACTCGAACCAGACCGTCCAGCATGCACTCGGGAATCTACGTGCTGGACGGTGCTCTTGGCATTCAAATCGGTCCGAGATCACCTTGCGGCGTAAACTGACCCGACCACCGACCGATTGAACACGTTCGCGTTTTAGAAACCTGCATCGCCCGTGACTCGAGCCGCGTGCTCGAGTGGTACGGCTTTGAGTTCAAGAAAAGGAGCACATGGAGATTCCCGTTTTTTACGATTACCTGATGCGCGCCCGCCGCGACCTGTGGGCGTTCCTGACGACCGTGCCGGACGAAGTTCTCTCAAAATCTGTCATCCCCGGCGAGCGCTTTCATTCGATCAAAGACTTGGTCTTGCACGTTCCCGTGATCGAGGATTCCTGGGTTCACGAGGACATCCTGCGCGACACACCGGTATGGGAATCTCTTGATGGGTTTCCAGACGTGATGGAAAGGCCGTACCACGATGACAAATCCCTCGCGTGGATGCTGGCGTACTGGCGCGACGTGGAAGCCTCGAGCCTGGAGTATTTCAAGGAGCTCGACCCTGCGGAACTCGCTCGAGCCGTCCTGATGGACGATGGCGGGCGCTTCACCGTTGAAGGCGTCCTCTGGCATGTCATGCAGCACGAGGTTCGGCACACCGCCCAGATCGCGCTGTTGTGTCGGCTCCAGGGGTACGGGCCACCTCAACTCGATCTGAACCGTTACATCCGAGTCTCGAGTCCAACCTGAATCTCGAGAACGTTCGTACCGTCATATCGTTTGACTGAATTTTTGTGTCGGCTGATGACCCTACACGCTTGAGGTTCCCCGGCGTCAAATGCGATTCCAGATCACCACGAACACCGTCCAGCACGGGAATCCCGAAATGCGTGCTGGACGGTGTTCCTTGGAACCTGAGCTTTTATGAAGTGCGACCCCTCACTGGATGGGCTCGGGTGCAAGCCAGCCAAACGTATCACTTCAGAACCGCGGGAATTGCGTGCAGGAAGCAAAAAAGAAGCCGTTTCACCCAAAAGACCTGCACCGCAGTACCATTGTGGAACCCGTGACAATCGCGGGGTTCGGAACCGGCGCGAAACGATCTTCTCGGGGGTGAGACGATGATACGTAGCGGGTGGATTTCCATTGCGGCATTGTTCGTGTGTGGCACGCTGGTCGGTCTGGTTCGGGCCGCTCAACCACCAACTCGAGTACCTCCTGTCGGCCCTCTGCCCGTCATCGCGTCCACGGACGCGGCACCGCTCGACGGTTCCGTGGCCCTGGGGGTCTGCGCCGATTTCAAACTCAACCTGGGGGTCACGACGGTTGATCTGCCCGAGATCGTGAGCAAGGGCGGCGATCCGGGATGGATATGGGTTCAAAAAGCTGTTCCTTCCGCCGCACGCTACCGGTCGGTGGTCGGCACGGTCACGAAAAGCCAAGTGACGTACGAGGATTTTCCCGCGTTGCACGATTCGCACGACATGAATGTGATCGTAAAGGTTGACCCGGCATATCGCGATCTGCTTTCCGATTCGAACGAACCGAACGAAGCCGATGAGGACGCTGTCCTTCCGGCCACATCAATCGAAACCGAATGGGAGATCGGAACCTTCCCCAACGAACACGCCAAGAACTCGCCGGAACGCTTCATGCCCAAGTGGACCTGGCCGAGCATCGGGGATCGCGTCTGGATCGAAGGCAACTGGATTTTCGATTGCGGTCACCCGAAGCTCATCGGCGGCAAAAAGCACTACCGCACCGAAATCCATCCGCCTCGAGCCATCGCGACCATGCACCAGCAGGTTCGCCGCATGGCGGCGGCCAACGCTTTCGTGCCCGTGACTGCGACCAATTTGTACATCCACGGTCGCGGCGGGTACATCACGGACACGCTCAACTGCGGGGCGAAACTGATCGTGTCCTCCAACCCGAATTCCTGCCCGACCAAGACCACGCCGATCAACGACCGGTACGAGTTCGACATCCTGGCTCCACCCAGAACCAGCCCGAGCGCCAGCCTGATCACGGAAATCGTGACCGGGCCGGGCAACAACGTTTCCATCGCTCCGATACTCGAGGCGCACCCGGAGAACAACCCGCCGAGCGTCCACGTCACGGTTCCGCTGAAGGGAACCGGCGTGCAACCGACCGACACCTACGCCCGCCGGATTTACGTCGGCTGGAACGTGCCATCCCGCCGGAACGTGCTGCATCTGCGCACGACCCTCAGCAAGATGGATTTGCACGAGGATCAGGATCTCGATCCGGGCGATTGCGAATGCACGTTCTTCTGGATGAACATCAACAAGGCCGAGAACGCCTGGATTCGCCTGTCCGATTTCGCGCAGGGCAACATGAACGACTACGACGACGATGGCGGCCTGGGGAATGGCGAAATGAGTTTCCGGGGGGCCACATTCGATTTTTACCTGCTGGACGGGGACACGTTCACCGTGCGAGCGAACGGTTACGATCAGGATTGCTTCGATAATCTGTTCGGCAACCACAAGTTCACGGTCTCGTCCTTCGCCAACTGCTACATTGGCACGGGCGCGTTCAAAGCAGAACCTGGCGACAACGACCCGTTTGCGGCACTCGAGAAGAATTACGGCGCGCCGTCCTACGGAACCGGTAAACAGGACGTGACGGCCAAGGGCGAGTACGAACTCGAGTTCACCACCACGCTGCTTGAAACCATCCCGCCACCACCCGACCCGACCAAGACCAAGATCGGTGAGCGCGCCCGCGTCAAGATCAACTACATCACCATCGTCGACGATTGCGACGGTTTCGGCGCGGGTGACGGAGACATGTACGGCGAGCTTCGCGTCAACGGGCAGCTGCTGTGGTCGGTGCCCGAAAGTCAGAACATCAAGCGCGGCGATGGCGACCGGATCGAGATCAACCGATTCGTGGATCAGAACTTCCTGAATGCCTCCGGCGGTGGTTTTCAAATCACGGGTTTCGTCAACGACAGCGACAGCGGCCTGACGGGCAAAGACGACAAGGTCGGCGTCTGGAACCTGACCGAAAACTTCCCGTTCAATTACGGCAACCGCGACGTTCGCAGCAAACCCGACTGCGAATCGCGCCTGAATTACACCGTCGAAAAAGTCAACGATATCGTTCAGTAAGCCCGATATTCTCGAGAACACCGTCCAGCACGCGAATCCTGAATGCGTGCTGGACGGTGTCGGCTTAGTCGAACTTCCAGCGCGTGCCGTCCGCCGTGTCCTCGAGCGTGACACCCAACTTCTTCAAGCGCTCGCGCAGCGCGTCCGCCCGAGCGAAATCGCGGCTCAGACGATAGGCTTTTCTGGCCTCGATCACCTCGAGCATCAGCGCGTCCAGCACGTCGTCGCTCGCGCTTCCCGCCACCGCGTCGGCGGGGAACAAGCCCAGCACGCCCTCGCCCAATTCGTCGTAGACCGCCAGGGCTTTTTCAATCGCGCCGCGCGGCGGATTGGATGGGAAGGCCGCGTTCAGTTCTCGGGTCAGGTTGAACAGTGCTGCCAGCGCCTCTGGTGTGTTGAAATCGTCGTCCATGGCGGCCTCGAAGGTGGCTCGAGCCGTATCAATTCTGGCCTCGAGATTCGCGTCGTGACCGTCATTGGTGCTCTCGAGGCGGCGTTGAAGCTCGCGCCGAGCCTCGCGCAATCGGTTCAAACCGGATTCTGCGGCCTTGACGGATTCATCCGAGACCTCGACCACGCTGCGGTACTGGCTCGAGACGTAAATGTAGCGCAGCACGATGGGATCGTGGGTTCCCAGGAATTCGGCCAGCGTGATGAAATTCCCCTTCGATTTCGACATTTTCTCGCCGCCGACGGTCAGCATGTTCGAGTGCAGCCAGTACCGTGCGAACCTGCGGCCCGCGCCCTCGGCCTGCGCGATCTCGGCCTCGTGGTGCGGGAATTGCAAGTCCAGACCGCCGCCGTGGATGTCGAAGCCGTCGCCCAGGTACTTGAGCGCCATCGCGCTGCATTCGATGTGCCAGCCCGGAAAGCCCTCGCCCCACGGCGAATTCCAACGCATGATGTGCTCCGGTTCCGCGAACTTCCACAAGGCAAAATCGCGTGGGTCTTCCTTCTCGCCGCGCACTTCCTCGCGCGTGCCGACATCGAGTTCGTCGATGTCGCGCCCGGAGAGCTTGCCGTAATGCGGCCAGGCCTTGACCCGAAAGTAAACCGATCCATTCACCTCGTAGGCCACGCCGCGCCTGATCAGTTCCTCGGTCAACTCGAGCTGCTCCGGGATGTGCCCGGACGCTCTGGGCGTGATGTCGGGTTTCAGCACGTTCAACCGCGCCATGTCGTTGAAATACGCCCAGTAGTACCGATCCGCGATCTCCATCGGTTCGACCCGCTCCAGCTTGGCGCGCTCAGAAATCCGGTCGCGGCCCTCGTCACCGAAGGATTCCGTGATGTGGCCCACGTCCGTGATGTTCGACACGAACCGCACCTGAAAACCCCGGTACGTGAACCACCGGCGGATCACGTCGAAGGCCACCGCCGTCTTGCCGTGCCCCAGGTGCGCGTCCGAGTAGACCGTCGGGCCGCACAAGTACATCCCGACCCTGCCGGGAACGCCGGGCGTGAACTCCTCTTTGGTTCTGGAGAGCGTGTTGTGAAGGCGGATCGTCATGGTGAACCTCATTCAAAGACGCCCGAGCCAGTCTGGACTCGAGCGGGAAAGGGCGTGTCAGGAAACCGGACAGGCGTGAAAGCCGCTCAGGGACAGCAACAACACACCACGCGAGCATCGGCTCGAGCGGCGCGGTCGGTGTTCACATGAAGGTCGCGTCGTGTCATTTGAGACGAGTATACACAAGCCGATTTGTGGGACGGGTCGCCTGGGGTACGGGAGCCAAGGAACACCGTCCTGGACGCTTCTCGAGAAGGCTGTCACCGACGGTATTCTCGAGCGGCACACATCGGTGTGTGGGTGCTGTCGGCGGGAAACGCGCAGCTTCTCGAGATCAACGTTTTGTGACCCTGCCCAGCACGATCAACGCGCGGCGAAGGTCATCCATCGTGAATCTCGAGGCCAACTTGCGACCTTCGGCCATCAAGGTCTGCGACCATTCGGCTTTGGCCTCGTCGGACATGGGCGGCAGGTCGCCGCGTTGGGCGCGGAAGTACCGTTCCGCCAGGTGACCCAGCGTGTACGTGTTGGCGTACATCAGCGGTGCGTTCAGCAATCCGCCCAGCACGGGCATGGCGATCTTCAGGATGCCGCGCGTGACCTGCCGGGCAGCCCAGGCGTAGGCAAGCGTCCCGCCGAGTTCCAGCACGACCTGACGGGCGCGCTCGGTGCTCATGCTGAACCCGTGAACAGCGCCGATGTCCAGCACCAGCTTGACCTGCAACGGCACGATGGCCACCAAGTCCACCCACGGCAGGGGTTCGGCTGAAATCGCGGCGGTCAACAAGGCCGCGCTCTGCGTCAGTTGCGCGCTCCGTTCGCGCTCGAGATCGCCCGTGGGCGTCTCGATGGTCGTCAAATCCGGGGCGTTGTAGACCTGCAACTCGAGGCTCACGGGTGCAGTCTAGGGGCAGGTGAGGCCCGCAATGGTGAGCGGTTCAATGGTGTGCGGTTCATGGGCTGGAATACGAGATCTCGAGCCGGATGGTTCCGGGAGGTTGTGTTTGCTCGAGAACGCCGTCCAGGACACTGTTCAGGGATCGCGCGCTGAGCGGTTTCATCTGATGAATGGTCTGGCATCAGATGAAACCGCGTCCAGCACCATCTGGCGGTCGTTCAAGCGAATCTGCGGCAATTCGTCGGGCGCGAAGAACCGAATCTCGAGCGCTTCACCGTCCAGCGCCGCGACCTGCCCCAGGACTCGAGCCTCGAAGACGACGCTGACGAATTCCGCCTGATCGCCGTTCGGGTACGTCCAGCGCATGTGATCCGGGTTGGAGTACACGCCCAGCAAACCCGTCACTTCGACCTCGTACCCGGATTCTTCCAGGCACTCGCGCTTGGCGGCCTCGAGCGCGCCCTCGCCCGGCGACATCCAGCCGCCCACGATGCCCCACGTGCCGTCATCGCGCCGCCTGACCAGCATGATCCGATCCCGGTCGTCCCTGGCGATGATGCCCGCCGCCGGAGCCTTGATCAGCGCGTGCCCGAGCTTCGAGCGCAGAAACCGCAAGTACGCATCCATGCCGTCATTCTCGCGCCCTCGCGCCCCATTCTCAAGTTCAGGCTCGAGAACCCCGCCCAGGACGGTATCTCGAGCCTTGTCCTCCTCTGCTTCGTTGAGGGAGGGGTCGGTCTACAGCCACTCCTCCGTAGTGATCATCACAACATCGGTGATTCTCTATCCAGCTCGCCTGTACGTAGTCGAGGGATGAAGAACACCGTCCAGCACGCATATTTGTGGACGCATGCTGGACGGTGTATCTGCGCTTTAGATCGCGGCGACCTCGAACACGTCGTTCATTTCCGTGTTCGCCTGCGCGATCTTCTCGTCGTTGCTGATGACGGCCATCGCACCATTTTGCGTCAGGTACGTCTCGGCGACGCGGCGCAGATCGTCCGCCGTGACCTGCAACAACCGCTTCTTGAACGCGATGCGTTTGTCCAGCGTGAATCCGGCGGCGTCGTTGAAGAACCGGCTTCGGCCCTTACTGTCGGGTGAACTCAAGGGGTCAACGTCGCCGCAGGCGCTCAGTACGGCTTCCTTGACGGCCTCGGCGTCTATCGGGTTTTCGGTCACGAATTGCGCGGCGTCCCTGAACACGCCGAAGGTGCGCACGATGTGCGGGTCGCGGTAGGAAATCATGGCGAAGCTTCCGTTCTCGCGGTCGGTGGTGGCGAACCCGCCGTAAGCGCCGCCTTTCTCGCGGACTTCGGGGTGCGTGTAGCGCGATCGGATGTATTCGGCCAGCGCCATCAGCACGGGCGCGTCCGGGTGCGTGTAGGGCACGGTCGGGACGACCAGCGCGTCGTAGGCGACGGGCACGGCGGTCGTGCGGGCGCGGGCGCGCAACGACAGGGATTCGCCGGTGCTGCCCGCGATCTGCGCCGTGCCGGACGGCAGTTTCTCGAGGAGCGCGACCAGTTCGGACTTTAGCTTCTCGAGCACGGATGCCTCAGCCGTCAGGCAGGCGCGTAGGTTCGCGTTGCGGAATAACGCGTCCCGAATGGCCTCGAGATCGTTGATCAGGTCATCCAGCCCGTCGTCCTCGAGCGCCGCGAGCTTCTTGGCGACCCCAACTTGCGTGACGCCCTCGAGCCGTTCCCTGAGCGCGCCCGCCGCCGAAAGTTGCGCCTCGGCCAGCTTGCGCGCGAAGACGTGACCCGCGCCGACGACCCTGGATTCCAGGCTGGCGCGGTACTGCCCGAGCAGGTTCTTGAGGTGCGCGCGCTCAAATTTGAGGTCGGTCATCAGGTCGCTCAGAATCTCGAAGAAAGCCGTCAGGTTGCGCGTCAATGCTTTGCCGGAAACCGTGAAGTTCTGCGAGAACCGCGTCAGGTCGTCGGGCGATCCGCGCAATCCCGCGCCCATGCCGATGCCGCCCGTGTTCGCCTCGATTCTGGACGCCATCTCGAGGTACGTGCTCCGGCCCGCGCCCATCTTCGGCGCGAGGTACGCGAACACGGGCAGCAAGTCCTTCAGGCGTTCCGGTAGCTCGGAGAAATCGACTTGAAGATCGGCGTAGACCAGTCCGTTGGTGGGTTGCGGGAACAATCCGAGACGCGCGCCGGTCGTTCCCGGCGCGGCGTGAGACCCGGTCGTTCCCGGCGCGGTCTGAGATGCTGCGCTGTGGATGGTTTCGAGGGTGTGCGGCACGTCCTCGAAGTTCATCGGTACGTCGGTCAATTCCAGCGTCGGCAGCACCGAAAGATCCTGCGGCGTGTCCTGAAGGGTGCGCAGCGTCCGGGCTTCCTCAAGGATCCTCGAGACTTCCGCTGGCGTGAGCTGAGCCTTGATCTTGGCCAGATGCTCGATCTCGGCGGCCTCGGCGCGTTCGGTCATGTTCTGGTCGGGGCGCAGTACGATCCGGGCGCGGTGCGGGTTGTTCAGGAGGTACTTCTCGATCAAGCCCTCGAAGTACCGTCCCGCCGCGCGCGCCTCTGCCAGCCGTTCCAGGTCATCCTCGAGTTGCAATGCCTTGTACGGATCGCCGCCGTGCTGGTACGCGCCCTCCAGCGTGAACGCGACCTTGAGGGCGTAGGGTTGGCCCGCGTTGCTGACCTCGCGCGAATCGATCTCGAGCTGGTGGACGGCGGCATCCACCATGTCGGCGGGAACGCCGTCCCTGGCCAGGGTTTTGAGCGTCTCCAGGATCAGCGTTTCGACCCGCTCGACGTTCTCGGGGCGCACGCCCTTCAAGCCCGCCGCGAAGACCATCTCGCGGTAGCTGGGCACCAGACCGTTGATGTCGGCCAGCGCGGAACCCAGTCCCGATTCGACCAGCGCCTTGCGCAACGGTGACGCGGCGTTGGCCAGCACCACGCTCGAGAGTACGTCCAGCGCGAGCTTCTCCAGGCCATCCCCGACGAAGGCCGTCTTCCAGGCGATCACCACCTGCGTCTGCGCGTCCAGCGATTCCGTCCTGGCCAGCGGGTACGGAATCTCGATGGTCACGGGCGCGCTGAAATTCGGCTGGTTCGGAATGCGCGTGTCGATCTCGATGCGCTCGAAGCGCGACATGACGTGCGCTTCGATGGCTGCCAGGGTCGGTTCCAGGGGCAGGTTGCCGTAAGTGTAAAAGTACGCGTTCGACGGGTGGTAGTGCCGCGCGTGAAAGGCCCGAAGCTCCTCGTGCGTCAGGTCGGGAATGTTCAACGGATCGCCGCCCGAATTCCAGCGGTACGTCAGATCGGGGAACAGCGCCGCCCCCAATCCGCGGTAGTACAGCACGTACATCGGCGTGGCCATGCCGCCCTTCATCTCGTTGAAGACGACCCCCTTGTACTTGAGGGGCGTATCCGGGTTCTCGCCGTCCTCGAACTCGAAGCGCCAGCCTTCCTGGAGGAAGGTTTCACGGGTGATGCGCGGAAAAAACGTCGCGTCCAGGTACACGCCCAGCAAGTTGAAGTAATCCTTCTGGTTGCGCGTGCTGAACGGGTAGGACGTGCTGTCCTGCCCGGTCATGGCGTTCATGAAGGTGCTCAGGCTTCGCGGAATCATCGAGAAGAACGGGTCGCGCACCGGGTATTTTTCTGACCCGGCCAGCACGACGTGCTCTAAGATGTGCGCCACACCGGTCGAATCCTGCGGCACCGTCGGGAACATCACGTTGAACGCGTTGTTCTCGTCGGCGCAGGCGATGTGAATGTGGCGGCTGCCCAGGCGTTCGTGCAGCAATTCCACGTACTGCCCCTGCAAGTTCTCCATGGGCAGGACGCGCTCGATGCGGTAATCACCGATTTTTGTTCCCTCTGTGTAGATCGTGCTGTTGTTCATGCCCGTTCGTACCACGTGTACCTGTGGCATTCAATGAACCAACGAACGCTGCTGCATACGCGCTTTGGCTTACGGGTAGCGCAAAACCGCGTCAGCGACGGCATATCTGACTTGAGCAGATGCGCGAAATCGGTGCGTCTCGAGAAGGTGGCCTCGAGAAATGGAGAAGCCCAGGCCATCCATCGCACGCACGATTTCTGATGCCCGATCAAACAAGAACACCGTCCAGCACGCATTTCGCAATTTGCGTCGGGGACGGTGTTCCCCAGTCCTGAACCCTTCGAGCGGTCAGGTTCTTTCGAGGGTGAGCGCGTCGTACATTGCACGCGCGGGCGCGACGTTCGCCCTGCAAGCCGAACGACGCCCGAGCGTCAGCCCGAGTGCGTCATGTCCATCGGCACGACCCACTTCGTAAATTCTTCGTCGGTCACGAAACCCAGCGCCAGCGCGGCCTCGCGCAAGGTCGTGCCGTCGTGGTGGGCTTTCTTGGCGATCTTGGCGGCCTTGTCGTAACCGATGTGGCGGTTCAAGGCGGTGACCTGCATCAAATTCTTGCCCAGGTTCTCTGCGATGCGCGCCACGTTCGGCTCGAGCCCGACGGCGCAGTTGTCGTTGAAGGACATGCAGGCGTCACCGATCAGGGAAATGCTTTCCAGGACGTTGTGCACCATCACCGGTTTGTAGACGTTCAACTGAAAGTTCCCCTGACTGCCCGCGAAGGCGACCGCCGCGTCGTTGCCGAACACCTGCACGGCCACCATGGTGAGCGCCTCCGATTGCGTCGGGTTGACCTTGCCCGGCATGATCGAGGAACCGGGTTCGTTCTCTGGAATCGTGATTTCACCGATGCCGTTGCGCGGCCCGGACGCCAGCCAGCGCACGTCGTTGGACACCTTCATCAG
>CAXTKV010000066.1:0-22936 GCA_964244895.1 uncultured Deinococcales bacterium
GTTCCAGGTGGGGCAGCTCGCTTCGTGCCTCAGGGCGCGTGCCTCAGGAGCTCCGTCCAGTACATATCTCGAAATTCGCCCGCTGGACGGCGTCCCTGAGCCGCACCCGAGTGGCGCGCCGCCGATCTGTGGCGAGATCCCCGATGGCGCTCGAAAACTCTGAGACAATGCACTCAACGACATGGACTTCCTTCGCTACCTGATCCCATCGAACCCCATCGGACTGGCGCTGTTCGTGCTGCAAATCGTCTGCATTTACGGCGTGATCTCGAGACGCCACGAGATCTGGTGGGTGCTGGTGATCCTGGTGCTGCCGCTGTTCGGCTGCATGATTTACGTGTCCCGCTACGGCTTCCCGAGCTTCCGGGCGCCGGACGTGAGCGCCCTGGCGGACACGTTCAAATCACCAACGGCCCGAATCAACGACCTCAAGCGCGAACTCGAGGACAAGGACACCGTGGAATTGCACCTGGAACTGGCCCGCGAGTACAAGCGCGCCGGGATGCTGATCGAGGCCGTGCGCGAGATCGAATCGACCAAAAAAGGCATCTACAAGGACGACGCGCACATCACCTTTGAACTGGCCGACGCTCGCTTCGAGCAGGGCGATTACGCTCAGGCGCACGAACTGGTCGCGGAAGTCGTGCAGAATGCGCCCGGCGAGCTGAAAGGCAAGAGCCGCCTGCTGCTGGCGCGCAGCCTCGAGAAACTCGGGTCGGATACCGAAGCCGAAGAGATCTTCAAGAGCGTCTCGCCGCTCGCCTCCGGCGAGGAAGCCCGATTTCGCTACGCGGAGTTTCTGGCCGCTCGGGGCCGCAAGGGCGAAGCCACCAAGCTGCTGGCCGAGTTGCAGAAGAACTACAACCGTTCCGCCCCGATCTACCGCCGTCAGCAGCGCCAGTGGTTCGATCTGGCTCTGAAGCTCGAGCGCGAACTCAAAGCTTGAGGCCGGAACCGCGATTGCCCGAGCGAGTCGGCAAGATCTCGAGCGAGGGGCAGGTCACAGACCTCCCCGTGCAAAAACCGCCGTCCTGTAGGGGTAAACCTTGCGTTCACCGTCGCGCCGACCCGCAATCGAGACTGACTTTCCCAGGAGGTCTATTCTCGAGCATGCCGTCCAGCACGCGCATCTAGGAATGCGTGCTGGACGGTGTTCTTTACAGCACGCGACGGGAAACTTGAGAAGCCAGCAAGGACGCGAACAGGAACAATCCGGCGATGGCCGACAGAATGCCCGTGACCTCGCCGGGTTTGGTCGTCCAGCCGATGCTGCGCCCCAGACCCTTGTAAATGCTCGAGAGCTGCCCGGCGCTGCGCGCCTCGAAGTATTCTCCGCCCGTGGTTCGGGCGATTGAACGCAGCGTCTCCGGGTCGAAACCGACCATGAAGCCGCCACCGTTCTCGCCCAGGTTCAAGTAACCGCCCTCGGTGCCCAGACCGACGGTGTAGACCTTGACTTTGAGATCTCGAGCCAGGGCCGCGCCTTCTTGCGGGTCGGGTGGACGGTTGTTGCGCCCGTCGGTCAAGAGCACCACGGCGGCGGGTGGCAGGTTGTCAATTTTGGGATCATTTTCGCCCCGCGCGGGCAGTGCGCGCACGGCCTCGATGATGCCTTTGCCGATGGCCGTGCCGCGCCCGAGCGTCAGGTTGTCGATCGCCTGAAGGATCTGATCGTGATCCGCCGTCGGTGGGGTGTCCAGCGTGGAATATCCGGCGAACGACACCAGCCCGACCTTGGTGCCCGACGGAAGCTGCCGGACGAAGATCCTGGCGGCATCCTGCGCAGCCTGAAAGCGCGTCGGTAAAATGTCGGTGGCGTTCATGGACAACGACACGTCGATGGCCATCATGATCGTGGTCTTGTTGTCCGGCACGGGCAGCGGCGCGGTCGGTCTGGCCAGCCCGAGGATGCCCACGGCCAGCGCGTCCACGAACAAAATCGCGGGGATGAAACGCGCAAACCTCGAGCCCCTGGCTCCAGCCCTGGCCAGCACCTCGAAATCTGGGTGCAGCACGACCGCCTCGGAATGCCGCTCGAGGTTGTGTCGGTACAACCAGATCGCCACGGGAATCAGCAGCAATCCCAGCAACGCCCACGGCCAGAGAAACGCGACGCCCATAGGTCTAGACTACCCTTCTGAACGTGAGATTGGCGGTCACGCCCGCGACCAGAAAGAGCGCCGCTGCCAGCGCGAGAAACCCCGAGATTTCCGTGCGTGCCGCGCGAAAGCCGATGGATTTGGCCAGGTCGCGGTACACGCCCTCGAGCTTGCTGGCGTCGTCCACGAAAAAGTATTGACCCTCGGCGCGCTGTGCGATGCCGCGCAAGGTCTGTTCGTCGAATCGCGCGAAGGCGGACATGCCCGGCGGCAAGCCGGGAATCGGGCCGTCCGTGACGGTTCCAACGCCGACCGTGTAGACCTTCACTTTTCGCCTTTTGGCCTCGAGCGCCATCTCGAGGGGATCGGAACCGCCGTAGTTGCGCCCATCGGAGAGCAGAATCACGACTTCCGGATCGAGGCTGGTGCGGTTGCCGGTGGTCGCTAGATCGTTGCTGGGCAGCGCCTCGAGACTCAGTTTCAGGCCGTCCCCGATGACGGTTCCGATGTCCAGATCGAGCGTGTCCACGATCTCGAGCAGGCGTTGGTGATCGTTGGACGGCGGTTGGTTGAGGGTCGCGTAGCGCGCGAAGGTCACGAGCCCCACGTTAGACGCGGCGGGTAAGGATCTGACGAAGGTTTTCAAGGCGGCTTTCGCGGCATCGAAGCGCGTCGGCAGCACGTCCTGGGCCATCATGGATCGGCTGACATCGAGCGCCAGCACGATCCGCGTGCGGTCATCGGGGACGGGCACGGTCGCGTGCGGTCTGGCCAGCCCGAAAATGCCCGCCGCGATGCCGATACCGAACAGCGCGGCTCCCAGGTGGCGCGTCCAGGACGGTGTTCTCTGAGATGCGACCGCCAGCAAGGCCGCGTCCGAATGCACTACCAGCGATTCATCGCGCGTCCGCCGGATGGCGTTGATGTACGCCAGAACCCCCACCGGCACGAGCAGCAACGCGATCAGCGCGGGCCACCACTCGAACATTCAGACTACCCGCCGACCGAAGGCCGAAGCCGTCAGGCTGGTCAACAGCAGCAACCCCGCCGCCAGCGCGACCGCGCCCGTGACTTCGCTCTGCTCGAGCCTGAAGCCCACGATCCTCGAGAGGTGTTCGCTCGCTAGGCTGAGGTCGGCGGCGGAATAGATCGGGTAGTACCTGCCGCCCGCGCGATCGGTGACGCGCTTCAAGGGTTCCTCGTCGAAGTTGCTGCCGTGCGTGCCGACGCCGACGGCGTGAATCGTGATGCCGCGCCGGGCGGCTTTGAGCGCCACGTCCACCGGATTCCTGCCGCTGCGGTCGTGCCCGTGCGAGTACAGCACGATGGTTCGTGCGCCCTTCGGAATTCCGGCATCCGATTCCGGGAACGCGGTCAGCGCCTCGTCCAATCCCGGCAGGAACGAGTAACCCGAGCCCGGTTCGAGGGTCTCGAGGGCATCCGTGATTTTCTGGCGATCCGTCGTCAACGGCACGACCGTGTTCGCGCCGCCCGAGTACGTCACCAGGCTGACGCGCACGCCTGCGGGCAGGTCCTTGACCAGCGCCCGAATCGCGGTCTTGGTGGCTTCCAGACGGCTGGGAGCAATGTCGGTCTGGTACATCGAATAGCTCGATTCGAGCACGATCACCAGCCCCGCGCGGTCGTCCGGGACGGGAACGGGCATGAGCGGTCTGGCCAGCGCGATCAGGCCCAACAGCGCCGCCAACCCGAACAGTCCCGGATTGACGTAACGCGCCCAGACTGACCCGAACCGTCCCGCGATCTCGAGCCGCGCCAGGTCGGTCTGATAGGCGATGCCCTCGAGCCCGACGCGATCCGAGAGCCGCCGATACGCCAATAGCGCCAGCGGAATCCCGGCGATACCGACGAGCGCGAGCGGCCACAGGAAATTCACGGTTCACCTCCAGAGTGGGCGGTTGCGGATCGCGACGGCGATTCAACACTGATGCGAGCGAAGACCGTCCCCTACGACACCCTTAAAAACGCGTCCAGGACGGTCTTTTGGCCTTCACGGAACCCGCCTCTGCCAGCGCAAACTCAAACCCGCCCCGACCAGCATCAACGCGACCGCCAGACCGGATAGCAAGCCCGAAATCTCGAGCTTGGTCGGTTCCCAGACGATCACCGTCCCGAGTTCCTTGTAAATCGTGGAGAGCGCTTCCTTGGTCGGCGGAAAGACGTACTTGCCGGACGTTAACTGCGCGAGCTGCTGCAAGGATTTCGCATCGAACGGCACGAAGTAACTGCGGCCCTGAATCTGCGTGACCGCGCCACCTTCTTGTCCCACGCCGACCGTGTACACCTTGACCTTGTTGTCCTGCGCGAACTTGGCCGCCACCAACGGGTTCGCGCCCGTGTTCGGCACGCCGTCCGACATCATCAAGATGGCGCCCGGCGGCAGCGTGGCCGGATCGGGCGGCGGATTGTTCGGATCGGGCTTGGGCGCTTGCAGGCCGCGCGGCAACAATTCTGGCGGCGTGACGGTGTTCTTGCGGCCCGGCAAACCCTTGACGCTGCTGACGATCACGCTCGAGAAACTCGTATTCTCCGCGATCTTGACGCGATCCAACGCGTCCGAAAGCGCCTGACGATCCGTGGTCGGCGGCACCAGCACCGAGGCGGAATCCGAGAAACTGACCAGCCCGATCTTGGTCGTGGCGGGCGCGAGCTTGATGAATTCCTTCGCCAGGGCCTTCGACGCCTCGAGCCGGGTGGGTTTCAGGTCGTCCGCCAGCATCGATTTGGAACTGTCCAGCGCGATCATCACGGCGGCCTTGTTGGCGGGTAGCGTCGGCGACGCCACCGGCCTGGACGCGGCGAATAAGAGCGCTGTCAACGCCAGGATTTGCAACGCCAGAGGCCAGCGCTCGTGCGCCACGGGCGCTGGACGCACGACCGTCGGCAGCAGGTGCGAATCCGCGAAGGCGCGCGCCGTCTGCTCGCGGCGGCGCTCCGCCAACCGGAGCGCCAGCACCGCCACCGGGACGAGCAAGAGCAGCCACAACAGCGCGGGCCAAGTGAAACTCATCGCGTCCACCTCTCGAGATTCGAGGTTGAGAACACCGTCTGGGACGCGGTTTTCTCGAGACTCGAGAATGTCGTGCTGGACGGTATTTTTTGGAATTTCAAAAACGGTTCCGGGCGAGGGCGAACGTGCTGCTCGCCCCTACGCGACGGGTTTCGTAGGGGCGAGCAGCACGCCCGTGCGCGTAAGGCGCGCCGCATTCGCCCTGCCGTCGGCAACGATCCATCGCGCGCGGTTTCGGTCATGGCCCAAGGCACGAGTGACAGGTTATTAAGGCATAAAAAGACCGTACCAGACGGTTTCTCTGGAGCCTGACGCGCGTTCATCTGCGCCCCCGACGCTTCGCCACGAATTTCAGGATCGGCCCGACGATGTCCTGCTCGGTCGAAAGTTCCAGCGTGTCGATCCGCGCAGCGCGGAAGGCGCGTTTGATCGTCTCGTCGCGCTCGAGTACCAGCCGGGCGTGGGCGGCGCGCACACGCGGGTCGCCGGTGTCGATCCAGACCTCGCGCCCGGATTCGGGATCGCGGAAGCGCAACCCGCCGACCTTCGGCAGTTCGCGCTCCGCCGGGTCGCTGACGCGCACGCCGATCACGTCGTGGCGCTGCGCCAGCCGCCCGAGCGGTCTGACCCAGGCCGGTTCGGTCAGGGCGGGATTCTGGCTCGAGATGAAATCCGAGACCACGAACACCAGCCCGCGCCGCTTGATGGATCGCTCCACCTGCTCGAGCGCGTCCTCGAGTTTCTCGAATTTGCCCAGTGCGCCCTGCGCTTTCGGGCCGAGACCCATCAGCCTGCCGACGATCTCGAAGGCCTGGTTGCGACCGTTGCGCGGCGGAACCATCACCAGACCCGATTCGGAGACGCCGACCGCGCCGATCTTGTCGCCGCGCCGGGTGATGACGCTCGCCACCAGCGCCGCGAACTCGAGCGCCTCGTCGCGCTTCAGGACGCGCCGCGTGCCGAAGTTCATGCTGCCGGACAGGTCCACGATCATCCAGACCGTGACCTCGCGCTCCTCGCGGTACTGGCGCACGTGCAGCTTTCCGGAACGCGCCGTGACGTTCCAGTCCATGCGCCGGACTTCATCGCCGGGCTGGTACTCGCGCACCTCGGCCAGGTCGAGGCTGGGGCCGTAAAAAATGCCCGTGTAATCGCCGAACAAGAAGCCGTCCAGGCGCTTTAAAACCTTGAACTCGATGCGGCGCAGCAGTTGCGCCGGGAGCTCGCGGGTTTTCGGCCTTTGCGGCGCCTCGAGGACAGCTCGCGTCTGGGACGGTGTTCTCGAGGGCGGCACTTTTGCCCCGACCCGAGATCGGCGAAAGAGGGTCATGCGCCCGTGGTGCTCGCGGCGACGCCCTTGTACGGGTCGCCCAGGTGAACGCGCGGCACGGGCACGGCAGCGATGATCTTGGCCACGATCTCCTCGAGTTTGGCGTCGTCGGCCAGGGCTTCATAAGAGAGCATGATGCGGTGGCGCAACACTTCCGGCGCGATGTCTCGCACGTCCTCCGGCAGGGCGTATTCGCGCCCGCGCAGGATGGCCAGCGCCTTCGCGCCCAGGATCAAATTGACGCTGCCGCGCGGTGAAGACCCGAAGGTGATGTACTTCTTCAATTCCGGCAGCTTCACGTCCGACGGATCGCGCGTGGCTCGAGCCAGGTAGACCGCGTACTCCGTGACGCTCGGGTGGACGTAGACCTGGTCGGCCATCGCCTGAAGCGCGCGCAGTTCGTCACTGGAAAGCTGCACATCAATTTTCTCGAAGCGCTGCGAAACCCTGTCCACGACCGTCATTTCCTCGTGGAAGCCGGGGTAGCCGATCACGACCTTGAACATGAAGCGATCCACCTGCGCTTCCGGCAAAAAGTACGTGCCCTCCGATTCGATCGGGTTCTGCGTGGCCAGCACCAGGAACGGATCGGGCAGCTTGAAGGTCTGCTGCCCGATCGTGACCTGGCGCTCCTGCATGGCTTCCAGCAGCGCCGATTGGATCTTGGCCGGAGCGCGGTTGATCTCGTCCGCCAGAATCAGGTTGGCGAAGACTGGCCCGACCTCGACCTCGAACTTGCCGTCCTTCTGGTTGTAAATTCGCGTGCCGATCAGGTCGGCGGGCACCAGATCCGGCGTGAACTGGATGCGTTTGAAGCTCGCACCGATGGCCTCGGCGGTCGTCTTGATGGCCAGCGTCTTGGCCAGCCCCGGCACGCCCTCGATCAGCACGTGACCGCGCGCCAACAATGCGACCAGCATCCGTTCGAGCATCAAATCCTGCCCGACGATGACTTTCTTGACCTCGAACAAGAGCGTTCTGAGCTTCGCGGCGGCGTCCGTGACGGCTTGCGGCTCGAGCGGCGTGAGTCGTTGCTGGGGTTGGGTCATGCGTGGTTCCTCCGGGTGATGCCGCTTATCAATTATCTTGAACGCGTGCTGGGCGATGGCTGTAAAAACGCGTCCTGGACGGTGTTCTCGAGAAACAAGTTATGGCTTAACTGCGGTTATTCGGTGCGGGTGGCGTCGGTTGCTGCGGCAAATTCGGTGGCAGGTTCGGCGTCGGGTTGCCCGGATTGCCGCCACCTCCAGAACCGCCGCCCGGATCCAAAGGGATCAACTCCTGCGGCCCGCCCGGTGTCCCTGGGCCGGGGCCGTTGCCCTGACCGGGTTGCTGACCCGGCTGCTGACCGGGCGCGGGGAACTGGAACAGCCTGCCGTCCTGGTAGATGTAGACCGGGCATTTCCCCTGACCCTGCCCCGGAACGGGCGGGCCAGGTTGCTGACCGGGCGTCTGCTGGCCCGGCCCCGGCAACGGAATCAATTCCTGCGGCGTCTGCTGCTGTCCCAGACCGGGCGCTTGCTGATCCTGCACGGGGATCAATCGCGGCGTTTGAACTCGGGCTTCCAGCGTCGGTTGCGGCGTGGTGATTCGGCCCAGCGCGAAGCTGGAAAGCGCGATGGTCGCGCCACCGATCAGAAAAGCCAGCGCTTTCAGCGCGTGCGTTCGGGCGGCGCTGCTTCGTTCGGTTGCCACGTGAAACCTCCCAGGCGAGGGGCGATAACGGATTTCACGAAGTGTAAACCGCCGAGGTCAGAGGAAACTGAGAGCCGCGCACACTGCGCCGTGCCAGACGTGAAGATTCTGCGAAGATCGCGT
This sequence comes from uncultured Deinococcales bacterium, assembly GCA_964244895.1. Lineage (GTDB taxonomy): Bacteria > Deinococcota > Deinococci > Deinococcales > JAAFIG01 > CAXTKV01. Next base: position 8,279 of record CAXTKV010000066.1, read on the forward strand.
CTGGAAGCCGTACTGGACGGGATTCGCTTGCTGGTATCCGGAATCAGGTGGCTTCCGAGCTTCGATCCTGCTCCCGAGAACACCGTCTAGGACAGTGTTCTCTATTTCTCGAGAAGATCGTTCCAGACAGCGTTTTTAAGTCTCGCACTCGAGATCCCGCTGACGCCTAGCGGATAGAATGACTGATGCCGAAGATCCTCGTGCCCCAATCTATTGACTGGACGCTGCCCGAACTACCGCTCGAGATCGTGCGCTTCGACGCCGCCCAGCCCATCGCACCCGAAGCCCTGGCGTGCGAGGCGATGATTGTCTGGAACACGCCGCGCAAAGTCCTGCACGGCCTGATCGAAACCATGCCGAACCTGCGCTGGGTTCAGGCCATCTCCGCTGGCGTGGATCACGTCCTGAGCGCCCCGTTGCGCCCCGAAACGCTCGTCTCCAACGGCAAGGGCTTGCACGACGCGCCGACCGCCGAGATCGCCCTGGCACTGTTGATGAGCGCCGCGCGCGGAATGCACCTGTACCGCGACGCGCAAGGCCGCGCCGAATGGGATCGGGGCGCGTACCAGAACCAGCTTCTGGGTCGCGCGCCGTTCCTGGGAACCCTGGAAGATGCCCGCGTGCTGATCCTGGGCATGGGCAGCATCGGCCTCGAGATCGCCAGGCGCGTTTCAACGTTTGGGGCTCACGTCGAAGGCGTGGCGACCACGGCGGGCGTGCGCGAGGGCTACACCACCCACGCTTTCTCGAGCCTGGAGAAACTCTTGCCCGACGTGGATGCGCTGGTGATGGTCTTACCGGACACGCCGGACACGCACGGCATTCTTTCAAAAGAGCGCATCGCGCTGATGCACCCGAAATCCTGGGTCGTGAACGTCGGACGCGGCAGTGCGATAGACGAACCCGCCCTGATCGACGCGCTCGAGCAGGGGAGACTCGGCGGTGCGGCAATGGACGTGACATCCCGCGAACCATTGCCCACGGATTCAAAACTGTGGTCGCTCGAGAACGTCGTGCTGACGCCCCACATTGGCGGCGGCGGCCCGAGGTTCTACGCCAAAGCCAACGCGTTGATTCAGCGCAATGCCGAACACTTCCTGCGCGGCGAACCGCTCGAGAACATCGTCAACCGCGAGAAGGGGTATTGAACGCCCGTGATCGAATTCGTCGCCCGGCGGTGCATCGTCGCGGAACTTGAAGATGTTGGCGCGTTCGTGATCGCGCTGTACGACGACCGGGATGATCCGAGCGAATGGCTCGAGATTCAAAAAAGCCTGGATGCCGAAGACCAAGAACCCGACATGGACGGGTACTGCATCTGCACCAGCGATGGTGCGACCCACTACGGAGGCATCCTGGCATGCGTCCTCGACCGGCATTTCCTCGAGCTGCGTCTTTCAAAAAATGCTGCCCAAGCCCTCGGATTCGATCACCTGAAGGTTCGTCTTGATGTTTCAAAATCCGAAAAAAATGCGCTCAGGGACGGCCTGAATCACGTTTTTGCAGATAATCCCGCCCGACCTGAACGCCTGGTACTCGAGTAAATATTGATACGAAGCATTCGATCAAACAGCCACTACGCAGTCCTACCCTGTGTGAATGCCGCTGTATGAAATAGGGGAGGACTGGATTCAAGGACACCGTCCAGCACGTATTCCAAAAAACGCTGTCTGGAACGGTGTTTTCTCGAGATGCTTACGCATCAACCGCGTCCTGTAAGCATCCTGGCCTAGAAAGTTGCACTCGGGCGCGAAGCTTTGTAACGTAAACCCATTAGCCCAACAGGGGACGGAAGGCAGGTGTACGGCGAATGATCAAACTCAAGACCATCATCCAGATCGAAGGCGCGTTCCGCGCTGTCGTGGGCGGTTTCCGTCTCGAGGTTGCATACAATCCCGCCGTACCTCCGTCCTGAACTGACCAGGACTCGAGGGACCTCCGGCGGATCTTCAGACCCGCCGGAGGTTTTCTTTTCGCCCGAAGCGCTCAAGCCCTCGCTCGAGATGCAAGTCGCGCCGCTCGAGCCCAGCACCTCGGAAACAGCCCGAAAGGAGCGTTCCATGACCCTCACCCAGAACAACGATGAACCAGTTGCCGGTATCGACCTCGAACCGATGATCGCATTAGAGGTGAACCATCTCTCCAAGGTTTTCAGAAAGAACGCCGATGGCTCCACGATTTTCAAACCCAAACGAACCGACTTCCGAGCCGTTGACGACGTTTCGTTCAGCGTCAAGCGGGGTGAAATTTATGGCATCCTCGGTCCAAATGGCAGCGGCAAAAGCACCCTCATCCGCGCCATCAGCACGCTCCTGGAGCCTGACGAAGGTCAGGTCACCATCTTCGGGCTCGACCTCAGACGGGACGAAGCCAAAATAAGGCGCTTGCTGAACCGCGTCAGCGTGGACGCCGCGTTTTACAAGAAGCTCAGCCCGCGCGAAAACCTCCTCTACAGCGCGCGCCTGTACGGTTTCGAACCACGGGAGGCCGAGGCGCGCGCGTTGGACATCTTTGAACGTCTGGGATTGAAGAAGAAAATTTTCTACGAGTCCCTGGAAGAAATGTCTCGTGGGATGCAGCAGAAGGTCGCCATCGCCAGGGCGTTCCTGACCGCGCCCGTGCTGCTGTTGCTGGACGAGCCCACGACCGGACTCGATCCAAAATCCAGGCGCGACGTGCAGGAGTTCGTGCTGCGCTTGCGCGACGATCACGACGCCACGATCATTCTGACCACGCACGACATGCCGGAAGCGGAACGCTTGTGCGACCGGATCGCGTTCATTCACAACGGCAAGTTCGTGGCGGAAGGTACATCGGCTGAACTGAAGGCGCTGGTCGGCCCGGAGGCCACGCTCGAGGACGCGTTCATTACCTTGACGGGTTCGGAGTTCGACCCGGAACCCGAAGAAGCCTGATCTCGAGCCTGCAATCTCGAGACGCAATTTTAAGCGAGGTAGTTCATGTCACAAGGTCTATCCGATCCGCTCGCCAAACCCAGGGTTTCACGCTCCGAAACGGGATTCCTCGCGTGGTGGCGCGGCGCCGGCGCGTTCGTGTTCCGCGATTACCACCTGACGCGGCGGTATTTCTCGTGGGTGCTGGTCTTTACCTTTTACGCCATCGTCAATTCCGCGACCATCGTGCTGATCGGCGTGGCGGGCAAGGATTCGATGCTGACGCTCAATTTGATCCTGGGCGTGCTGATGTGGTCGTTCTTGTCCGTGTTGTTCGGTGAGATCGCCAACAGCATCAGCTACGAGCGCTGGGAAGGCACGATCGAGTACACCTTCATGGCTCCGGTCAGCCGCTTCACGCACCTTCTGGGCGTCTCCGGTTTCGCGGGCGTCTACGCCCTGATCCGCGTGGCCATCACGCTGGCGGCGCTATTGGCTTTCGCCAGCCTGAGCGTCTCCGGCGCAAACTTGTGGGGTTGCCTGGTGGTGATGCTGGTCGCGGGCTTCGCGTTCATGGGCTTGGGGCTGATCGCCGCCGTGTTCCCGCTGATGAGCCCGGAGAACGGTGCGCAGGCCACGAACATCGTGCAGGGCGTGCTGCTCTTGATTTCCGGCGTGTACTACCCGGTTAGCGTGCTGCCCGCGTGGCTGCAACCGCTGGCGGTGATTTCGCCCGCGACCTACGCGCTCGAGGCGTGCCGAAAGTTGCTGGGCATCGGCGTGGACGGTTCCCGTCCCGGTGCGTTGAACGGTCAGCCCCTCTCGAGCGTGCTGCCCGAACTGGCGGTTCTGGCGGTGATGGGCCTGGTCTTGATCCCGCTCGGCTTGTTCGTGTTCAGCCTCGCGGAACGCTGGGCCAAACGCACCGGAAAACTCAAGCGTGCGGGCTGAAGACCGTCTGGGACGGTATCCAAAGAAATGCGCCCTGGACGGTGTCTCGCGCATTTCTCGAGAATTTCGTGTGGGGTGTCGCACCCGGCGAAATGACGGTTGTCCTCGGACAAAGTTTCGGGAGCCCTGGAGTCTCGAACGACGATCTGGTTCCGTCCGAGCCTGCGGTATGTCGCGCACATCTGGGCTTTATCCATCGCGTTTAATCTCGTTGCGTGGCCTCTCCACCGACCCCGCTCGAGCAACCCGCAACCCAGGCAAACGTGAGCCAACCCAACCGAACCCGCTGGCCGTTCGCGTACATCGCTGGGGTCGGGCGGGATGCGCGGCTGGACTGGTTGCGCGGGTACTGCCTGTTCATGATGATCGTCGATCACGTCGGCACGGTCGCGGGCAACGTCACGGGCTCGTCGTGGTTGTACGCCCTGACGGGCGGCACGCGCTACTACGCGACGGCGGCGGAGGCGTTCTACCTGATTTCCGGCGTGACGCTGGGCATGATCTCGAGCCGGGAATCCGCGCGGGTTTCGACCAGACGGATTTACACCAGGGCGTTTCACCTCTACCGCACGGCCTTGCTGCTGTCGCTCAGCTTCGGGGCCATCGGGATCTTCACCAACCTCTTGTACTTCGGGCGCTGGTCGTTCGAGTCGCCGGGCGTCGTGCCGTACCTGCTGCGGGTCCTGACCCTGCGCGCTGAGACGGGTGGCGCGGGCATTCTGGTGCTGTACGTGCTGTTCATGATCGTCACGCCGGGCGCGCTGTGGTTGTTCCGCAAGAACCTGGCGTGGGTCGCCCTGCTCGCGTCGGTGGTGTTGTACGCCGCCAGCCAGATCGTGCCGCGACTTCAAACCCTGCCGTTCGCGGTCTACTTCGACGTGCTGCCGTGGCAGATTCTGTTTTTCGGCGGCCTCGCGTTGGGGTTCCATCGGGCAAATCTGGTGCGCTTCTTCTCGAGCATCCCGACGGTTCGCGCGGCGCTGGAAGGTGCAGTCGTCGCGGTCGCGTTCGTATTTCTGTTGATTCACCTGACTGGGTACCAGTTCTGGCCGGGATTGCCCGCCCTACTCGAACCGATGGAAGCCCTGCCGCTGGCGCGCTTGCTGCTCGCGTCAATCTCGATGCTGGCGGCGTACATTCTGCTCAGCTGGTTCTGGCAGCCGTTGCGCGCCGCCTTCGGCTGGCTTCTGGAACCGCTCGGTCGGGCGTCGTTGTGGACGTTCACGATGCACTTCTACGCGATTCTGCTGTTGTGGAACCTGCCCGCTTTCACGGCCATTCCGGCGTTGTGGGCCTGGCAGATGGTGGCCGTCGTGCTGGTCTGGCTTTCGTTGCGCCTTCGCGACGCGCTGGTGCGCTTGCAGACGCCCAAGACTCGAGTCGCGCCGATCTCGAGCTAGCAACACCGTCCGGGACGCGAACCTTAGAGCGCGTGCCAGACGGTGTTCCGCATCGGGAAGCTCGAGCCAGGAGACTCGACGCACGGTGACGCCGAGCCATTCGTCCGGTGTGGGTCGGTGATACCATTGCTCGAGCGCGCATTTCCGGGCGCATGGAGCAGCATTCATGTCGAACATCCGAAACTTCTCGATCATCGCGCACGTCGATCACGGCAAGTCCACCCTGGCGGACCGCATCCTGGAAATCTGCGGCGCGATGGGTGACCGCGACCGGCGCGAGCAGACGCTCGATACCCTGGAACTCGAGCGCGAGCGCGGCATCACCATCAAGGCCACGCCGGTGCGCCTGAACTACAAGGCGCGCGACGGTCAGACCTACATTTTTCACCTGATCGACACGCCCGGTCACGTCGATTTCAACTACGAGGTCTCGAGATCCCTGTCCGCCTGCGAGGGCGTGCTGCTGGTCGTGGACGCCTCGCAGGGCGTCGAGGCGCAAACCATCGTCAACGCCTACCTGGCGATCAACGCGAACCTCGAGATCGTGCCGGTGGTCAACAAGATCGACCTGCCCGCCGCCGACCCGCCGCGCGCCGCCAGGGAACTCGAGGACGTGATCGGGATTCCAAGCGAAGAAGCCATCTTCGCCTCCGGCAAGACCGGCGAGGGCGTCGAGGACGTCCTGGAGGCGATCATCGCGCGCATTCCGTCCCCCAAACAGGACGTAGCCGCGCCCCTCAAGGCGCTCGTGTTCGATAGCGTTTACGACGCGTACCAGGGCGTGATCCCGTTCATGCGCGTGCTGGAAGGCACGGTCAAACCGGGCGACAAGGTCAAATTCTGGAACTCCGGCAAAACCTTCGACGTGGACAAGGTCGGCGTCTTTCGGCCCGCGCTGGAAGTGGTGGAAACCCTCTCGGCGGGCGAGGTCGGCTGGTTCACCGCGCAGATCAAGGACATCCACGACGCGCAGGTTGGGGACACGCTGACGGAAGCCGCCAGACCCACCGTGACGCCCTTTCCGGGCTTCAAGCCCGCCCAGCCCGTCGTGTTCAGCGGTCTCTACCCGACGGACACCGTGGATTACCCGAAAATGCGCGAGGCGCTCGAGAAACTCCAACTCAACGACGCCGCGCTGACCTTCGAGCCGGAAACCTCCGAAGCCCTCGGCTTTGGGTTCCGCTGCGGCTTCCTGGGATTGCTGCACGCCGAAGTCGTGCAGGAACGCCTCGAGCGCGAGTTCGACCTGGACTTGATCGCGACCGCGCCCAGCGTGATTTACCGCGTCAACCTGACGGACGGCACCAGCTTCACCACCCAGAACCCGTCCGAATTGCCCACGCCCGACAAGTTCAGCACGGTCGAGGAACCCTACATCAAACTTTCGATCATCCTGCCCGAAGAATACGTCGGTTCCGCCATGCAGCTTTTACAAGAACGGCGCGGCGCGATGAAGGACATGCAGTACGTCGGACGGCGCGTCGAGCTTCATTACGAAGTCCCGTTCGGCGAGATCCTGTACGACTTTCACGACCGCCTGAAATCCCTCTCCAGGGGTTACGCCAGCATGGATTACGAGCAGATCGGCTACCGCGAGGGCGACCTGGTTAAAGTCAGCATCCTGGTCAACGGCGATTTGGTGGACGCGTTGGCGATCATCTGCCACCGCGACAAGGCCGAATTCCTGGGCCGCAAGATCGTGGACACGATGGCCGAAGTTATCCCCCGCCAGATGTTCACCGTGCCCGTCCAGGCCGCCATCGGCGGCAAGATCATCGCGCGCGCGACCGTCAAAGCGTTCCGCAAGGACGTGCTGGCCAAGTGCTACGGCGGCGACATCAGCCGCAAGAAGAAGCTCCTGGACAAGCAAAAGAAGGGCAAGAAGCGGATGAAGGCCATCGGCACGGTCGAGGTTCCCCAGGAAGCGTTCCTGGCGGTGCTCTCGAGCGGTGACGGTTGAGGGGTGCTCACGAGTAACACCAGCAACACCGTCCAGCACGTGATTTCCCAAGTCTCGAGAAGCGTGTCCTGAACTGTGCCTCCCCTGCTACAGGGGAGGTGGCATCTGCCAGGTTTTGGCGGATGACGGAGGGGTCGCCTTTACACGCTGCCGCCATTCTCGAGAACACCGTCCAGCACGTAGGTTTGAAAATGCGTGCTGGACGGTGTTCTCGTGCGTACTCGTGGTTTCGAGGTTCCAGTACACACCGTCCGAACCGATTCTTGACTACACTAAACACTGATGGCGACACCTTCACGGCGAGGTCTGGAGGAGCGGCGCGCGAAACGGCGCGTCGGGGACAGGGTCGTCAGTTTGCGGCTCAGCCTGGCACTGATCATCGCGGTGCTGGCGCTGGTGCCGCCGGTGGTGCTGGTGATCTTCTTGATGGCACCGATCGCGGGCACGCCGTACAGCCTCGAGCCGGGCGGGTTGAGTCGGTTGGTGGGCTGGTTGATTCTGGTCGTGTGCATTTCCGTCGGTGTGGGCGTGGTGATCTCGAGGATGCTGCTGGAACCCCTGACGCGCCTGCGGGACGAGGTTTCCAGCCTGGCGAAATCCGGGCAGCGCCTGTCTGAAATGTCGCTGAAGGACGTGGGGCCGCTTCCCGCCGAGGTCGAGACGGTGCGCGAGGCGTTCTCCAGCCTGTTGGACGCGTTGCGGATTGAGCAGATGAAGCGCGGCGCGTTCATGGCGACGCTGGTTCACGACCTGAAAACCCCGGTCATCGCGGGAAATCACGTGCTGGACGCGATCCGAGACAACGATCGGATGCCCAGGGCGCAGCAGCTCGAGTTGATCGGGTCGCTGCGGCAGGAAAACGAAGCCCTGCTTGAACTGGTGCAGAAGATGGTGGACGCGCACCGGTTCGAGCGCGGCGAGGTGGCGCTCGATCTCGAACCGACTGAATTGGAACCGTTCGTGCGCGGTATCGCGGCGCGGTTCGATGGCATGGCGCGCTCGCGAGGGTTGAACCTGATCGTGACCGGGCGCGGTCGGGCGATGGTCGCGCGGCGCGAACTCGAGCGCGCGCTGGCCAATCTGATCGAGAACGGTTTGCGCTACGCCCGCGCTGGCGTGACCGTGACCATCGACGGCCCGAGCGTGACCATCACCGACGACGGCCCCGGCCTGGGCGCACCGTTGGAAATGCTCGCCAAGCCGTTTCATTCCGAAAGCCTGGAGTTCGGCGGGCGCGCGTACTCGTCCGGCACGGGCGGGCTGGGCTTGTTCATCGCGTGGCAGATCGTGTTGTCGCACCGGGGCACGCTCGAGCACCTGAACTGGTTGAACGGCACCGTGCTGCGCGTCGGATTGAGATCCGCGTGAGGTGCTGCACTGAGGTCCGCGTGAGGTGCTGCACTGAGATCCGCATGAGGTGCTGTAATGAAGTCCGCGTGAGCGCCGCTCGAGGATTCGCGTGATGCGCGTGCTGGTGGCCGACGACCACCCGCTTTTCCGGGTCGGGCTCAGTTACGCCCTGCGCGGCCTGGATTTCGATGTCGTGGCGGAAGCGTCAGATGGTCTCGAGGCGGTCGAGAAGTGCCTGAGCCTGAAACCGCAAGCTGCGCTGCTGGATGTGAAAATGCCGCGCCTGGACGGACTCGAAGCTTGCCGTCAGATCGCCTTTGCCCTGCCGGACATCCGGCTGGTGATGCTCACGACCTTCTCTGAACCCGCGCTGATCGAGGCCGCCCGCACCGCCGGAGCCGCCGCGTTCGTCTCCAAGGAAACCGAAGCCGCCCAACTCGCCCGCTTGCTCGAGCGCCTGGTGCGCGACCCCGAGCGCCGCGAATTCCCTCACACCGACGTTCCCCGGCTGACCTCGCGCGAACTCGAGGTGCTGCGCGGCCTGGTGCGCGGCCTTTCCAACAAGGAAATCGCCCGCGACTTATCCATCAGCCCGGAGACCGTCAAAGGCTACCTGGAAAACGTCTACCGCAAGCTCGAGGTTCCCGATCGCGTCAGCGCCGTCGGTCGAGCCCGGTCGCTCGGGCTGGCGTGAGAGGGCCGCCGCAAGCCATGAGCGCGGTCAAATTCAAAACGACACCGTCCGGTGCGCGTATTTAAATTTGCGCGCTGGACAGCGTTCTTCGTATTCAGACTCGAGATAAAGCCCTCGGGTGAATCGTATGGGTTTTGCTAACGGCTTGCGGCCTTCTCTTCGCTCATGCCTGCGCGACCGGAGCGACGCCTTCCAGGGTGGCGTAATCGTCCTGGAAATGCACCAGCACGCCGCCGAAGATCGTCTCGAAGACTTCTTCAGGTAAGGGCATGGCGGTCGGGTAGAAGCCGATGTACTCGAGCCAAACGTTGCCGTCCTCGTCGATGGATCGGCTGAAGGCGCGTTCGCGGTTGCGGGCGTTCAGCAGCTCGATCACGGACGCGCGGCGGGCGCGGTACTGGTTGTGGGTGACGCAGGTGACCTCGAGCCTGGACGTGCTGTTCGGGCCGTCAGAGAGTGAAATCACGACGGCGGCGTCGCCCATCTCGAACTTCCAGTTGGTGCGGATGAACCTTGAATTGTTCTGCGATTCGATCTCGAGATTCACGTCGCGCTTCTCGAGGTACTTGGCGATGGTTTCCAGCGTCAGTAAGGGGATGATCTCGGGCATGCGGGCTTCCTTTTTCGGATTGGATTCGTGTGGTCTGGCGTCCGTTCGCGCATCGTACACGGACGGGCGTTGAACCATCTTGAGCCTTCGTCGATTCTGATTCTGCCTCGAGCGGGCTCGGTTCACCGCCGCTCAAATCACGAACGGAAGATCTGGAAAGGTTATGGGCTGTTCTCGAGAAAACCCTGTGGGAAGGTCTTCTTTGGATCACGATTTTTGCGTCTGGGACGATGTTTCCTGATGATCGCTTTCGAGGCGATCGCTCGAGTTACCGTTGCCACTCGAGGGCGTTCAGAACGGTGTTTCCACTGACCAGTTAACTGATCGCCTGTTTCGGCGCGTTCGACAAGAACTCGAAGCCCGAATCCGTGACCAGCACCAGGTCTTCCAGGCGCACGCCGCCCTGGTTGGGCAGGTAAATGCCGGGTTCCACGGTCACGACGTTGCCGACTTCCAACACCGCGTCCCCGGCAATCTTGGAGAGCGTCGGGGCTTCGTGGATGGCTAGTCCGACGCCGTGGCCGACGCTGTGAACGAAGGCATCGCCGAAACCGGCGGCTTCGATCACGTCGCGGGCGGCCTTGTCCACCTCGAAGCATTTCGCGCCGGGTTTGATTTTCTCGAGTGCAGCCTGATGCGCCTCGCGCACGACGCGGTGAATGTTGAGCATCTGCGCGCTCAGTTTCCCGACAGCGAAGGCTCGAGTGATGTCCGAATGGTAGCCGTGATACAGCGCGCCGCAGTCCACCGTCACCAGATCGCCGTCCTGAAGCCTGCGCGAGCTGGCCACGCCGTGCGGCATCGCGCCGCGTTCGCCGCCAGCCACGATGAACTCGAACCCGGCGGCTTCCGCGCCGCGCATTCGCATCTCGATCTCGAGTTGCAGCGCGACCTCGCGTTCGGCCCGACCGGGCACGAACATGTCTTGAATCGCCTCGAGCGCCTCGTCCGCGATGCGTGCGGCGCTGCGGATGGTCTCGATTTCTTGCGGGGTTTTCACGGCCCGCATCGGTTCGATCAACTCGTAGACGGGCACCAGCTTGGCTTTCCAGGCGTCGAAGAACCTGGCGTACCAGCCGTACGGCAGGTCGTCCGCCTCGAAGCCAACGGTCGTTCCGTTGACGCGTTTGGCGGCCTCGTCGATCATTTCGGTCAGCCGCGCCACGCCGGGTTGGTGCGTGATGTAGGTTTCCAGCCTGGATTCCTGTTCGGCCTGGACGGTGTAGCGCCCGTCCGTGTACAGAATGGCGTCGGTTTGCGTGACCAGCACCTTGCCGTCGCGCGGGCTGCTGAAGCCCGACAGGTAGCGCACGTGTTCGGGTTTGGAAACCCACAGCGCCTCGAGCTTTCGGGCGGTCATCTCGCTTCTGAGTCGTTCGAGCATTTGGGGAAGGTTATCACCGTGCGCGGGTTCATTCTGTGCCAGAACTGTGAATTCGTCGAAATATAAATTTCACGACCAGGATAATCGTGAAATGATTCATTTAATTGTGAGAGACGAAATGTCTGGCCTCGAGCCGATAAAAGACCTCTTGCGAAAGTCAGTCTCGAGAACGGTGTTGACGCGAGGGCAACCATCAAGGTTGCCCCACAGGATGGGGTGTTGTCGGGGTAGCGCTTGTCCTTACCCTTCCCTCGAAACGTGTTCGATCACCTTCGCAGGAGGTCTAAAGAACACCGTCCAGCACGCGTTTACGATTATGCGTGCTGGACGGTGTTCCCCAGCTCGAACTCAGACCCGCTTCAAGCCGAACGATCCACCATCCTCGAGATTGACCACGAAATCACCGGGCAGGGGAGACGCGAACTCGAGCTTTTCGGTGAGCGTTTCACCCGTCAGGTACGACTCGAATGCGTGAGCAGCGCTGAGCATTTCACCCTCGAGATTTGCGCGCAACTCGATCCGGTCGGACACATCGAAACCCGCGTCCTTTCGGGCCTGCTGCACGGCCCGCACGAGGTCGCGAGCCAGTCCCTCGCGCAACAATTCCGGCGTCAGCTTCGCGTCGAACGCGACCAGGAAGCCGTCCTGCTCGACTGCCGCCATGCCCTCCGGCGATTTCGCGTCTACCAGCACGTCGGCTGGCTCGAGATCGTACGAACCGGAATCCGTCTCGAGCGTGAAGGATTGACCGTCCCGAACCATCTTGGCGATCTGCGCCGCATCGCTTGACTCGAGCGCCTTCTTGATCGCCGGGATAGATTTGCCGTACTTCTTACCCAACGTCGGTAAGTTCGGTTTGAGCGCGTACGACACGAGGCTCGCGCCATCCTCCAGGAAGCTGACTTTCTTGACGTTCAGCTCCTCCTCGAGCAGATCTGTGAATCGCGCCAGGGCTGCGTTCGCGTCTGCGGTTCGCGCCCGAACCATGACTTCCGTCAAGGGCTGGCGCGTCTTCAGGTTCGATTGACCTCGAGCTGCACGACCTAAATCCACGACGCGCAGCACGGCGTCCATCTCGAGCACAAGCTTCTCGTCAAATTTCGCGGCATCGAATTCCGGCCAGTCCGCCAGGTGAACGCTGACCGGAGCGCCGGAATCCACGCTCAGCACGAGGTTTCGGTACAAGGCTTCCGCCAGGAACGGTGTGAGTGGCGCAGTCAACTTGGAGACCGTCACCAGGGCCTCGTAGAGCGTCGCGTAGGCCGCGTTGTCCACGCCGCCATCGCCGCCCCAGAAGCGCTTGCGGTTGCGGCGCACGTACCAGTTGGACAGTTCATCCACGAACGCCTCGAGGGCACGCCCCGCGCCCCTGGCGTCGTAGCTCTCCATGCCGTCCGTCACGAGCTTCTTCGTCTGCTCGAGCCTCGCCATCAACCAACGGTCGATCTCTGGCCGATCCTCGAGCGCGGGTGGGTTGCTCAAGTCCGGTTTATCCAGATTCGCGTACAGCACGAAGAACGAATACGTGTTCCAGAGGGTGTTCACGAATCCGCGCTGCGCTTCGGCCACCAACCGCTCAGAGAACCGTTTGACATCACCGGGTTCGGTCGCGGTGAACATGTACCAGCGCACGCTGTCCGCGCCGTACTTGTCGAAGGCGGGCAGGGGTTCGACCACGTTGCCCAGAGATTTGGACATCTTCTTGCCTTTTTCGTCCACCAGATGCCCCAGGCAGATCACGTTTTTAAAGCACGGCTGGTCGTACAGAAGCGTGCTGATCGCGTGCAGGCTGTAAAACCAGCCGCGCGTCTGGTCGATCGCCTCGCAGATGTAATCCGCCGGGAAGTGCGTCTTGAAGGTCTCGAGCACGTCCTGACTCTGCGCCACACCGTCGGCATCGAACACGAGGTGCCACTGCGCGTAAGGCATCGCGCCGGAGTCGAACCACACGTCCAGCACCTCGGGCACGCGCTTGAAGGTCTTGCCGTTTTTCTCGAAAGTCACGTCATCCACGAACGGGCGGTGCAGATCCAGGCGCTCGAGCGTTTGACCTGAAAGTTGCTCGAGTTCACGCACGCTGCCGACGCAGATTTTCTCGGTTCCATCTTCGGAGACCCAGAACGGCAGCGGCGTGCCCCAGTACCGCTCGCGGCTGATTGACCAATCCACGTTGTTCTCAAGCCAGTTGCCGAATCGCCCGTCCTTGATGTGCGGTGGAACCCAGTTGATCTTCTGGTTGGCCGCCGCCAGTTCCGCGCGTTTCTGGCTGGTGCGCACGAACCAGGATCGCTTGGCGAAGTACAGGATCGGGTCGCCGGTGCGGTCGTGGAACGGGTAGCTGTGAACGATCTGACCAGCGTGGTACATCACGCCGCGTTCCTTCATGACGCGGATCAGGTTCTTGTCAGCGTCCTTGAAGAACTGCCCTTTTTCACTTGTGACCTGCATGATGCCGTTGACGTTCGTGCCGAAGCACAGCACCGCGTCGTATTTCCTCGAGAGCTCCAGGTCTTCCGCGCCGTAGACGGGCGCTTCGTGCGCCAGCCCGGAACCGTCCGCGTCCGACACGAAATCGGCCAAAGCCACGAAGTGCGCCCGAGGTTGCTTGCTGCCCCGCGCCCATTTCTCGCCGTTCAGCTCGAGTTCCGCGAAGACTTCCGGGAAGGGCTGCTCGTACTGCCACCATTCCATCAATGCGCCGGGGAAGCGCGCCACGACCTCGAGCGGCGGTTGATCCTTGTACAGGTCATTCATCCGTTCGACCGCGCCCGCCGCGACGACCACGTGACCCTGCGGCGACTTCGCCAGCACGTACTCGAGTTCCGGGTTGACCGCCGCCATCGTGTTGGACGGGAGCGTCCACGGCGTGGTCGTCCACACCACCAGCGCGGGATTCTCCAGGGATTTCAGGCTCACGCCCTGACGCTCGAGTTCGGCCTGAAGCGCGGCTGGCGTCGTCTCGAGCTTGACCGGGAAGCGCACGTAGACGCTCGGGTCGGGAACGTCCCTGTACCCGTCCGCGATCTCGTTGGCGGAAAGCGTGCTGCCGATGCGCGGGCTGACGGGCACGACCTTGTAATCCTGCTCGACAAGCCCTTTCTCCCAGAGCCGCTTCAGGAGGTTCCAGACGCTCTCGATGTACTCGTTCTTGTACGTCACGTAGGCATCGTCCAGGTCAACCCACATCCCCAGGCGCTCCGTGAACTCGTTCCAGATCTGAATGTTGGCGAACACCGATTCGCGGCACAGGCGGTTGAACTCCTCCATTTCCGCGCGGCTCGCGCCGTGGTTGCGCCCGGACAAGCCCAGTTTCTTTTCGACCGCGATCTCGACGGGCAATCCGTGCGTGTCCCAGCCGCCCTTGCGGGTGACGTGAAAGCCCCGCATGGTCTTGAATCGCGGGAACAAGTCCTTG
>CAXTKV010000067.1:0-22908 GCA_964244895.1 uncultured Deinococcales bacterium
CACGCAGCGCACCGAAGACCTGATGGAAATCTGGAAGCAGCAGACCACGATCGGGGCCGTGACCCACAACATGCAGCAGGCGTCGCGGGTCAGCGATACGACCAGCTTCTTTCTGGTCGGCGATCTGGTCGAACACGGTCAGACCGAACAGGTCTTCACCAACCCGCGCGACGAGCGCACGGAAGCTTACATCACGGGTCGGTTCGGCTAAACACCGTCCAGCACGCAATTCACAGATACCGTCCGGCACGGTCTTCTCGAGAATGCACCGGGGGAACATGCGACATCTCGAGACGGAACTGGCCGACCTGAAACGCGAATTCTTATTGATGCTCAACCGCGCGGGCATCACGCTGGAACTGGCCGTGCAGGCGCTGCGCGAAGCCGACAGCACCAAAGCCGAACGCGCCACCGCCAGCGACCGCGACGTGGACGCCTGGCAGCGCGATCTTGAGGATCGGTGCCTGGAATTGATCTCGCGACGCAGCCTGCTGGCCAGGGATTTACGCTTCGTGACGCTGGTTTTTGCCAGTCTGTCTGAACTCGAACGGGTCGGAGATTACGCCGTTCACGTCGCCACGGACGCCGCGATCATCGCGCCGGAACTCAGCCTGGAACCCGTCGCGCGGGTGCTGCTGGACATGCGCGAAGACCTGGAACAGGCCATCCGGCTCGAGGACGCCAGCCTCGCCGCGAACGTCGCCCGCCGCGACGAGGAAGTCGACGACGCGATCGAGCAGTTCAACCGCGAACTGACCGTGCGCGTCCTCGAGCGCCCCCGCGAGATCACCCGCGTGCTGGCCCTGCAACGCGTCGGACGCAGCCTGCAACGCGTCGGGGATCACCTCGAAAACGTCGCGGAACGCACCGGCTTCTGGCTGACGGGCGCACGCTGAAGCTCGAGATCGAAGGATAAGCACCCCTCAATAAGGCAAGCACGACGCGAGAGACAGAGCGGACGGGTAATACCGAAAGGGTTCGCTCAGGACACGAATGCTGCCCCAACCGATGTTGAGGATTGTCATCGGTTCTTCTTGCAGGTTGATGCTGTGGACAATTCACCCATCCCGTTAAGATCAGGCCAGAACTGAGCAGGATCAGACCCATTCAGACCCACCTGTTCAAAAGAATGGCTTCCCCCACGCAAACAGTGCGCGTAGGAGCGCAGCCCAAGTGAACAAAGGAGCTGAAGAACAATGCCTGAAACGAATACAAATAAGCGAGTCTGGTTGATCACGGGATCAGGGCGCGGGCTGGGCGTGGACATCGCCAAAACAGCCTTAGAGGCGGGTCACACCGTGATTGCCACTGGCCGTGACCCAGAACGGGTCACGGCGGCCATCGGGCATCATGATGATTTACTCACCGTCAAGCTCGATGTGACCAATCAAGAAGACGCTCAAGCGGCGGTACGTGCTGCGGTGCAGCACTTTGGTCACGTGGACGTGCTGGTCAACAATGCGGGTAACTTCTACGCTGGATTCTTCGAGGAACTCTCTCCTCTGCAGGTTCGCAGTCAGATCGAGACGTTGCTGTTCGGGCCGATGAACGTGACTCGCGCTGCACTTCCTCAAATGCGAAAACAGCGTTCCGGTCTGGTGATGACGATTTCCTCGACGGCTGGCCTGGCTGGGGGGGTGTTCTGCACCGCTTACGCTGCCGCCAAGTTCGGCATTGAAGGGTGGATGGAGTCGCTGGCCCCGGAGATTGCCCCCTTTGGCATCAAGACGATGCTGGTTGAACCGGGATTTTTCCGCACTGAACTACTTACCAATGACTCCACCACTTACGCCGAGCCGCACATTGACGATTACGTCGAGACCACCCGGCAGACGGTCACTGCCTGGAAGGGCATGGACGGTCAACAGACGGGTGACCCGGCCAAACTCGCGGCGGCCCTCGTTCAACTGGCGGCGCTGCCTGATCCACCCGTGCGTTTCGCGGCTGGTGCCGATGCCGTGGGGGTCTTTGAGCGCAAAGCCAGGGACTTGCTTGAACAGGCGAATGCCCACCGTGAATTGTCGAGCAGCCTCGCCATAGATCCCGCCTAAAACCAGGCAGGCTGTCCAGACGGTCATGGATGACCTTGCAAACACGGCGGGATTCGCGTTGCTTGACGGTCTACCGATGCGCACAGGCTGGCATCTCGGGCCAGCACCGCGCGAGGCTGCCGTGCGCACTTCGCAGCGTTTGCGCGCGCTGCAGGACAACCCGCCCGCCACCGTGCGCTAATCTGGGCTGGACACCATGCCCGACTGGTCGTATCAGAACTTGTTTCGTCCGGCGCTGTTCCGCCTGCCACCAGCGCGGGCGCGCGACCTGACGCTGAACACGGTCGGTCGTCTGGCTGGGGGGCGCGCTGGGCGGGCGTTGATCGAGTTCATGGGGCACATGACGCCGCCCACCGGGGCGGGTTCGGACGCGTTGGGTGGGTTGCACAGCCGGGTCGTGATCACGGCGGGTCTGAGTCCCGGCTGGTTGGGCCTGAACGCGCTGGGGCGCTTCGGGGTGGGGGCGCTCGAGGTCGGCCCGGTGACGCTGGGTGGCGCGGATGAAATCAGCGATGTTCGACGCGACACGGAACATCGCGCGCTCGAGTACGCGCATCCGGGCTTGAACTGTTCGGTCAAAACCGCGATCAAAAAACTTGAACATCTCGATGCGGGGCAGGCGAAGCTGATCGTGCAGCTCGGCTGGGACGCGCTCGAGGCGCAACGCGAAGTGGTCGAATTGCTCGAGGCGCACGCGGCGGCTTTCACGCTGAGGCCACCGTTGAGCGCTTCCGGCAGGCTCGAGGTGGCGCTGGAGAATTGGCGAGACCATCTAAGCGCGCTGGCGAAGATCACCGCAAAACCGATCCTGGCGCTCGTCCCGCTCACGCTCGAGCCTGAGTTTCTGGACGATTTCGGGCGGGCCTCAATGACTGCGGGCGCTGCCGGATTCGCGCTGCTGGACGGTTTACCGACGCCCACGGGATGGCGTCTCGGGCCGGAATCGTTCGAGGCCGCCGTGCGCACCACGCAGCGTTTGCGCGGTCTGACGGACGGCCTGATTCTGGCCTCCGGTGGCGTCGACCGGCCCGGTCGCGCCATCAGGCTGATCGAAGCGGGTGCCGATCTAGTCGGCATTCACGAGGGTCTGGTCTTCAGCGGCCCCGGACTGCCCAAGCGCATCAACGCCGGCATCGCCGCCCGAGAAACCGCTCGGTCCCAGACCGCACCCCAAGCCTGGATCGCGCAGGGCTGGGTCTGGTTGCTGGCGCTCGGGCTGGGCATGATCGCGTCCGGCGCAATCGTCGGTCTGGTCGGGGTGACGCGCGCCACGCTGCCCTACGACGAAGTTTTTTTGAACCTGACGCGCGCGCAATTCGAGGCCATCAACCCGCGATTGCTGGACTTCCTGCGCCACGACCGCGTCACGCTGGGCGCAACCATGATTTCGGTCGGTTTGATTTACGCGGCGCTGGCGGTCTTCGGCGTGCGGCGCGGCCTGCACTGGGCCTGGCGCAGCATTTTCCTGTCGGCCACGGTCGGGTTCTCGAGCTTTTTCCTGTTCGTGCTGTACGGGTATTTCGACCTACTGCACGCGGTCATCAGCCTGGCGATGCTGCCTTTTTTGGTGGTCGGGATTCGCCAGCCGCTCCCGGCGCGGCGCACCGATGCGGCCACCGACCTGGAGAACGACCGCGTCTGGCGGGCCGGGCTGGTCGGGCAGTTGCTGTTCGTGGCGACCGGGCTGGGATTGATCCTGGCGGGCGCGAGCATCGCCGGGGTCGGTGCAATCCGCGTGTTCGTGCCGCAAGATCTGGAGTTCATGCGCACCACGCAGGGTGCGCTCGGGCAGGCCAACGCGCACCTGATCGCGTTGATCGCGCACGACCGCAGCGGTTTCGGCGGGGCGCTCTGGAGCACCGGCATCGCGGTGCTGACGACCGCGCTGTGGGGCTTCGAGCGCGGCGCGCGCTGGTTGTGGTGGACGCTGGCCGCGTCCGGGACGGTCGGGTTCGCGTTGACGCTCGGCGTGCATTTCGGCGTGGGCTACACCAGCTTCGCGCACCTGTTTCCCTCGTACATCGGCTTGTGGCTGTTCGCGCTCGGGCTCGCGTTGTCCGGGCCGTACCTGTTCGGACTGCGCGAGATCGATAGATTACCGTCCGGGAAACGTGTCCGGGAAGGCGTCTAGGACGGCGTTTTCGAGGTTTTTGGCCCAAGCCGCACGTTCTCAAATACACCGTCCAGCGCGCGAGCTTTACACCTCGGAATAACGCGCGTTGGAAGATGCTGCGTGATCGAAGGTCGCTTTGAAATGATCGACCCTCGAGCAGGGCAGGCATCGGTGTTCGTCAGCAACGCAAGCCGCGAGCCCGTCCACGAACCAGCGAGCCTGACGCGATGCCCGCTACTTGATGGCGGGAAAATTCAGACGCAACTTGTCCGGGGACACGTTGCACATGTTGAAACTCTGCCAGTCTTTCGTAACCCGTCTCATCTTGCCCATGCCCATGCCGGAATTGTTCGACCAATCCGAAACCCAGTTCGCGGTCAGGCTGCGCCAGGTGTCCGCACCGGAATCCGTGACGTAACTGGCCTGGTCGCGGTCGTCGGGTTTGGCGCGATCGTCGACGACCAGGCGGGCTTTAAAGGAAGAGCAGATGCCCTTGACGTTGGTTGGATCAACCGACGCCCGGCCTTTGGCGGGCCAGAAGTGAAAGTTGTAGTCCTTGTCCGCCCGCACGGAAATCACGCCGTCGGGCTCAATCCGAAGGTCGGCGGGCTTGTTGGCGTCGTTGGCGAAATCGGTGACGTAGGCTGCACCGCCCACCTTGTCTGGCGCTTGGGCTTCGTACCACACGTTGTTCTTGTCCAGGATCCAGGCGGTTGGATCCTTGATGGCGACGCGCGTGTTGGTGGCGTGGTTGCTCGCGCCTTCGTAGAGCTGACCCCAGGCAGTCATGGCGTAGAAATCGCTGGGCCAGACTGGATCAAGAAACACCGGAGCTTCAGTCGCCCACGAGTACCAACTGGGCACCCCCTTGGGGAGGTCTTCGTGCGGTCCGCTGCTGTCGGAGATCATCTGCTCGACCGTGTTCGGGACGGTGTTGGCCTTCTCGAAAGGCAGTACCAGCTCGAGCTTCCATTTCTGAGCGCACGCGCCCGTCTGGGCTTGCAGCTTCAAAACCGCAAGATTGGTTGAGGTTTCCGTCCCGGCCAGTTTGCCGCTGCGCTTATTTTTCAGGTACGCCAGCCCAGCGCCCGCGTCTTCGATCAGCCAGCGCTGAGAGTCCTGGTCGCTGGCGGGTTCCTGAAGCACCTGGGCGTTATCGGCGCTCGAGCCATGTTCGATGTCCAACACCAGCCCGCTGTGTCGCGCCGTCAGGATGAATGCGCCGCTGGCGCTGGATTCAATCCGGTACTTCTGGCTGACCGCGTCACCCCACGGCCAGAGGGTCGCGGTCAGGCCGGGGTCCGACCAGCCGTTCGTGATGGAGACCGCCAGCCCCTTGCACGATTCGGTGATCTTGTACAGGCCGCCGTCGTTCGGCACGAACGGGTTCGGTGGTGGCGCGGGTGGTGGGCTCGCCGGAGGAGGCGGTGGGCTCGGCGGGGTGGGCGTCGCTGGTGGTGTGGGCGGCGCGGGCGATGTTGGGCTGGGCGTCGGTGGCGGGCTGGAAACGGTTGGTGCTGAATTGCACGCGCTCAAGCTGAACGCGCACACCAACGCCAGGACGAGTTTGGGTTCGTGCTTGATCATGCTGAACCTCGAGCTTCGGTGGTCGGTGCGCTTCCGAATGCGTTCGCGGAATTCTTGCCCAGATTCCAGAATTCTGCGTGAAGAACTCCACACGAGCTGCGTTTCTCGAGGGTTGATGCTCGAGTCGAGCGCGCGGTGTTCAAAAAATACTTGGAACAGATACACCGTCCAGCACGCAAATTTCGAGCTTCAGGGAAATGCGTGCTGGACGGTGTATTGACTCAGGCCACGGCGTTGATCAGTCTATGAGCTGATGGTGCCACCGCACCCGAGTCCTGAGGTGCGCGCCGGAATCGGTCGTGCGGTGGCGCGACCCGTGCTCGAGAAAGCCCATGGATGAGAGAACCCATGGATGGGCGAGCCCGCGACTTCAGCCCGAACCTCGATGCCTTGAACGCAGGCGCTCGAGGCGGTCGCGCACTTTTTCCTCCCAACCTTCGCCCGTCGCCTCGAGAAAGCGGCGTCCGGCCAGCTCATCCGGCAGGTAGGTCTGCGCAAAACTGCCGTCGGGATCATCGAAGTAGTACGCGTATGAAGTCCCGTAGCCGATGGATTTCATGTAGACCGTCGGTGCGTTCCGCAGGTGCAGCGGCACACCGTAGCTCGGTTCCTCGCGCGCAGCTTTCAACGCGGCGCTCCAGGCGGTGTAGACGCTGTTCGATTTCGGCGCGAGCGCCAGGTACACGACCGCCTCGGCCAGCGCCAGTTCGCCTTCGGGCGTGCCCAGGAAATCCACGGTCTGGTAGGCCGCCACGCAGAGTTTCAGCGCGTTCGGGTCGGCCAGCCCGATGTCCTCGGCGGCCATCCGAACCACGCGCCGCGAGACGTACAAAAGGTCTGCTCCGCCCGCGATCATGCGCGCCAGCCAGTACAAGGCCGCGTCCGGGTGCGACCCGCGCACGGATTTGTGCAACGCGCTGATCAGGTTGTAGAACTCCTCGCCACCCTTGTCCATGGCCGGAACCTGCGCACCCAAGGCTTCGCGCACGCTTTCCAGATTGATGCGCCCGTCGCTCGAGGCCGCCGCGACCTCCAGAGCCGTCAAGGCGCGCCGCGCGTCACCGTCCGCCGCGACGGACAGGGCCAGCAGCGCGTCTTCATCGGCCTGAACGCCCGGCAAGCCGCGCGGGTCGTTCAGGGCGCGTTCCAGCAGCGCCCGGATGTCCTGCTGGCTGATCGGCTCGAGCTTCAGGGTTCTGGCGCGGGAACGAAGCGCAGGGTTGACCTCGAAACTCGGGTTTTCGGTGGTCGCGCCGATCAGCACCATCAGGCCCGATTCGACGTGCGGCAAGAGCGCGTCCTGTTGCGCCTTGTTGAAACGGTGAATCTCGTCCAGAAAGAGGATCGTCTTGCGCCCGTAATCGCGGTTCTTCCTGGCGTGATCCACCACGTCTCGCACGTCCTTGACGCCCGCGCCGACGGCGGACAACCCGAAGAATTCCGCACCCGCCACGCTGGCCACCAGCCGCGCCAGCGTGGTCTTGCCCGTGCCCGGCGGCCCCCACAAAATCAGGCTGCTGATCTTGCCGCGCTCGAGCATCGCTCGCAAGGGTTTTCCAGGCCCGACCAGGTGCGCCTGCCCGACGACTTCCTCGAGCGATTGCGGCCTGAGGCGCTCCGCCAGCGGCGCGTTCGGCGCGAAGATCGTGTCTGGAAGCATGGCTCGAGTCTACAGAATTCGATTTTATCTGGCACGGTGGCGGGGTACGGCGATCCCTTCAGCTCGAGATATCTCGATCCACCTCTCTTCATTGTGGGAAGACAGGAGTGGAGTCTCGAGGAAGACCGTCCCGCACACGAATTTCTTGAATCGAAAAGCACCGTCCTGGACGGTGTTCCCTTAGCCCAAAACGGGTTGCGAGCCGCAGCGCGCGCGCACTTTGGCGGCTGTCGTAGGATCCCGGCATGAAGATCCTCGTCCTCGGCGGCACGGTCTTTCTGGGACGCCACATCGTTCAGGTCGCGCTCGAACGCGGACACGAGCTCACGCTGTTCAACCGGGGGCAGCACGGTGCGAACGCGTTTCCCGACCTGGAGCACCTGCGCGGCGACCGCGACCCGAAGATCGGGGACGGTCTGAACGCTTTGCGGGATCGCGTCTGGGACGCGGTTGTGGACACCTCGGGCTACGTGCCGCGGATCGTTAGGGCATCGGCGGAATTGCTTTCGGGTTGCGGGCATTACAGTTTCGTCTCGAGCATCAGCGCCTACGCGGGTTTCAGCCAGCCCGACCAGGACGAGACCGCGCCGACCGCGACCCTGGAAGACCCCGATATTGAGGACGTGCCCGCCCATTACGGTGCGCTCAAGGCCGCCTGCGAACGCGCAGCCGAAGCCGCCATGCCCGGACGCGCGCTGAACGTGCGCGCGGGGTTGATCGTCGGCGCTTACGATCAGACGGATCGGTTCACGTACTGGCCCGCCAGAATCGCGGACGGTGGCGAGGTGCTCGCACCGGGATCGCCGGACGCGTTGACGCAGTTCATCGACGCCCAGGACATCGCGGTCTGGATGCTCAGAATGATCGAACGCGGCACGGTCGGCGCGTGGAACGTCACGGGCCGACCGATGCGATTGGGCGATCTCTTCGATGCGATCAGGCTCGAGACGAAATCCGATGCCAGCTTCACCTGGGTCGGTGAGGATTTCCTGCTCGAGCAGGGCGTCCAACCCTGGATGGGCGAGAACAGCCTGCCGCTCTGGATTCCGTCAACCGACGAATCCATGGGCGGGTTCGCGCGGTTCAGCATCGCCAGGGCGCTCGAGAACGCGTTGCACATTCGCGCGTTGCCGCTCACGCTCGAGGACACACTTTCGTGGGTTCGATCCAGACCGAAGGATCACACCTGGCGTTCCGGATTGAGCAGGGATCGCGAACGCGAATTGCTGAGCGCCTGGCGCGCAAAAACCTGAAGCGCGAATTCTCAAAGGCACCGTCCTGGACGCATTTAAACGACCCCGTCCGGGACGGTGTCCTCGAAAAACCAGGCTCGAGAAGCGCGCCGATGCCCCGCCCTCAGCCCTGCGTTGTGACCTAAAAATTCCCGAACAACTGCCAGCTCAGGTTCAATCGACCGCTGGAACGCTCGAACTGCACGACCATGCGGTAGAACCCGGCGTCCACGACGGGCAAACGCTGGGTTTCCTGGTAGGTGCGCCCGGCCTCGAGCCTGCGCTGCCAGACGATCACGCCGTTCGGCGCGATCAGGTCAACGACCGTGCGCCCCTGATTGATGGTCGCGTCCAGACTGACATCGACCGAAGCGTTGTTGATTCGAATCGAGATCGGGTACGTGTTCGTGCCCTCGGCGTTCCAGTACGACATGGGAATGTCCGGCAGGAAGCCGAAGCGCACGCCGATGGTCGCGTACAGGATCGCGAACGCCAGCAAAATCACGAGCAAAATGAACCGCACGACACGATTCTAGCCTGCCGAAGACCGCGCGAACCCCGCAAATAACCCGCAAAGAGCGATTGGGCGTTGAACGGACGCGATCCTTTCCGAATCGATACCGTCGCTGACGCCTCGCTGGATGATTTCAACCCGAAGGCTGGAACGATTCTTGAACATCAATTGAGCGCACCGATGCGGCGATCCAGCACCTGCAACCGCAACGGCAACTCGCCGACCTCATCGCGGTAACGCTTTGTGATGTCCTCGAGCTTCCGGCGAGCCGCGACGTGACCCTCGAGTTCCAGCGTGGCGCTGACCAGGTACTCGGCCAGCACCTCGTTCAAGGGTTCGATCTCGAGAAGGCGCACGGAAAGCTCAAGGCACTTGCCGAACTCGCCGCGCGCGCTCCAGGTGTCCATCAACCGCAATCCAGCTTTGACCACCGACCATTCCAAGGCTTCACGCTCCGAGCGGGCCCAATCGCTTTCCGCCTGCGGCAGAAAAGCCCCCGTGTACACCCTGACGGCGCGCTCGAGACCATCTTCCTCGTCGGCACTTAGCAGGCTCTTTATTTCGGTCACGTCAACTTTCAGGCGCGGCCCTTCGCAACTGACGCTGTAGCGCTTGGTGGCCCGGTCGTAAACGATCACCATGCCCGGTACGGCCCGCGCGAGTTCGTGGCGCACCTGGTGCATGTAATTCGCGGAGGCGTCCGGCGCGTCCTCGGGCCACAGGGCGGCCAGCAGTTGATCGCGCGTCACGTCCGGATTCAAGAGCAAATACGCGATCACTTCCAGGCTGCGGCGCATCACCAGCTTGACGGTTCGCCCGTCCGCCAGCAGCTGCGGCTGACCGAGCGTCACAACCTGCAAGCTGACCGGGGCGCTGCCCTCGAGGGCGCGCCAGTCCTCGAACAGCACGGCGGCGTAGGCGCTCTTGGGCAATCCGGCCACCCGATCAAAGCAATTCGCTAAGCCCCGCAACTCGAGCACGATGGCTGTCCCCACGCCGAGCGCGTGGCGCGTATCCGCGACCGCCTCGAGCGCCCGATCTGCGGCGGGCAGGTTGCCGGAACGCAGGTGCGCCTCAGCCAGGTGCAAGAGCGCCCAGGCGGCCTCGCGGCGCAACCCGAACTGCTCGAAGGCCGTCTGGGCCTGTTCGAGTGTACCGAAAGCCCGCGCGTCACCTTGCGCGGCCCACATCGTGCCTTCGCGCAACGCCAGGAAAGCGCGTCGGCGGTCGTCCGTCGCCAGCATCCGGGCGCGCGCCAGGTGCGCCCGCGCCGCGTCCATTCGCTCCAGCCCGACCTCGATGGCGGCAGACCCCAGTTCTGCGAAGAACTCCGTTTCCGCGTCCAGGATGGTGCGGGCCTGAACGGAAGCCGCGCCAAACGCCTCGAGCGCTTCCGCCCAGCGTCCCTGAGCGCGCCGCAGCGTCCCCAAATAGTAGGCCACCACGGGCTCCGCGTTCGGCGTCTGTTTGAGCAACATTTGCGCTTCCAGCACGGCATTTTCTGCATCGTTGAAGCGCCCGGCGTAGACCAGCGACAAGCTCTGTTTAATCAATGGGTAAAGCCGTTTGCTGCCCGAAGCGTACTGAAGCGCCAGCTCGAAATAATGGCTCGCCTGACGTTCCAGACTGCGGTGACTGTAGGTGCTGGCCAGCACGTGCGCGATGCTCGAGCGCAGGGCGGCTCCCGCGTCGGACGCCAGGGCCGCATTCCAGGCGCGTTCGAGCGCATCGGTGGCCTGCCGGAGCGACCCGCTCAGCAGCAATTGAATGCCCTTCTCGCGTTCCGCCAGGGCGCGATCAAACGGACTGAGTTCATCGAACGGCAGGGCTTGGAGGGTGCTGGACGCGAGTTCATCCTGACCCAGATGCCGCAGAACCGTCGAGAGTTCGATCGCGGCGGGACGGCAACCCGCGCCGACGGATTTCATCAACAAATCCTTGGCGGACAGCAGTTGACCGACGGCGAACAGGCAATACCCAGCCCAGCGGTCGTCTTCCGGAGCGGCGAGCTTGAGTTTGCGGTGAATCTGCAATCCGCGCTCGTAATTCGATTCCAGGATCGACTCGAGTATGGCGTTGGGTCTGTCCGGCATGATCTCCTCGCTGTGCGGGCCGACAGCAGCGCGCTTCTTCTGCTCGCATCCTACGGGTTGGCGCGGAACGTGTGTAGTCCACGACTGACGTTTGAGATCCCTCGGAATCGAGCGGGTCAGTTCCGGTTTCAAAATCCAGATTTTGTGTTTCAGTCCTTACAAAACAACTCAGAATCATCATTTCTTTCGCGTTGATCGGCTTAAAAAGCATTCCGAGTCGTGGTTGACAGCCTCAAAGAGAACCCACGATAATCCCTACGTAAACCCAAACAATCCCTCGTTTACCCTCCTGGAAACCCAAGAGGAGGGTACGAAACATGAATAAACGATTCCTAAAGCTGATGCTCGCGTTCCTTCTGGTCGTGGTTGTCGGGGCGGCTTCCGCAGAACCCGGCTCGAGCCACGGCGGCGGCCTCGGCGCCGCCTGCGTCAAGTGCTGATCCCAAGCTGAAATCCACGAACACGGTTCGTTCGACCCGCCCGACCGCGCTTCATTCGTCCCGGTCGGGCGGTTTTATTCCAGGTTGCTCGGGTCGATCCAGGCGCGTTTGATGGCGTACAGCACGGCTTCCGTGCGCGAGCCCACGCCCAGCTTGGAAAAAATGTTCGCCAGGTGAACCTGGACGGTGCGCGGGCTGATCTCGAGATCGCGCGCGATTTCCTTGTTGGTGCTGCCTGTGGCCGCGACCCGCAGCACCTCGAGTTCCCTCGGGCTGAGGGTTTCCTCGGTGGCGGTGATGCGGGCGGTCGGCATGGTCTGGGCGCTGAAGCGCGACAGGACTTTCTTGGCGACGCTCGGGTGCAGCACGCTCTCACCGTCCGCGACCGCCCGGATGGCGCTGACCAGTTCGTCCTCTCGGGCGTTCTTGAGGATGTACCCGGCGGCTCCGGCTTCCAAGAGCGCGAAAACGTACGCGTCGTCGTCGTAACTGGTCAAGACCAGCACGGCGGTGGCGGGCAGTTGCGCCTTGATTTTTTGCGTGGCTTCGATGCCGTTCATGCCGGGCATCGAGACATCCATCAAAATCACGTTCGGTCGGTGCTCGAGCGCCTTGTCGATGCCTTCCTTGCCGTCCGAGGCCTCACCGACCACGCGCAGGTCCGCGTGCGGTTCGAGCATCTCGCGGGTTCCCTTGCGGACGATCGGGTGGTCATCGACGAGGAGCAGCGTGATCGTGCGCTCGAGGTTGTCTTCCATGCTGGACAGTCTACTCGAGTTGCGCCAGCCAGCGGAACACCGTCCTGGACGCTGTTTCCTCGAGCATTACTTTTGCGTGTGGGACGGTGTTTTTCCGGAGTGTTACCCGATTCGCGCGGCGGGCATTCGAGCCTCATTTTGCAGCGTTAATCTTCACGCGTGAACATCATCGTTTTCGGCGCATCCAGAGGCGTGGGTCGACAGGTCGCGCTGCAAGCGCTCGCCAAGGGCCATGACGTGACCGCTTTCGCCCGCAACCCGAAGCTCGAGCCGCACCCCAACCTGAGCGTCCTGGCGGGCGACGTGTTGGACGCACAGGCCGTGGCGCGCGCCGTGGTCGGTTTCGACGCCGTGATCTGCGCGCTGGGCAGCGGCAACACCAACCAGGGCAACGTCCGCAGCATGGGCACGGCCAACATCGTGGCCGCCATGCGCGAAGCGGGCGTCAGACGCCTGGTGGCCGTCAGTTCTTTCGGCGTGGGCGACAGCCGCAAAGGGTTGGTCGCCAACATCGCGTGGTTGTTCCTGCGGGCCGCGCTGGAAGAACACGAACGCCAGGAGGTGATCATCCGATCCAGCGGCCTGAACTGGACGATCGTGCGCCCGACCGGGTTGACCAACGATCCCGCCACGGGCAACATCCGCGTCGGCTCGAGCGGACGCGGTCGGATCTCTCGGGTGGACGTGGCGGCGTTCGTGCTGAATCAGCTCGTGGATGACTCGAGTTTCAGCCGTTCGATCACGATCAGTTCGTGATCGAATTGAGATAGAACACCGTCTGGAACGCGGATCAAGAATGTCGTGCTGGACGGTGTTCTCGCGTGAAGGTTCGACGCGAGGCTCGAGAACCGCTCGATCTCGAGGTGTCGTGAGCGCTCGAGCGCCAACGGTGCGCTGATCAATCCTCGTCGGGTTCCGGGTCGTCCACGGCGTCCACGCCGACCTTCATGACTTCGCGCAGTACGACGGTCGCAAAGGAGCCTTTGGGCAATCCGAATTCGATCCAGAAGCCCCCCTCTGGGGTGGCGTCCAGGCTGTCCCCGTCGAGCTTGACGCGCGTGATGCGCCGCGAACCCTTGCGCGCCCTGAACGATTCCACGCTCAACTCGAAGGCGGCCAGCACCTCGTCCTCGAGGGCTTTCGATGGGCCGTGCGCGGGCATGACTTTCTTGCCGTACAACGGGCCGGTGGCGCTGACCTCGAGCCGTTGGGCGCGAGGACTTTCGAGTTCGCCGTCAGAGACGGTGAACATCCCGCCGGTGTCGTGCTTTTTGGCCACGTCGCCGGTCAGGAACGCGTCGTACAGGCCGCGTTCCAGGCGCAAGCGAACGTAATGGTTGAACAGCACGCTCTGCAAACTGCCGATCAGGAAGCGCTTCAAGGGGATGCTCTCGGGGCCGCGCATCCGCCCATCGCGCACCAGTTCCAGGCCGCGCACCGCGTTCTGTCCGGTGTTGCCGAAGCGTTGCGGCCCGAAGTAATTCGGCACGCCCATGACTTCCAGCCTGTCCAGCACGGCCCTGGCGATGTGCGCCGCGTCCGGCACGGTCTCGCGCACGCGCAGCCGGAAGCGGTTGCCGCGCAGGTGCCCGATGCCGAGCTTGTTCTCGTGCCTCGAGACTTCGACGATTCGCGCGCCGTCCAGCTTGAAGGATTCCAGTCGCGGCTCAAACTTGCGCGGCAGGCTGATCCACTGGCGCGTGATCGCGTGCCGATCCTTCAGGCCCGCCACGCCGATGTCACCGAATTTGACGTTCAGTTGCCGTGAAAGTTCGTCCAGCACGAATTTTGTCGTGTGTCCCGTCTTCTCGAGCCAGAGGTACGTGTGGTCGCCCTCGCCGGATGGGACGTACGCGGGAATCTCCGTGACCTGGAAATCCTCTGGTTCGACCCGGATGCGCCCGCCCGTGCCGGGAAGGTCGGCGGTCACGGGCGGCAGGTCGTTCCAGTCGAACTCGAGTTTCACGCCCCGACTCTACCAGCCCCGCGTGATCCGCACGAGAACACCGTCCAGCACGGTGTTTTTGAAATCGCGTCCGGGACGGTGCCCTCGAGATGGACGCACCCGAGACCGTGCGATGGCGTGCAGGGCGCGATCAATCTCTCGTCCCCACGAGAAGCGGGGTCGTGCGCCCGACCAGAGCCTTATGATTCGCCCATGCCACTCAACGAACATTCCATTCACTTCGATCTTCAAGGCCAACGCGTCTGGGGCATGCTGCACCTGCCGATGACGGTCGCAAAACCCGTCCCAGCCGTGCTGTTGCTGCACGGGTTCACCGGGCAACGCACGGAACCGCACCGGCTGTTCGTGCTCTTCTCGAGGCTGCTGGCGGAGCGCGGCATCGCCTCGATGCGCTTCGATTTTCGGGGCTCGGGGGAATCGGAGGGAACGTTCGACGAGATGACCCCATCGCGCGAGGTCGAGGACGTGGTCGCCGCGTACGCTTTTCTGAAAGCCAGGCCGGAAATTGACGGTCAACGGTTGGGCTTGCTGGGCTTATCCATGGGCGGCATGGTCGCGGCCTTGTCCGTGGCGCAACCGGGTCTGGAGTTCGCGGCGCTGGCCTTGTGGGCTCCGGCGCACCCGAAAGTCTGGCTGGGGCCGATGCCGGAACAGGTGAGCGCCGCGCAAGTCTGGGACGCGTACCGTGGGCGCACCGACGCGCCCGAAGCGACCGGAATCGGCTTCGACGAAACGACCGACCGCATAGATTTCAGCGGCAACCCCGTCAGTTTCGGGTTTTTCGAGGATTTGTTGCGCCTCGAGCCCTTCAAGACGGTCGCGGCGCACCGTGGCGCGGCGCTGGTGGTTCACGGCACCGCCGACCCGACCGTGCCGATCAGCGTTGGGCAGACCTACGCGAAATCGCTCGAGGCCAGGGGTGAGACAACGTTTCACGCGGTTCCAGACGGGTTGCACACCTTCGAGACGCTCGCTGCGCAGCGCGAGGCGCACGCCGTGACGCTCGAGTTCTTCGAGAAAACCCTGCTGGTCTGACGCGAGAACACCGTTCTTGCGCACAGGACAGCACCCTCTTGACCATAAAACGCACCTTCTTGCCGCTACTGATAGCACCTGACGGGCTTGCGGCGCTGACGGGCATGGTCGCTTCTTGATCCTGAACATGCACCTTCTTGCCCCTAAAACAGCACTTGACGGGCTCTGGGCGCTCACGGCAGGATCGCTATCGGGCTGTTCCCGCTTCTTGATCAACAGACAGCACCTACCGGGCTACTCGCGCTCCAGCACGCGCGTATTGATTCGCGCGCTGGACGGTGTTCTTAACGCGTTGCGCTGTCGGTTCCGACGGATTTCAGCAAACGCTCCAGGCCGTCGCGCAGCGCATCGAAGCTGTCGGCGCCCAGAACCGTGCGGAATTCGGCTTCGATCTCGAGCCTGACGCGGTTGGCTTCCAGGCAAAAAGCCCAGCCGGTCGGTGTGAACAGCACCAGGGTCGCGCGGCGGTCGGTCGGGTCGGGTTGGCGTTCGACGTAACCAATTTTCTCGAGTTCGCCGACCAGTTGGCTGGCGGATTGTTTGGTCACGCCGAGCCGTTCGGCCAGCGTCGTGATGCGCGTGCCGTCCAGGTCGAGGTTTGAGAGCAGCGCGCCGTGAAAGTTGCTGAGTTCCGCGTGGTGTCCGCCCGCCAGTAGTTTGGCGCTGGTCATGTCGTTCAGCAGGCGGTAGGCGCGGATCAGCAGACGTCCGACGTGCGGCTGGCGCAGTTCGGCGAGTTGTTCGGTGGTGATCTGAGCTTCGGATTTCAACATGGTCAACCTGCTTGACTAAAATAGTCAGTCTGATTTACTATAATCCTCGCGCGATCAGAAACACCAGGAGGAACGCATGAATACTACCCACCGCGAACGCCCCCCGATTCAACCCGGCACGCCCGCCCCAAACTTCCAGACCCACGATCACCTCGGACGACCCATCGCGCTCCAGGATTACGCCGGGAAATGGGTGCTGCTGTCTTTTCTGCGCAACGGAGCCTGCGCGATCTGCAACCTGCGCGTCCACCACCTGATCGAACGCTACCCGCAGCTACACGCGAAAGGGCTCGAGGTGCTGACCGTCTTCGAATCCGCGAGAGAAAGCATCGGCACCTCCGTCGGCAAGCAGGACGCGCCATTTCCGATCATTCCCGACCCGCAAGCCAACCTGTATGCCCTTTACGGCGCGGAAACATCGCAAGAGAAGATTGAGGCCGTCATGAGCCGACCCGAAACGCCCGGTGTGATCCAGGATGCCGCCGCCAACGGCTTCAACCTGACCCCCGAAGAAGGCAGCAACTTCCACCGCCTGCCCGCCGATTTCCTGATCGCACCCGACGGCATCGTGCGAATAGCGCACTACACCGATCACCTCTACGATCACCTGAGCTTCGAGCAGATCGAAGAGCAACTCGAGGCTCGAGCAACCGTTCACAGCTAAGTATTCCCACGAGGGCCGTCCAGCACGCGAATATGGCTTTGCGTGCTGGACGGTGTTCTCTGGGCTGAATCGTGTCAACCCGGCGACTGACACCGCGCAAAACAGGTGGTAATCTCCGCTGACTCGAGGCGAACGCCTCACACGGAGGAACGCATGGAATACGACGTGCTGATCATCGGCGGCGGCCCAGCAGGACTGACCGCAGGCATTTACGCGGGGCGCGGCAACCTGAAAACCGTGATTCTGGAAAAAGGCCAACCCGGCGGGCAGATCGCGCAGACCGAAGAAGTCGAGAACTACCCCGGCTTCCCGGACGTGATTCCCGGCCACGAACTCTCCGAGCGCATGGTCAAACAGGCCCAGAAATTCGGCGCGCAACTCATCAGTGACGAAGTTCTGGGTCTCGAGCAGATCGAGGGCGGCTTCCGCGTCAAGGGCTACGACCAGTCCTACACCACCAAAGTCATCATCATCGCCACCGGCGCGAACCCGAAGCGCCTGAACGTTCCCGGCGAGGACAAGTTCTACGGTCGCGGCGTCAGCACCTGCGCCACCTGCGATGGCTTCTTTTATCGCGGCAAGAACGTGATCGTCGTCGGTGGCGGAGACGCCGCCGTCGAAGAGGGTACCTTCCTGACGAAATTCGCGCAGAGCGTCACCATCGTTCACCGCCGGACTGAACTGCGCGCCAACAAGGTCGCGCAGGAACGCGCCTTCAAGAACCCGAAGATGCGCTTCGTCTGGAACACCATCGTCGAGGAAGTCCTGGGCGAAGAAACCGTCACGGGACTGAAAGTCAAGAACCTCGAGACTGGTGAGGCGTCCGTCATGCCGACCGACGGGTTGTTCATCTACGTCGGTCACGAACCCAACACCGGATTCCTGTCCGGCGTGCTGGAGCTTTCCGCCCACGGCTACGTGGCCGTGCGCGACGAGATTTACACCAGCGTCCCCGGCATTTTCTCCGCCGGAGACGTCAGCGACGAAATCTACCGCCAGTTGTCCACCAGCGTCGGGGCGGGCACCAAAGCCGCCATGCGCGCCGAGAAGTACATCGCCGATCTGGAGGATCAGCCCGCACCGATCCTTCAAGCGCCGAGCGTCGCGGTTTCCGCCGATTGAACCCGCCAGTACAGACGAGGGAGAGGCCGAAGCCTCTCCCTTTTTTTGCTCGAGAAACCGTTTGGGCTCGAGCAAATTTTTATCGTCACGAGAACATCGTTGGGAACGTGTTTGGTAGATACGTCTCGAGGGAAGGGGAGGGACAAGCCCTACCCCTACAACACCCTGTCCTGTAGGGGCAACCTTTATGGTTGCCCTCGCGTCAACACGCTCTCGAGACTGACGCTCGCACGACGTCTCATCATGAGAACATCGGTGCGAACGTGTTCAATACATACGTCTCGAGGGAAGGGCGGGTCACAGACCCGCCCTTACGAAACCTTGGGTTCGACCCGCCCGTGATGCGGGAGCCCGCGTCAGGAACACCGTCCCAGACGCAGATATATACTTCGAGAAAACGCTGTCCTGGACGGTGTTCTCGGGGCTAGCGCTTTTTAGCGCGCAGACCCTCCCAGCTCGCGTCCGCGAACCAGCCGCCGTCCACGGAAAGCGCGTGACCGTTCACGAACGCGCTCTTCGATCCGTCCGCCAGGAACGCCACGGCCTGCGCGATGTCGTCCGGCGAGGCGAATCGGCTCATCGGCACGCGACCTTCGATGTCGGCGTCGGTGTACGCGCCGCTGCCCATGTCCTGAACGTCCATTTCCGTCTTGACCCAGCCGGGACAGACGGCGTTGACGCGCACGCCGCGCCCACCCCATTCGGCGGCCAGCGTGCGCGTCAGACCGATCAGACCGTGCTTGCTGGCGTTGTACGCCGCCCGATCCGCCACAGCCAGCAGACCCGCGATGCTGGAAATGTTGATGATGCTTCCGGATTGCTGCTCGAGCATGACGCGCCCGAAGGACTGGCACATCAAGAACGGCCCGGTCAGGTTGACTTCCAGCACGCGCCGCCAGTCGGCGGGTTTGATGTCCTCGGCGGGCGCGATGAAGCTGATGCCCGCGTTGTTGACCAGCGCATCCACCCGCCCGAAGCGCTCCAGCGCGGCGTTTTTCATGCGTTCCACGTCGTTTTCGTTGGACACGTCCCCGAGCACGGAAATCGCGTCCGCACCGAGCGCCCGGACTTCCTGAAGGCTTTCTGACGGTTCCCGCAGGTCGTTCAAGGCCAGCGAGAAGCCGTTCTGAGCCAGCACGACGGCGGTGCGCCGCCCGATGCCCTGCGCGGCTCCGGTGATGACAGCGATCGGTTTCATGCCAGAACTTTACCTTGAAACGACCGTTCCAGACGGTGTTCCTGGGGCACTCCAGAAACTGAATCTCGAGCCGCACTTGCCTGTCATTCTGAGGAGGCACGAGGAATCTTTTGCTGCTTCCTGGGTACGAAACGCTGTGCCAGATGGCGTTCTCGACTTCCGTGGCAGCGAAAGACCATGCACTGCGTTCAGGGCGAGGGCGAATGTGCTCGAGAACGAATCGCCTGAACGTCGCTGCTCGAGGCTTCCGCAAGAAGAACACCCTCCCGCACACGTCCCCGAAATTGCGTCCTGAACGGTATTCCTCGAGTTCGTGATCTTTGGGATGGCGTGCGATACTGGGCGCGTGCCGATCAGGGTTCTACCGGAGAGACTGGTGCGCGAGATCGCGGCGGGCGAGGTCATCACCCGCCCAGCCGATGCGGTCAAGGAGTTGCTGGAAAACGCCCTGGACGCGGGTGCGACCCGCCTGGAAATCGAGATCGCGCGCGGTGGGGTCGGGCTGATTCGGGTCGCGGACGATGGCGCGGGCATTTCGCTGGCGGATTTGCCGTTGGCGGCGCAGCGGTTTGCGACCTCGAAGCTCGATCCGGACGCGGGCCTGGCGCGCGTGTCAAGCCTGGGTTTTCGCGGCGAGGCGCTCTGGAGCATCGCCTTCGCGGCGCACCTGCGCGTCACGTCCAGGCCGCCGGATCAGCTCGGCGGGATGCGGTTGAGCGTCCAGCAGAGCGCCGGGCACCTGAGCGAACCAACCCTCGAGACGGTCGCGTCCCCGGCGGGAACCAGCGTGGAAGTGCGCGAGCTGTTCGCGGATTTCCCGGCCCGCCGCGCATCCCTGGAGAGCCCGGCGCTCGAGGCGCGGCGCGTGATGGCGCTCGTCTCGCGCTACGTGCTGCACCATCCCGGCGTCGGGTGGCGGCTGGTGGTGGACGGTGAACTCAAGCTCGCGCACACGCCCGGTGGTTTCCGCGCGGCCATGGCCAGCGTTCACGGCCCGATCACCGCCAACCGCCTGCTCGAGATCGCGCTCCAGGACGGTGCTTATGCCATTGAGGGCGTCACGTCCAGGCCGGAACTGGCGCGCCCGCGCCGGGATCGGATCGCGGTGGCGGTCAACGGGCGGCCCGTGGAACCGGAGGATGCCGTGGTGAACGCGCTCCTGAGGGCTTATTCCGGTTTGCTGCCCAAAGGTCACGCGCCCGTGGCCACGCTCAATTTGCGCGTGCCGCCCGAATTCGTCAATCAGAACACGCACCCCGGCAAGCTGCGGGTCGCGTTCCTCGAGCCCTCGAGGGTGGAATCGCTGGTGCTGGAAGGCGTCTCGAGCGCGTTGCGCGAGCATCCATTGGTGCGCCCCGCGCCGGAGCCGCGCGTCGTGACCGGCCCGGTGCGCGCGACCGGTTCCAGCTTCCCGGCGCTTCGGTACATCGGCGCGTACCGGGACGCGTACCTGCTCTGTGAAGGCGACGGCGATCTGTGGTTGATCGACCAGCACGCCGCGCACGAGCGCGTGATTTTTGATGAACTCGAGCGCGCCTTCGACGCGCAGCACGCCTTGGAGCTGCCCGAACCGGAACTCGTGACGCTCTCAGGGGCAGAAATAGCCAACCTCGAAGCCCGCGCCCCGGAGCTCGAGGCGTGGGGATTGCGCCTCGAGCCTTTCGGTCAGAACCTCTACCGCGTGCGATCCCTGCCCGCCGTGGTGATCGGCCTGCCCGTCCAGAACATCGTCTACGACGTGGTATCTCACGCCCTCGGGCAGAGCGATGCGAAAACCAGCGTGCTGGCGCGCCTCGCGTGCCACCCGGCGGTCAAGGCCGGACATCGCCTGTCCCGCGCCGACGCCGAGGAGCTGATTGAAGCCCTGCGCGCCTGCGCCGTGCCGTGGTCGTGCCCGCACGGCAGGCCGACCGCGCTGCGCTGGACGGAACGCGATCTGGCGCACCAGTTCGGACGCCGCAGCGCCCGCGATATTCCCCGCGAGGGTGACGAGATTCGCTCCGAGCGGTGAGTGGTGGGCAGGGGTCAGCAGTCGGGGGTAAAAGCGGGTGCTCGTTCCGGATGATCTCGGGCGGGAATGCGTTTTGCACCGTTCAGTAAGGGCGAATCTCGTATTCGCCCGAGTGGGATTCGGATTTCAACGCCATCTGAAGAACCCGTAAGCTCGAGAACACCGCCCGGTACGCAAAGAAAGAACACCGTTCAGGACGGTGTTCTTTATTCATAATTCGAGTTTTAGCCCTGCTGCACGGGGTTGCCCGCCGGAATCGTGCCGTGCGGCGTGAGCTTGTCCACGGCGGTCGGCAGGTGCTGCGCGAGCTGGCTGGCCATCTCCTGCGGTGTCACGCCAGCCTCGGTCGCCATCTTCTGCACGGTGTCCGCACCGAGCGCCTGATGAACCTGATCGGCTGTGACGGGCTGGTTCTGACCGGTGCCGATCCAACTGTTGACGACGCCGCCCAGTCCCTGCTTCTGAAATTGATCCACGATGCCCTGAACGCCGCCGTGCTGGTTGATCAGATCGCCGACCGCTTTGATCGCGACCGCGCCGACCGCACCGCCGAGAAGTCCATCGAGTAAGCCCATAGTGTTCCTCCTTGAATTCACTGTCGTCGAGTCAGTTTTCTGCTCGGGCCAGTTATCCGCTTCCAAGATGGAGGGCATGTGAATTCTGAACTCGAGCACCGAAAATGTTCAGTTCGATCTGCGCTCGAGGCGACCGGGTTAACATTCATCCATGAAACTTCAAGGCATCATTCCGCCCGTGGTCACGCCCTTCACGGCTTCCGGGGAACTGGACGCGGACGGGCTTCAGCAGGTCATTGCGGCGCTGGAACCCGACGTGGACGGCCTGCTGATCCTGGGCAGCAACGGCGAGGTGGCGTACCTGAGCGACCTCGAGCGCAAACGCGCCCTGATGGCCGCCAGGGAAGCCATTCCCAGAACCAAACCGATGATCGCGGGCGTGGTCGCGGAGGCCACGGCGCACGCCGTGCAGCAGGCCCGAGACGCCGCCGATATCGGCGCGGACGCGGTGCTGGTGTTGGCGCCCCATTACTACAAGGCGTCGATGACCGGCGACGTGCTCGAGGCGCACTTTCGGGCCATCGCGCAGGCTTCACCCGTGCCCGTGTACGTCTACAACATCCCGCAGGTTTCCGGCATCGCGCACGCGCCCGCTTGGATGGCCAGGGTCGCGGGCATCCCGAACATCGCGGGGTTCAAGGACTCGAGCGGCGACACGCTCAACCTGACCGAGATGCTGCGCCAGGCGCCCAGCATGAACGGTCTGACCGGCAACGCGCCGACCCTCCTGCCCGCGCTCTCCGTCGGCGCGGCGGGCGGGATTCTGGCCGCCGCCAACGCCATCCCGCGCCACTTCGGGGCGTTGTGGCGCGCCTGGAACGCGGGCGATGTCACCCGCGCGCTCGAGTTGCAGCGCGCCACCAACCCGATGTCCTTCGCGGTCACGTCCGGCTACGGCGTTCCCGGCCTGAAGGCCGTCATGCGCTTGCAGGGCAAGGCCGCCGGGTTCCCGCGCGCTCCGTTGATGGATGTCGATGCTGAAGCCCAGAAGAAGCTCCAGGCGATCCTCGAAGCCCTGCCGAGCGTCTGACCCGACCCGCTCTCGTCCTCCTTCACCAGATCTCCGGCGAACGCGATCGAACACGGCTCGAGGGAAGGGTAACCACGAGGGTTACC
>CAXTKV010000068.1:0-22662 GCA_964244895.1 uncultured Deinococcales bacterium
CCAGCCAGCGCACGTCGTTGGCCACCTTCATCAGCGCGCCCGCCAGCGTCCGCAGGCTGGCGCTGGTCGTCACCAGCGCATCGTGGGCGGACAGCGCCGCGAACTTGTTCGGTGCGCTCTGGAACGCGAATCCCGTTTCCAACGCTATTTTCTGCGCGGCCAGATCGCCGAATTTCGGGTGCGCGTTCAAGCCCGTGCCGACCGCCGTGCCGCCGATGGCCAACTCCAGCAAGCCCTGCTCGGCGTGCTGAACTTCGGATAAACAGTAATCGAGTTGCGCCACCCATCCGCCGATTTCCTGTCCCAACGTGATCGGCGTGGCGTCCTGAAGGTGCGTGCGCCCGACCTTGACGATGCCCGCGAAGGCTTCAGATTTGGCGCGCAGCGTGTCGCGCAAAACCTGAACCTTCGGGTACAGCTGGCGGTGCAGCTCGAGCACCACCGCGATGTGCATGGCGGTCGGGAAGGTGTCGTTGCTGGACTGACCCCGGTTGACGTGATCGTTCGGGTGGACGGGTTTTTTAGAGCCCTTCTCGCCGCCCGCGATTTCGATGGCGCGGTTTGAAATCACCTCGTTGGCGTTCATGTTCGATTGCGTGCCGGAACCCGTCTGCCAGACGACCAGCGGGAAGTGATCGTCCAATTTGCCCGCGATCACTTCATCGGCGGCCTGCACGATCAGGCTCGAGACATCCTGAGGGAGCTCGCCCAGTTCGGCGTTGGCGAGCGCGGCGGATTTTTTCAGAATCCCGAGCGCCTGAATGATGGCTCTGCCCCAGATGAAGCGGTCGCGGCCAATCGGGAAGTTCAGAATGCTACGTTGCGTCTGCGCGCCCCAGTAGCGCGATGAGTCCACCTGAATTTCGCCCATCGAATCGGATTCGGTTCGGTTGTTCACGGGCCGATTGTACCGCTGTGGGCTGGCTGACTGCTCGAGATCGCGTTTCGCGGCGCTCGGGCCGAGTCGCGCCTCGAGCCTCTAGCGCGGGTACGAATGACTATTCGATTCCTCGAGATAAAAGTGGTGCTAGTCTCATTCCATGAGAAACCTGGTTGCCCGCCTCGGATTGGTCACGGTTATCGCCCTCACGTTGACGGCCTGCCCACCGCAGAATTCGGGGCCGACCCCGCCGCCACCGCCGCCACCGGCCACCGGGTACAACATCACGTTGGCGTTCGGCTCGAGCATCTCGAATACGGACAAGGCCGTCTTTCAGACCGCCGCCAACCGTTGGCAGCAGGTCATCACCAACGACCTGCCGGATTCGGCCAGCCCGGTTTCGGCATCCGATTGCGATCCAAAATACACGGGCTTTCCGAACGTCAATAGCGTGGATGACCTGGTGATCTTCGCGGATGTCGTCGCCATAGACGGCCCCGGCGGGACGCTCGCGCAGGCTGGCCCGTGCTTGCTGCGTACGGGCTCGCAGTTGCCGGGTGTCGGCATCATGGAGTTCGATTCCGCCGACGTGACCGAACTGCGCAACAAGGGTCATCTCCAGGAAACCATCATTCACGAGATGGGTCACGTCATCGGCTTCGGCACGCTCTGGAAGATCAAGGGCGGGTTCCTTTCGGGCGAAGGCTCCCCCGGCGGGTGCGGCACCGCGCCGATCTACCTGGGGTCGGGTGCCAGAACGGAATTTGCGGCGCTCGGCGGTTCGGGCAATCTTCCGGTCGAAGGCTCCGCCGACGGCAGCGGCCCCGGCAGTTGCGATTCGCACTGGCGCGAGAGCGTCTTCGGGACGGAATTGATGACCCCGAGCATCGATACGGGTTCACCCGCCGCGAATCCCCTGAGCCGCATGTCGGTCGCAGCCATGGCCGATCTGGGCTATCAGGTCAACCTGACCGCCGCCGACACGTACAGCCTCGCGTCGATCGGCAGCATCCTGCCCTCGAGCCAGCGCTTGACCCTGCGGGAAATCCTGATCAAACCCAAAGGCTACCTGCGCTGAGCATGATGCTCGAGAACACCGTCCAGCACGCACATTTGGATTCATGTGCTGGACGGTGTTCTCTCGCGGCTCCTCGACCAGTCGCGCTCGACACGGTCGGGCCATCGCGCGGGTGATACCCTTTCGCCGTGATCTACGACCTCGCCATCATCGGGGGCGGCCCCGTCGGGTTGGCCGCCGCCATAGAAGCCAAACGATCGGGCCTGAGTTACGTGATTCTCGAGAAGGGCTGCGTGGCCAACAGCATCTTCGAGTTTCCGACCTATTTGACGTTCTTCACGACCTCTGATCGCCTCGAGATCGGCGATCACCCGATGGTCACGCGCATCGAAAAACCGGATCGGCGCGAAGCCATGAGTTACTACCGACTGGTGGCCGACCGCGAGAAACTGAACATCCGCCAGTACACCGAAGTCACCGCGATTCACCCCGCGCCCGCCGGGTTCACGCTGTCCGTGGAAGCCAAAACCGGCGAGATGGGCGCGGTGGAAGCCCGCACGGTGATCGTCGCGACCGGCTACTGGGACTGGCCGAACAGCCTGGGCATTCCCGGCGATGACCTCGAGAACGTCTCGTACCGGTACGGCGAACCGCACCCGTTCTGGAACCTGAACGTGACCGTGGTGGGCGGCGGCAACAGCGCCGCCGAGGCCGCTCTGGACCTGCACCGCGCGGGCGCGAAAGTCAGCATCGTGCATCGCGGGCCGGAACTCAGGCCGGGCGTCAAATACTGGCTGAAGCCCGACATCGAGAACCGAATCCGCGAGGGATCAATTCAATTCTACCCGTCCAGCACGGTGCGCGAGATCACCCAGGCTGCCGTCATCGCGGATGGGCCAGACGGAACGCTCAAGGTGCCGACCGATTTCACGTTCGTTCTGGTCGGTTACAAACCCGACGCGACCATGCTGACCGACGCCGGTGTGCGCGTGGACGAGGACGGTCGCGTCTTGCACCACGCCGAAACCTTCCAGACGCTGGATCGGCCCGGATTGTTCGTGGTCGGCAGCGCCGCCTTCGGGCGTTTCACCGGTCAGGTCTTCATCGAGAACGGGCGCGAGCACGCCCAGAAAGCCGTGAATGAGATCAAACGTCAGCTCGAGGCCCGAGAGGCCGCGATCTCGGGCGATTGAGTTTGAATCGGCGCATCGTCCAGCGCGCGCGTTAAAGATTGCGTGCTGGACGATGTTCTCCGAAGCTAGCCGAGCCGACCGTAGCGCCGCATGATCTCGAGCAAACGGTCGTGCGGCAAGGCGTGAACGATCCGACCGCGAAACCCGATCATGGTTTCTGCCGCCACGAGCGCGTTGATGATCGCCTCCTCGGTGGCGTGAACTGCGGCCCGAAAAAGCGGGTCGAGGTCGGTTTCCGGCAGGGTTCGCC
The DNA here is from genome assembly GCA_964244895.1 of uncultured Deinococcales bacterium. GTDB lineage: Bacteria > Deinococcota > Deinococci > Deinococcales > JAAFIG01 > CAXTKV01. The sequence goes on from CAXTKV010000068.1 coordinate 3,342, forward strand.
AGTGCTCGAGCCCGTTCCCGAGGCTGGGCGCGGCGGTCGAGAAGGCGATGAACAGATCGCCGGAACTGTTGTAGGCCATGCCGCCGGTGCGCGCCAGCCCCAGGCTCGCGCGCCGCGCCAAACGCTTGAGTTGGTGCGGCAGCAACGGCGCATCGGTGGCGATCCCGACGATGATCGAACCGTCCTTCTGGGGTTCCTCGGGCATCAAATCGGTGATTTCGGCACCGACGGGCACGCCGCAGATCAGCAAGTCCGGCCTCGAGCCGAAGTTCGATTGAACCAGCACCCCGAGCATCCACGGCCCCAGTTCGGAACCGTGCCCGCCGCTTTCCACGCGCCTGGAGGCCGTGCCGATGCCGCCCTTGAAGCGCGCCGTGATCATGCCCGTGCCGCCGCCGAGGTTGCCCTCCGCGACCGGGCCGCCAGCCGCCGTCTCGAGGGCTGAAATGGCGTGTTCGGATGTGACGTGAAAGCCGTTGATGTCGTTCAGGAAGCCATCGTAGGTTTCGGCCACCACCGGCAGCGACCACGCCTCGAGCCAGCCGTTGCGGTTGGCCCACCGGATCACCGTGTCCCGCACGATGCCGACGCTGTGCGTGTTGGTCAACACGATCGGCCCGGCCAGACGGCCCGTCTCGTCCAGCCACGCCGTTCCGGTCATCTCGCCGTTGCCGTTCAGGGAATACCAGGCGGCGGGTACGACCTCGAAACTGCGATCCTTGCCGCGCGGCAGGATCGCGGTCACGCCGGTGCGAACGTCCGTCCCTTCGATCAGGGTCGTGTGGCCGACTTCCACGCCCGGCACGTCCGTGATCGCGTTGTGCGCCCCTGTCGCGCCGTGAAATGGCAAACCGAGTGCGCGCCCTCTCGGCTTAGGCATCGAGCGTCCGTGGTGCGATCTCGCCGATTCTCGAGCGGACGTAATCGGTCAATTCCTCGAGCGGTGCGCTCTGGACGTTGTGCAGACCGCTGCGGTAATCGAACATCACGCGCGTCGCCCGGAGCGCCCTGGAGGCCGTCAGGAACGCATCTTTCAGCACCCACGTCTCGAGCGTCCCGAGCCGCAGGGCGTCGTCCTCGAGCCCCGCCAGGAACAGAGCGGCGGTTTCCAAGTGCGTGAACGCCAGCGCGTACTTTTCCGCACCCGCCGCGATCGTCACGAGCTCGCCGGGCTGGCGCGCGTTTTCGACGATCAACCACGGGGCATCGAGCGTGCTCACCGGATGACCTTAACACCACTTCTGGCTCGATAAAAGATTGTCGCAGACGCGCGAAATCCTGAAACTGAAGCGTAAATCACGTCCTGTACGGTGCGCGCGGCGTTATCATCCGCGCCATGCTCGCACCCGAAAGCCTGTTCGATCTGCAATTCGCTTCCGATCCCAGCCTCTCGAGCGACGGCAAGCTGGTCGCCTTCGCGGTCGCGCGCTTCGAGGACGAGCAACCGGGCGACGCGAAATCCGGTGCCCCGAAGAAGGTGTACCGCTCGAGCATTCACCTCTCGCGCGACGGTCAAAAAGCCCAGCCGTTCACGTCCGGATCGGGCCGCGACGTGAGCCCGCGCTTTTCCGACGACGGAACTCAGCTCGCCTTCGTGTCCGTCAGGAACGGTAGCAAACCGCAACTCTGGGTCGTGCCGATTGCCGGCGGCGAGGCGCGGCAACTGACGCACCTGAAATCCGGCGTGCTGAACGCCGTTCCCGGCTCCGAACCCCGCTTCTCGAGCGACGGAAAACACATCGCGTTTCTCTCTCGCGGCGACTGGACGGACGCGCGCGGTGAAGACGGCACGCCTCGGGCCTTCGAGCGTGTGGATTACAAATTCAACGGCATTCCCGGCCCCGGCTTCAAACCCGAGGAACCGGCTCAGGTCTGGGTGCTGGATCGTTCGACGAACGAATCGCGCGCCCTGACTTCGAGCCGCACCAACGTCACGATGTTCGACTGGCTGCCGGACGCGTCCGGCATCGCTTACGCCGCGCCCGTGGACGCCGCCCAGGAATCCCGGTCGGCCAGCGAGATCTGGATTTCGACGCTCGCGGGAACCGTCCGCCAGGTGACCGACTGGGACGGCAGCATCGGCGCCTTCAGCCTCTCACCGGACGGGGCGTGGCTCGCGGTCGCGGGTTCACCGACCGCCTACGCGCAACCGAGCGACCCGCACCTGTTCGCGGCCAAGCTCAAACGCAAGGGGATCACCAGGCTCGAGCAACTGGACGCGAAGCTCGACGATTACGCGGGCAACGCCGTCAACTCCGATGCTCACTTCGGCGCTTACCCGAGCGGCCCGGTGTGGGTCTCCGACGACGAGATTCTTCAGGGTTACGTCCAGGGCGGTTCCGGCGCGGTCGTGCGCGTTGGTCTGAATGGCCAGACGAAAACCGTGCTGCGCGAGAACACCGCCAACATCCCCGCCTTCGCCGCGTCCAGAAGCGGGCACGTCGCCTTCCTGCGCGAGACCGCCACCGCCCCGCTCGAGGCGCACGTCCTGACGCCGAAAGGCAAAGTTAAAAATATTTCGTCCCTGACGCCACCCGAAAACACTGTCCAGGACGGTCTGGAACGCATCACGCTCGAGCGCGACGGGTTCACCATCGAGGGTTGGCTTTTAAAGCCGCACAACTGGAAGAAAAACAAGAAATACCCCGTCCTCCTGGAGATTCACGGCGGCCCCGCGACCGCCTGGGGTCACGGTTACATGCACGAATTCCAGTTGCTCGCGTCCCGTGGCTACGCGGTCGCGTTCTGCAACATTCGCGGCAGCATCGGCTACGGCGAGGCCCACACGCGCGGCACCGACGGCGCGTACGGCGCGGGCGATTACACCGACCTGATGGCCTTCCTGGACGCCTGCCTGGAACGCTACCCGTGGCTGGACAGAACCCGCCAGGCCGTGATGGGCGGCAGTTACGGCGGCGTCATGACCAACTGGACGATCTCGCACACGGACCGCTTCAAGGTCGCGATCACGGATCGGTCGATCTGCAACTGGCTCTCGATGGTCGGCACCTCCGACATCGGCTACTGGTTCGTGAAGCGGGAACTGCGCGGCAACGTCCCGGAGGACTTCGATCACCTGTGGGAACTTTCACCGTTGAAGCACGTGCGAAACGTCAAGACGCCGTGCCTGGTGATCCACTCCGAGGAAGACCACCGTTGCCCGATAGAACAGGGCGAGCAGTGGTTCACGGCCTTGCAGCGCCTGAACGTCCCGTCCCGTTTCGTGCGCTTTCCCGGCGAGAGCCACGAGCTTTCCCGCGCCGGACGCCCCGACCGCCGCATCGTGCGCTTGACCGAGATGGTCAATTGGCTCGAGCGCTATCTGTAAGCCGCTCGAGCTGCGATGCTCAAGAACACCGTCCAGCACGCATTCAATTATTCGCGTGCTAGACGGTGTCGGTCTACAACACCGTCTCAATCATCTCTCGCAGGCTGGCCGCGGTCGGGCGGTCGGCGAAGGCTCGGGCGGTCACGACCTCGAGCTGCGCGCCCTCGAGCTTCGCGCTAACGCGGGCCGATACCCCGAGCGCCACGGTCTGAATGCGCTCCAGCGCCGCCCTGCCGATCTCATCGGCGGCGATGCCCTCGAGCGCCTGGCGCAGCGGTTCCAGCAGATCGCGCAGCGCTTCCAGGTCGCGCTCCTCGGGCGCACCGGGCAGCTCGAGATTCAAATGGATCCCCGAAGCGCGCAACGCCTCGCCCAACGCCCCGAACGCGCGGCGCAGTTCGAGCTTGCCGGGCGGCGGCGCGTTCCCCCGGCGGTCGTGGAGGCCGAGCGCGTCATGAACCGTGATCGCCTCGAGCCTCGCCACGCTCACGTGCGTCACGTCCACGGCGAAGCGTTCCGGAGCCCCCAGCAGCAACGCCACCGCCCCGCCGGAATCGCTGGTCACGTCCAGCAGCGCCCCGCGAAGCTCGCGCCCGCTGCCCAGATGCAGCGTCACGTTCGGGCGTTCGAGCGCTTCGCCCTTTGAAACGCGCCTCGAGATCGCCGCCAGTTCCTCGAGCAGACGCTCCAGGCGCTGCGGTTTCAGGCTTGCCAGGTCGTCCGGCAAGCTCAAAGGTTCTTCTCGAGCGTCTGCACCAGACCATCCGTGCGCTCCTGGACGCTGTCCGCGTTGGTGGTCGGCAGGTGTTCGAGCGTCAACACCCCACCCTCGAAGCTCGTCCAACGGTCGCCGTAATACGCACCGGTCGTGTTCTGAACCACGACCTTCTTCAACGCGCTCCGAAGGGCTTCCTTGCCCATCTCGTCTCGCCCGACCGACTTGAGCCCCGCGATCAGCGGCTCGAAGTACACCTTCGGCCAGCACTCGTCGTACAGGTGCGCTTCTCCCTCGAGCGCCAGGCTCTCCCAATTGACTTCGACCGGAACCTCGAACCCGGCAGCATCCGCGATCCGTTGGCGGAACGCGGGAAAGCGGTCGTCCTGGAATGCCTTGATTGCGCGTCGTTCAGCCAATCCCATGTGAACCTCCGAATGAGTGATCTCGAGCTTTCACGTTACCGTGCGTCCGCCGTCGGTGACGTGATCGAACTGGCTCGCGTTCATTCCAGACTGAAAACACCGTCTGGGACGCGAACTCGAGAATGCGTCCAGGACGGTGTTTTTATGCCTTCCCACGCCAAAGCCAGGGGAGTGGCGAGGAGCGCAGCGGCGAGACGGAGGGGTCGTCATATTCCGATTCCTCCATCATCCGCGGAACCGCGAAGCCGCCACATTTCCTCTAAGCAGGTCAGGACTGAAGCTCATCTCGAGACCCACGTATTTGGCCGACGACGCGCGATCCCGTGCGTGCTAGACTTTTCGCATGGAGCCAGCGTTTCCGGAACAGCGAATGCAAAGGATGCCCGGCTAGCTCGAGGTCAATCGGCTCGAGTCTGTCGGGGTGCATTGCGCCCCGGTTTTTTTGTGCCCAGGAGGAACGCCATGAGCGACAAAAGGTTTTACCTGACGACCGCGATCGATTACGCCAACGCCAACCCGCACATCGGGCACGTCTATGAAAAGATCGTCTCGGACGTGATCGTGCGCTACCACCGACTGAACGGTTATGAGACGCGCTTTTCGGTCGGCACGGACGAGCACGGCGAGAAGATTTACAAGGCCGCCAAAGCCGTCGGGAAAGACCCGCAAGTGTTTCTGGACGAGTTGGTTCCGGCGGGTTTCCAGGCGCTCTACGAACGCCTCGAAATCAGCTCGAATCGCTTCATCCGAACCACGGAAGCGAACCACAAGAAGTTTGTGCAGGACGTGTTGCACAAGGTTTACGAATCCGGTGACATCTACCTGGCGGAGTACGAGGGCTTGTACAGCGTGGGCGCGGAACGGTTCGTGACGGAAAAAGAATTGACCGCCAAGAACGCCCGGAACGAATCCGTCCTGCCGGGCGATAAAGACCCGCCCGAGTTGCGGCGCGAGCAGAATTACTTTTTTCGCATGGAAAAATACCGCCCGTGGCTGCTGGAGCACATCCAGGCAAACCCCGGTTTCATTCAGCCCGTCGGGTACAGGAACGAACTGCTGGAAATGCTGCGCGAACCCGTCGGTGATCTCTCGATCTCGAGGCCCGTGGAACGCTTGCCCTGGGGCATTCCGATCCCGTGGGACGACGGCCACGTCACCTACGTCTGGTTCGATGCGCTGATCAATTACCTCTCGCAGATTTACACGGACGGGGACGGGCTGGAACCGTTCTGGCCCGTGACCTGGCACGTGATTGGCAAGGACATCCTGAAAGCGCACGGTCTGTTCTGGCCGACGATGCTGAAGGCGGCGGGCTACGCGATCTACGAGCGCCTGAACGTCCACGGGCACATCACCGCGCCGGACGGCGCGAAGATGGGCAAATCCCTGGGCAACGCCGTCGATCCCTTGGAATTGCTCGAGAAATACGGTGTGGACGCCGTGCGCTACGCGCTGGTGCGCGACACGACTTTCGGGCCGGACAGTCCTTTCGGCGAGGACGGGCTGATTTCCAGGCTGAACGCTGACCTGGCGAACGACCTCGGGAACCTGCTGTCCAGGGTGCTCAGTATGGTCGAGAAGTACCGCGACGGCGTGGTGCCTGCACCCGGCGACTACGATGCCCGCGAGTTGGGCATCCGTGCGGCGGCGGAAGCCCTGCCCGCGAAGGTTCTGGAGGAAGTGCGCGACTTGCGCCTGCACCTGGGCATCGAGGCCGTGCTGGAATTCGTGCGCGACTTGAACCGGTTCGTGGCGGAATCCAAACCCTGGGAACTCGCGCGAAATCCTGAATCCTCGAGCCGTCTGGACACCGTGCTGTACACGCTTCTGGAGGGTTTGCGATGGGCATCCTTGCTGCTCGAGCCGGTCGTCCCCGCCAAGGCGCTCGAGCTTCGCGCGCAGTTGGGACTCGAGGCGGCCTCCGCGACGGGCATCAATCCGAAGCTCGACGGTGTCAACGCGCTTTCCTGGGGTGCGTTCCCGGCGGGTATAAAAATAGCGCTGGGAACGGTCTTATTCCCCAAGATCGAAGTCGAGAAAAAGGACGTGAAACCGATGACCGAACCCGCCATCTCGAGCCCTGTCGCGGACTCGATCACGATCGAGGATTTCATGAAAGTCGAACTGCGCGTCGCGCACGTTCTGGCCTGCGAGAAACTCGAGAAATCCGACAAGCTTTTGAAGCTCTCGTTGTCCCTGGGCGATCAGATGCGCACCGTGCTGTCCGGCATCGCGGAGTTTTACAAACCCGAAGATGTCGTCGGGAAGCGCGTCGTGCTGGTTTCCAACCTGGCTCCGCGCAAGATGCGCGGCATCGAATCGCAGGGCATGATCCTGTGCGGCGAGGACGCTCAGGGGAACGTCGTGATCGTCAGCCCGGAAAAGGATTTGCCAGCCGGGTCGAAGGTGCGTTGAGCGTTTGACGCTCGAGCTCACGTCTCGCTCTCGGAGGCTCGAGGCTCAGGAACACCGTCCAGCACGCGTTCAAGTATTTGCGTGCTGGACGGTGTTCTCGTGAATACCGGAATTGCACAACTCGCCCTCTAGATTTCACCGTCGGGCACGCGGTGAATCCTGTGTGATGGAGATCAAACCCGATGGCGTGAGCTACCTATCCTGACTGAAATTGCACCGATGGTTTCATGTCTTCGGATCGCAAGAACAACTCGCGCGCAGCTTCTCGAAAGGATCACCGAATGACCACTTCCCGAACGCAACGAAGGCTTTCACTTTCCATCATTTTGTGCCTCGCGCTCGCGTCCGGCTGGGCGCAACAAAGCGGCTCGGCGAACGTGGCGTGCTCAACAGATCCAGTCCGGTTCTCGAGCGGGCAGGTCTGCGGTACAAAAACGGCGGTCGCGGAACGCGAGGTCAGCGCCTTTTTAGGAATTCCGTTCGCGGAAACCACGGCGGGTGCAAACCGCTGGAAGCCGCCCGTACCGAAGGCCGCCTGGACGGGCGTGAAACCGGCCACCAGTTACGGCCAGATCTGCCCGCAGAACCAGAACCTGGAAGGCACGCCCGAGTCGAGCGAGGATTGCCTGTCCGTGAACGTCTGGACGCCCGGCGCGGGTGCAAAACGCCCCGTGCTGGTCTTCATTCACGGCGGTGCGTTCGTGATCGGTTCCGCGACCGACCCCGCACCGCAAAACCCGACGCAGCGCCTGTACGACGGTTCGTACATCGCCTCGAGCCAGGACGTGGTGGTGGTGAACTTCAATTACCGGCTGGGCGCGCTGGGCTTCCTGGCGGGCGTGGCGGGATTGAACGGGAACTTCGGGTTCATGGATCAGCAGCTCGCGCTGGAATGGGTGCGCGACAACATCGGGGCGTTCGGTGGCGACCCGAGCCGCGTGACGATCTCCGGCGAGAGCGCCGGGGCGATGTCGGTCGGGCTGCACCTGCTGTCCGCGCCGAAAAGCGCGCCGTTGTTCCGCGCAGCCATCATGCAGAGCAACCCGCTCGGGCTGCCGTACAAGAACCTGTCTGAAGCCAAACGAATCGGGGAAATGTACCTGGTGGCCTCCGGGTGCTGGTTCAAGCTCGATCAGATCGGGTGCCTGCGCGCCAAGTCCACGGCGGAATTGCTGAAAGCCCAGACCAGCCCCTTGCTGCTCGTGCCGACGCTCGAGTTCGGGCTGTACTCGCTCGTGACCTGGGCTCCGGTGGTGGATGGCACGGTGATCACCGCGCCGCCGATCGCTGCAGCCGTCGCGGGCGGCATCACCAAGCCGATCATCATCGGCACGAACGAACGCGAGGCCGCACCGTTCATCGCTGGAACGCGCAACCCGATCAAGGCGCTCGGTTATCAGACGGCGCTCGCGACCCTGTTTGGGCCGGACAACACCAGTCAGGTGCTGACGGCGTACCCGTTTGACCCGAACAACGACAACCGCCAGCGCCTGTCGGATGTCGCCAACGACTCGTTTTTCGTCTGCCCGACCCGGTTCCTGGCGCGCAACGCCAAAGCCCCGGTGTACCTCTACGAGTTTGCCCACGGCCCGACGCTGAGTCTGTTCCCGGAGATCGCGGCCTGTCAGGGAAAAGCCTGCCACGGTGACGAATTGCCGTTCGCCTTCAACACGCTTTCCAACCCCGCCTACACCGCCGATGAACGCGGCCTGGGTGAAACCGTGACCGCCTACTGGGGCCGGTTCGTTCGGGATCAGAACCCCAACGCGGACGGCTCGAGTCCCGTCTGGCCCGCGTATTCGGCATCGGACGAGCAACGCCTGTTGTTCGAGACCAGCGCATCGGTTGGCGCGTCTTCGAACCGTCAGTGCGGCTTCTGGGACGCGCTGGGCTACGGACGTTTCGGGTTCCGGAAGCGGTGATATCAAATCCGTTTTGATTTGATCTGTATGTTGATCAAATCAAAACCGCGCTGTGGCGCTTAGGATGCGAATGAAATCGTCTGGAACTGAAGAGGCGAAGCCGCGCAAGTGAAAGACGATTTCATATGAGTCTCGGCGTTCCCCAACCCGGCGAAGGAAATGCGTCCAGCCCACGTCCGGCGGCTGATGCTGCGGTTCGAGCACCGACGCGGCGTCTCGAGGCGCGCCTAAAATAAGCCGACTCCGTCCAGCGCGGGTATTTGAACGCGCGTGCTGGACGGTGTTTACGAAGCGCGACGGCGCACGGCGTAACTGAGGATCTGCCAGTACATTCGTACCCGACGCGCAAAACCCGCCAGGAACCCGATTTTTTCTTCCTTCATGACCTGAGAAACGCCGTCCAGATTGACGTATTTGAGTCGCAGTTTTTCCGCGTTGATCTGATCGGTGATCGCCAGTTCGATCGCGTACTGGCGCCCCTCGAGCTGCTGCACGCGAGCCAGCGTCGCCCGAGAAATCGCGCGTTGGCCCGACAGAAAAGGGGTCGCGCGGTTCCCGAAATCGGTCGCGCCGCGCCCGCCGGAAAACAAGCCGACGGTCGTGTCGGCCTCGTTCGTTTCGAGCGGTTCGAGCAGGGCGCGCAGGTGGCTTGCGCCCAAATTTTTCAGGTCGGCATCCAGCAAAATCAGCGTGTCCGCCTCGATTTCTCGAACGCCCGCCGCGACCGCGCCGCCCTTGCCCCGGTTGTCCGGGTACGCGATCACGCTCGCGCCCGCCGCCCGAGCGCGCTCTGCGGTGGCGTCCGTTGAACCGTCCGAGACGACCCAGACCTCGCCGAGCCTGGCCTCGAGCGCCGCGCGAACCACGTCCGCGACGGTGTCCTGCTCGTTGAAGGCGGGAATCAGAACCGCGATGCGCCCCACTCGAGATTCGGTCACGGTCGGAGTCTAACCGTCCTTTTGCGGCAGGGCGAAATCAATTTCTCGGAAACCTGAGCGCTTCATCCACCCAGTCGAAAGATGGTTCATCCACCCAGTCGGAAGATGGTTCATCCACCCAACCGGAAGGTGGTTCATCCGCCCAACCGGGAAAGATCCTGGAGCGTCACCAGCCCGATGAACACCAGCACGAACGCGAAGCCGATGAAGTTGATGAACTCTTCTTGGCCGGGCGCGAAGGGTTTGCGGCGGATCGCCACGATCGTCGAGATCAGGATGCGCCCGCCGTCCAGACCGGGGATCGGCAGCAAATTGAAAACGCCCAAGCTCAGGTTGATGATCCCCGCCAAGTAGACCAGCACGGCAAACCCCTGCTGGGCGGCGTTGCCGACCGCTTGAGTGGCTCCGACCGGGCCGGACACGTCCGATGAACCCGAGAAGGTGAAGGTGCTGACGACCCCCTTGCCGAAGGCCTGAATCGTCGCCGGAATGCCACCGATCAGCTCGCTCGAGGCCACGCCGAGCGCCTCGAATACACCGACCGGGGCGTAACGCGGTTGCGGTCCGATACCGACACCGAACTTGGGTCGGTCGTTGCCGCGCGGCGTGAATGGCGACCAATCGACGGTTTTTTCAGTGCGCTCGATCTTGCTGTTGACGGTGCGTTCCAAGGTGTAGGTGCGCACGCCGTCCTTCTGGAGCGAATCGCGGAACTCCTCGTACTTACCGATTTTTGCGCCGTTGATGGCGACGATCACGTCGCCGGTGCGGAATCCCTCGCGTTCGGCTGGTGATCCGGGCAGCACGCGCGCCAGGTACGCTCGGTCGTTGGCGGGCTCGAGCGGTTTGCCCTGCGCGGCCAGCACGCCCGCGACCAGCAGAATCGCCAGGATGATGTTGGAAAGCGGCCCCGCCAGCAGCACCCAGACCTTGCCCAGGTACGGCAACCGCGCCATGCCGGTGGTCGCTTCGACCAGCGCTCCGTCCGCCCCGGCGCTCGCACCCATACCTTCAATTTCAACGTAGCCACCGATGGGCAACGCGCTGATGCGCCATTCCGTGCCGCGCCACGGTCTGCGCCACAGGATCGGCCCCATGCCGATCGAGAACGCCTTGACGGGCACGCCCTGCATCCGGGCTGCGCCGTAGTGCGAGAGTTCGTGGACGAACACGGCGATGTTGACGATCACCAACCACAACAGGATGCTCACGAGCGCCCGCCGTTCGAGCTTGAGGATTGTTGACTGCCTCGAGAAGACCGTTCTTGCTCACGAGATCGCACCTGACGGGCTGTTCGCGCTCCAGCACGACATTTTTTATTTGTGTCCCGCACGGTATCGGTGATTGTCGTGTTCATTGTGCCTCCACCAGCTCGAGCGCGCGGGTTCTGGCCCAGGCGTCGGTTTCGGCAATGCTAGACCAACTGAGCGCGGTTGTCGGTGCTGCATTCAACACTTTCTCGATCAGCGCTGCGATGCCCAGGTAGGACAGCTTTCCGTCCAGAAAGGCTTGCACCGCGATCTCGTCGGCGGCGTTCAGGGCGACGGGTGCGACCCCGCCCCGGTTTCCAGCCTCGAGCGCGAGCGCCAGGCACGGGAAGCGGTTCAGGTCGGGCGCGCGCAATTCCAGGGTTCGCGCCAGGGAAATGGGCTCGAGTGGCACGTTCAAGCGCGGCGTGTTGGCCAGCACGCCGTCGGGAATGGCGGGTGCGTCCCCCAGGGCGCTCAGGATGCCGTACTGGATTGGTAAACGCATGTCCGGCGGCCCGAGTTGCGCCTTGAGCTGCCCGTCGCGGAAGCGCACCAGCGAATGAATGATGCTCTGCGGGTGGATCATCACGGCGATCTGGTTCATTTCCAGGCCGTACAGGAACCGCGCCTCGAGGACTTCCAGGCCCTTGTTCATCAAGGTGCTGGAATCGATCGTGACTTTCTGACCCATGCTCCAGTTCGGGTGTTTGAGCGCCATCTGCGGCGTCACGGCGGACAGGTCTTCGGGGCCATCCCGGAACGGCCCGCCGGAGGCGGTCAGGATCAGTTCAGCCACGTCTTCCAGGCGTTCCCCGACCAGGCATTGATAGAGCGCGGAATGTTCGGAATCCACGGGCGTGATCCGGGCGTTCCCGGCGCGGGCCGCTTCCCACATCAGCGGGCCACCGCAGACCATCGCTTCCTTGTTGGCCAGCGCCACGTTGTTGCCCGCCAGAAGTGCGGCCTTCGTGGGTTCGAGCCCCGCCAGGCCGGGAATTGCGCCGACCACAACGTCGCAAGTAATCGTGGCGATTTCATTGGCATCGTCTGTGACGCGGATTTCAGGGTGTGAAGAAAGCGCCTCCTGGACGGTGTTAATAACGCTCTGGTCGACGCTGATGATCTCGGGTTGGAATTCCAGCGCTTGCTGAGCGATCAATTCGGCGTTCTTGCCCGCCGCCAGTCCCACCACCCGCAAGCCGTGCCAGCGCGCCACCTCGAGCGATTGCGTGCCGATGGAACCGGTCGAACCCAGAATGCTGATGCGCGTCAAAGGAGCCCTTTCTCGAGCGCCACCGCCAGGTAGCGCACGGCGATGCCGTAATTCGCGATGCCGTCCGGTACGCGCTGGGATTTCAGGTAGGCATCGTACCCCGCGCGCTGAAGGTTGACGATCAGGGCTGGAGGCTGATGGGCGCGCAACGACGCCTCGAGCGCCCGAAGATCCGTCTGCGCCCGAGCGGGAAGTCGGTTGAGCGCTCGCGTTCGGGCGTCCGCGTCTCGCGGCAGAACGTCCTTCCACCAGCGCAGCGCCACCGCGTAGCGCGCGAACGAATCGTCGGCGCGCAAGCCCGCGATGGCGGAGGCCACCTCCGCGTCCGATTCCAGCGCGAAACCCGCCACGTGCGAGAGCTCGTGCGCACCGTAGGCCACGACTCCGACGCTGGTCAGCGCGCCGTCCACGTGCGCCTCGAGCGTCCACGGCGAGATCACGCCGACCGCACCCCCGCCGATCAGCAACAACCCGGCGGGGGTGCGTTTGATGCCGCGCGGCAGCCTGGGTTTCGCGCCCGTCGTCTCGAGCGTCAACGCGCTGATGGCCTGGGAAACCGACTCGAGCGCCCGCGCCTCGTTCGGTGCGTTGGTCGGGAGGTCGGTCTGAAGGGTGCGCTCGAAGCGGGCGCGCAGCGCGTCCAGGCTGGCGCTGGTGGGTTTGGCCGTCTCGAGTTCGAGTTGCGCGGAAAGCGGCACGCGGCGGTAATTTGCGCCCCAACTCAGCACGAACCACGCGCCGATGGCGACCGCCAGCCCCAGGGAACGCCACGCCCAGCGCGCCCACCACGCCCGGTTGGGAAGCCAGCGCCGCCAACTGACCGCGACCGCGATCGCCCAGAACATCGGTAGGCCGAACAGCGCCGCGCCCGCCAGCGAGAACGGGATTGCGTCCATCACCGGAACGAGCAGGCTCGAGATCACCGGGTACGCGCCCCTCGAGTACGCGCGCTCGACGGTGCTGCTCGGGATGGGCAAGATAAACCAGGCGAGCAACACCACCAGCCCGATCAGCGTCCCGATCCGACCCCAACTAAGGCTGGTTCCTCGAGAAGACCGTCCTGCACGCGAATCAGAACTTGCGTCCCGGACGGTCTTGCGGTTCATGCGCCCGCCATCACGCGCCGGGGCCAAAGACGGAAAACGCCAGAAAGTAAAACGCGACCGGCAGCGTGAACATCAACGAATCCATCCGATCCAGCAGCCCGCCGTGACCGGGCAAGAAATTCCCGGAATCCTTCGCGCCCAGGCTCCGTTTGATGACGCTTTCGGCCAGGTCGCCCAACTGCGCGGCGGAGGAGACCAGAATGCTGAAGGTCAGCGCGTCGTAAATATTCACCCCCGGCGGTGCCCAGGCCCTGGACAACTCGACCATGCCGAACACGATCAAAAACGACAAGACCAGCCCGCCGAAAGCGCCCTCGACGGTCTTGTTCGGGCTGATTTCCGGCGCGAGCTTGCGCCTGCCCAGGCTCGAGCCGACGAAGTACGCGCCCGTGTCGCTGGCGTAGGCTCCGACGACCGTGATCAGCAGGTACCAGAAGCCCTGGCGCGCGTCCGGCAGGTAGCGCAACAGCAAGCCGAAGGACAAGAGCAACGGGATGTACAGCATCCCAAACAAACCGTAAACCATCCGCTCGAGCGCTTTTTCGGCGGGGCGCGTGACCTCGCGCACCAGCATGTGCAACGCAAAAATCACCATCACGATCTCGCGCCAGGTCGCACCCGCAATCGGCGCGGGAAGCACCTGCGGTGGCAACGAACCGATCAACAACAGCGCTGCATACGCGTAAATCGAACGATCTCCGACGCTCAGACCCTTGTTGCGCAGCATCGTGCGGTACTCGCGCAGCGACCAGACGGCGGCGAAGATCCCCAACGGCAAGAGCGCGTACCAGCCGATGTACATCACGACCACCAGACCGCCGAAAGCCAGAATGCCGGAGATGAACCTCTGCGGCAGCGTTTGGAACGCTTCGTTGGCTTTTCGGTCTGTGGTGGTGGCCACGCAGGTCCAGTCTATCGGGCTCGAGCGATGCCCGAATGGGCTCAGTTGAGGATTTCGGACTCTTTTTGTTCCAGGGTCTCATCGACCTTGTTGATGAACTCGTCGGTGATTTTCTGGATTTCGGTCTGACCGCGCTTGGCCTCGTCCTGGCTGGCGGCCTTGTCCTTCTCGAGCTGCTGCACGGCCTTGATGCCTTCCTGGCGGGCGTTGCGCACGGCCACGCGGGCTTCCTCGGCGTAGCCTTTGGCGTTCTTGACCAAGTCCTTGCGGCGCTCCTCGGTCAACGACGGAATCGTGATGTAGAGCGCGTCACCCTTGTTGGACGGGTTGAGCCCCAGGTCGCTGTCGCGGATGGCCTTTTCCAGCGTCCCGAGCGAGCTGCGGTCGAAAGGCGTGACCACCAGCGTGCGCGCGTCCGGCACGGTGATGTTCGCCAGGGACTGAATGCCCATCTGCGAGCCGTAGTATTCGACGCTGATCTTGTGCAGCATTCCGGCGTTGGCGCGTCCGGTGCGCAGCACGCTGAGGTTGTGCTCCAGCGCCTCGAGCGCTTTGCCCATGCGGGCGCGCGTGTTGGTGAAAATGTCTTTCATGTTTTCCTCCGGTGCGACATTCTATGACAGCGCTTCGTGAGTCGCCAGACCTCGGGTTCGCGGTGCGGCTCGGCGCGAGCCCGGTTTGTACTCGAGAATCACGTTCTGGACGAGGATTCTCGCGCGCGACCCGATGTGATCGCGCGCGCCCGAGAAACGGGCTCTTTTAGGCCTGGATGCTCGAGAAACACCGTTCAGCACGTGAATCTTGGAATGTGTGCGCGACGGTATTATTTCGTCTCGATCAGCGTGCCGACGCGTTCGCCGCGCAGAACTTTTTCCAGGTTGCCATCCTCGAACATGTCGAAGACCACGATGGGCAGCTTTTTCTCCATGCACAACGTGATCGCCGTCATGTCCATGACTTCCAGTCGGCGCTCGATCACCTCGCGGTGCGTCAGGATGTCGAACTTCTTCGCGTCCGGGTTCTTGCGCGGATCGCTGTCGTAGACGCCATCGACCTTGTTTTTGGCCATCAGCACGGCGTCCGCGTGAATTTCCATGGCGCGCAGCGTTCCCGCCGTGTCCGTCGAGAAAAACGGGTTGCCCGTGCCACCCGCGAAGATCACGATCCGGCCCTTCTCGAGGTGGCGCAGGGCGCGGCGGCGGATGTACGGCTCCGCGATCTGCGACATCTGAATCGCGGTCAGTACGCGCGTGTCCATGCCCTGGTGTTCTAAGGCGCCCTGGAGCGTCATGGCGTTCATGATCGTGCCCAGCATGCCGATGTAATCCGCCTGGGCCGCGTCCATGCCCTGACCGTTGCGCGCGCCCCGCCAGAGGTTGCCGCCGCCGATGACCATCGAGAGTTCCACGTCGCCGCTGGCGCGTTTCGCATCCGCCAGCCGTTTGGCCAGCGTCATGGCCGTGTCCAGTTCGATGCCCTGCCCGGTCGCGGACAGGAACTCGCCGGAAATTTTCAGCAAAACCCGTTTGTACGCCATGCCTTGCCTCCTCGAGCCGATGGGTTTGGAAACGCTGCGATTCTGGCACGAAAAAAGGGGCGCATCGGCTGCGCCCCCGTTTTCGTCTGCGTTACTTGTTGCCGATCTCGAAGCGCGCGAAACGCTTGATGCTGGCGCCGTCCGGCAGGAGCTTCTGGATCGTCAGGTTGTTGTCCTTGACGAATTTCTGCTCCAGCAGCACGTTTTCCTCGTAGAACTTGCCCAACTGCCCGGCCACAATTTTTTCCACGATGTTGGCGGGTTTGCCCTCGTTGAGCGCCTTGTTGGTCAGGATCTCGCGCTCCTTTTCGAGGTCGGTGGTGTCGACTTCCTCGCGCTTGAGGTAGCGCGGGCGTTCTGCAGCGATGTGCAGCGCGATGTCCTTGGCCAGCTGCGCGTCATTCGTGCCGTCCAGTTCGACCAGCACGCCGATCTTGTCGTTGCTGTGAATGTAGCTGGTCACGAAGCCCGACGTGGCCGCGAAGCGCGCCGCGCGGTGCAAGACCAGGTTCTCGCCGATCTTGGCGATATTTTCAGCCAGGTGATCGCCCAGCGTGATCTCCTGATCCAGGAACTTCTGGCTGGAGAGCTGCTCGACCTCGACCAGACCGTCCACGCCAGCGTTCTGTGCGACGTGCATGGCGAAATCCGCGACCAGCTTCTGGAAATCCGCGTTGCGGGCCACGAAGTCCGTCTCGGAGTTGATCTCGACCAGACCACCGAGCTTGCCGTCCGGGCTGACGTAGGCGCGCACCAGGCCGTCCGTCGCCTCGCGATCCGCCTTCTTGGCGGCCTTGACGATGCCGCGCTCGCGCAACAATGCGACCGCCGCGTCCTCGTCGCCGTTCGCGTCGGTCAGCGCTTTTTTCACGTCCATCATGCCTGCGCCAGTCATCTCGCGCAATTTTTTAATTGACTCCATCATGGGAATCGTGCCTCCAACCTTTTATGAACTTGGGGCTCGAGGGAAACCCGAGCCTTACAGATTTGGGCTTGCGCGAACCGCACAGATTTAGGCTTGCGCCTGAGCCACGTCCTGCGTCTCGCGCACGACTTCGGCTTCGGCCACGACCTGGTTCGAGACATCCTCGCCACCGCCGCGCGCCTCGACCACCAGATCGCCCAAGCGTGAGGTGATCAACTGGATCGAACGGATCGCGTCGTCGTTGCCGGGCACGATGTAATCGATCACGTCCGGGTCGGAATCCGTGTCCGCCAGCGCCACGACCGGAATCCCGAGCTTCTGGGCTTCCTTGACGGCGATGGCTTCCTTGGTTGGGTCGATGATGAAGAGCGCGTCCGGCAAACGCGTCATGTGGCGGATGCCGCCCAGGTAACGGTTTAGGCGCTCCATCTCTGCTTGCAAAAGAATCCGTTCGGCCTTCGGGCGCGCCATGACCGTGCCATCTTCGAACATGGCTTCGAGTTCCGTCATGCGCTTGATGCGACCGCGAATGGTCGTGAAGTTCGTCAGCAAGCCACCCAGCCAGCGCTGGTTGATGAACGGCATCCCGGAGCGCCTGGCTTCGAGCTCCGTGATTTCCTGCGCCTGCTTTTTCGTACCGACGAACAAAATCACGCCGCCCTTGCCCGCCAGTTCGTTGACGTAATCGAAGCTGCGGTCGAGCTGCTTGAGGGTTTTTTGAAGGTCAATGATGAAAATACCGTTGCGTTCAGCGAAGATGAAACGCTTCATCTTCGGGTTCCAACGCTTGGTTTCGTGGCCGAAGTGGACTCCAGCCTCGAGCAACTGCTTCATGCTCAGGTACGACACGGGTTTTCCTTTCGGGGCGTTTGTGCCCCACGGAAGCGTTGTCTGCTGGGATTTGGTCGAGTGAGCGTTCTCGCTTTGGGGACGCTTCCAGCCCCATTGCACGCTCAGACGCCATGTCTGGAATGCCTCGCGGCAAACCCGAAAAAGTGTACCTTCAATACGCGTTTTTGGCTAGGGGAGACCTTGACATTGCGACTCGGGTGCGTGCTGGACGATGAAAACCCGAAGAACACCGTCACACACGGTCGTGCTTCAATCTCGAGAACACCGTCCAGCACGCAAATTCGCGACCCTCGAGAAACGCGTCCAGGACGGTGTTCCTGTTTGAAAGTTGTAGAATCGAGATGATGCACGAGGCGCTCGCCAGACTTGAAAAAGACTTCAACGGCAGTCTCGAGCAGCTGTACGAGACCTTCTCGGGTTACTCGTTTCGCTCAGACATGCCCTGCTGCATTCCCCACTGCTTCGATCAGTCGGAAGTTGATTTCCTCGGCTCGAAACCCCTGCGCGAATTGAGCGCCGCTGAACTCTCATCGTTCACTTCCAGTCTGCTCTTGACCTGCGGCGAGACGCTGGACTTCAAGTATTTCCTGCCCCGCGTGTTTGAACTCTGCGTGCAGGGCGCGTTCGGCTGGCCCGATCCTGAAATTGTCATCGGCAAACTGAAATACGCCGACTGGAACCTCTGGCCCGAGCACGAGCGCCAAGCGGTGCAAGCGTTCTTGAAGGCGTGGTGGAGGCACAGACTCTCGGTTCCGTCTTCGATGCGCGCAATGATTCCCCTCGACGATTGCCTGGCTGCGCTGTGCTGCACGCAAGAAGATGTGACTGAATACCTCGAGATCTGGCTCGAGAACACCGAACGCTCCGCAGTCGAACACCTGAGCGCTTTCGTGCTGGAGCATCTGACGAGCATCTGGCTCGGGGCATCGTTCAACGCGTTCGCCCGCAAGTCCTCGTCGGTGTTCATCAAGCGCTGGTTGCAGAGCGAACGCACGATCGCGTACCTCGAGCGCGCGTTTTTCGAGTATTCCGACTCGAGCATCGCTGAGGCCATCTCGGCGACGCACATGATGCTTTCGCCGTCCAGTTAAAGGGAACACCGTCCAGCACGCGAGATTGAATATGCGTGCTGGACGGTGTTCTCGTCGGTCTCGAATCTGCAACGACGATCAAATCACCATCCCGAGCCAGCTCGTTACTGGCGCGTGACCGGGAGGCCAATACCTTCTATCTCGAGGCCGACGCCTCAACCAGGAGGTCTCGATGAAGACTCGTTCGCGCCGCTTTCGATTGCAGCACGCCTGCCCGACGCACTTCCGCCATTGCCCGCGACAGACCGTTCAGAAGCCAGCACGATCCCAGGCGCACTGACATCCATCCGACTCTCGCCTCGCGCACGTGACCGTCAAGCTCCAGCCGACCCCTCGCCCCGATTCTCGCCAGTAGACAGGAGCCATCATGAACATCAAGATCGCCGTCCCCTTCATCCTCGCCATCATCGCGCCCCTCGCGCTGGCCGACGAATACGGTTACGGCTACGAGAGCGCCGCGACCATCACCACCCCGACAGCGCCCGTCGCGCTGCAAGTCCCGGACGGTTACCGGCTGGCGCGCAAGCTGCTGGCGGATGGCGTGCAGATCTACACCTGCAAGGCCAAAGCCGACAACTCCGGTTTCGAGTGGGTTTTCAAAGCACCAGAAGCTTCGCTCACCACCGAGCACGGCCTGAAGATC